>LIZR01000069.1 GCA_001302825.1 Planctomycetes bacterium DG_23 | reverse complement strand
GGTCGCATGCCGGCTCTCACCGGGCGAATGATGAGTCCCTTTGTCTTTGGCGCCGCGCTGATTGCCGCAGGGCTTCTGGTTCAAATGACACTTAGCCTTAAAAGAAGACGATAAGGGAGATAAAGATGCCAGAACTCAGTTCTTTAGGCAAAATTCTCATCCTTTTCGGGCTTGTTATTGCAGGTATGGGGGTAATGGTGCTTCTTGGCGCTAAGATTCCTTTCCTGGGCCGGCTTCCCGGCGACATCCTCATCCGCCGCAAAAACTTCACCTTCTATTTCCCCTTGGCCACCTGCATAATAGTCAGCATCATCCTCACGCTGATTTTCTGGCTTTTGAGGAGAAAATAGAAGCACGGGCGAATCACTTCAATCAAAGCAGCCCTTCAATTCCCCTTGATTTTAGCCAGCCTATTTTGGTAAAATTCTGTTTTGGTAAAGTGGGAATGAATACATATGCCAGGGGTTTGGATTAGCGCGGTCTAAGGCATAATGGGGCAAATGAGCGAAAAAGCAAATCTTAAAGCAACGGCTGCTATCCTGAAAAGGGCGTTTATTATCGTTTACCAAATCCTGCCTTTGGTTCTTATTTACCCGGGTCTCGCTTTCGCTGCCGGTTTTGTGCGCAGCGTGTGGGTAGGGATAGGCACAGCGTTCTTAGGCCTTTTTATATCTATGGGGGTCTTGGGACTTATCGCCCGAAAAATATGGGAAACGCCCATTTCGCTATCTTCTTTCTTCAGAGATTCCTGGAAATACGGCTTAAGGATGCTTGCGTTTACCCTATGCTTTGTTTTCGCAGGTATGTGTTTTACGGTCATCGTAGGTGGCTTTCTTCACAAGGGGGTCGCAGGCCTGACATTCGCAAGAGATGCATATTTCTTTATACTGTCTCCATGTGTATATTTAGTACCGGCCATTTTAGTGCATGTCAGATTTCGCAAGATATTCAAGGGGATTTATATTTACATAAAGACAAGCCTGCTACACTACCCCACTATAACTTGCTTAACTTTCCTTTGGGCCTACTTTACCTTTGGTTGGTACTGGCTTTCGCGAGTCTTAAACTTGACTAAACCTGAAGGTTCTCCGCATCCACTCTCGCTCAGGGGCGTCCTACCGGCTTTGTCTTTGATTATTTCGGCATTATTAGGCAATGTGCTCCTTGCCGCCCTTATCATTGTTTACAAAAACACCGGCCAGCCGCTGGATGAGAGAAGTCCCTTAATCCAAGTCCCCAAGGATTTCTCTGAGTCTCACTCCAGAGGGACCAAATGAAAAAGTCAGTCGCTATTTTGTTCATCGCTGTGGCGCTCTCCGGTTGTGCAACGAGTGCGCGCTATGAGGCCGGCTATATCACCCGCAAACCCAAAAAGCGCGAGGAATCCGCCTTCGTCAACTGGATGAAATATACCTTCTTCTACCAGGGCCAGCAGTTGCTTAATCCCGAACGCGTCTTCCGCAAACTCATCGGCCGCCCCAAGAAGGCCATAGATATAGATGAGAACGGCGAAGTGCCGGATAACTCCTTCTATACTAATCGGGATGTTGCGGCAATGACGCCGGAAGAAATTCGCCTCGGGTCCTGCCAGGGTCCGGGGCCGGTGGGGAAAATCTCCATCACCAAATTGAAAGAAACCGGGATCTCCCCGGGGTTTTTCGGCCGTGATGAACAGGGCACGATGTATCTATTCAAATTCGACCCGCCTGGCTATCCGGAACTGGCCACCGGCGCAGAAATCGTGGGAAACCGCATCCTCTATGCTCTGGGCTATTATGTGCCCGAGATGTACCTGATAACGGTTGAAGGAACCGGAGATGAGCGCTTTGACGGCAAACGAGCGATGGCCAGCAAGTTCCTGGAAGGGGAACTTCTGGGTTTTTTCAGATACAATAATCACATCCATCGCCGGGAACTTCGAGCGCTCAAGGTGGCGCAGGGCTGGATAAATAATACCGATTGCAAGGATGCCAATACCTTGGTGGCGTGGAGAGACGGCGTGGCATATAATTATCTCATAGATTTCAACTGCTCTCTGGGAAGCGCGGGCGGCGGCCCCAAAGACCCTTCCGCCGGCTGGGAGAATATCTGGGATTTTGAGGAATTTTTCACCGATGTATTTACTTTTGACCTGGATAAAGAGCCTTATGATAAGAATGCCCGACCTTTCAGCCCGGCGGTGGGGCTTTTTGATGCCAACTACGACCCTAAGCGCTGGGAGCCGAACTATCCCAACACCGCCTTTGAGGAGATAACCGATGAGGATGCCCGCTGGATGGCTGAAAAAATCGCCGGGTTCACCGATGAAAAAATCCGCGCCGCAGTGGAGGCCGCCCGGTATAGCCGCAAGGAAGATGAAGATTACATCGTGGACATTCTCATCAAAAGAAGGGATATAATCTTAGAGACTTATGGGTTGAAAGAATGACGAAGAGTAAAGCCCTTGCTTTATTGATTTGCTTGGCGATTATCTCCGTTTTCTTGGTTCCTCAGATTTTGAAGCCCTACAGGGGAGAAAGACCGAAACCCAAGCCATTGTCCCCACCAACGCCGCCTATCCAGGCTAAGATATCAAAAACCGAGGCCATAGCACTGGCCAAAGAGGCTGCGGCAAAAGCAGGATATAAAGTTGATGATTATTACTTCCAAATTTCGGAGGCAACTTTTCAAGGCCGTCCGGAGTGGGACTTCTACTTTGAACTCAAGCGCGCGGTTGACTACTTAGGGGGCGATCAACATTTTGGTGTTTCGGTGGACAAAGAGACAGGCGAGACAAAGGTTTTTGGAGGCAGATAATTCTTCAGGAAAGAAAGGAGCAGATGATGCTACCGACGGCGAAATTCGGGAAGTATGAACTGGGACGGCTCATCATTGGCGGGGGGCCTTTTTGCGGCATATCCCACTATTCAAAGGCCAAGACCTTATGGATGCGCCGCTTCCTCACCGTGGAAAATAGCGTGGCTCTCCTGCAAAAATGCGCCTCTTTGGGTATAAATGCTATCCAGGGCCGCGGCGATGACATTATCTTCAATATCCTGGATGCGTATGAGCAAAAGACGGGGGCGCGCCTCAACTTCATTGCCCAGACTGCGCCGGAGCGCGGCGGCCAAGCCAAAAGCATTGAAGAAATTGCTCAGCATAAGCCCATCGCCATCTACATCCGCGGGGCCAATATTGATTCCGGCAAAAACCCTTTGATGGACCTGGAGAAGCGCATCATCCGGGAACTTCCGGATTATCTGAAACAAATTCACGACCTGGGATTTATGGCCGGAGTGGGCGGGCATACCCCCGAGGTCATTGACATCTGTCTGGAACGAGACTATGAGGTGGACTTCCATATGCAGACCATAAACTCGTTCGGCTTTTTCTGCCGGGCCGCGCCGGAGCGCGTCTCCAAGTCCATTAAGGCCACGCCCAGGCCGGTGCTGGCCTTCAAGATTCTGGGTTCGGGCCGGGTTGCTCCGCCGGAGGCCTTTGAACTGGCCTTAAATTCCATAAAGCCCACGGATTTTCTGGTGGTGGGGATGACCTTTCCAGAAGAGGTGGAGGAGAATGTGGGCTTGGTGGAGGAATTTACCGGCGTTCCGGTCGAGGCCGAATAGGGGCCGCTGCAGATAGCCTGTAGTGCGGAAGTAAAGTTATGCAGATAACAGAAATCCTGGGGCCTGAGGGCCTGGTAGCCCGAAGGCTCAAGAGTTACGAGGAGCGGCCAGAGCAACTGGAGATGGCCCGGGCCGTGGAGGAGGCCTTCGCAACCAATGAGCACCTCATCGTTGAGGCCGGAACTGGCACGGGCAAAAGTTTCGCCTATCTCCTCCCGGCCATCCAGCGGGCCACGGCCCATAAAGAACGCGTCGTCGTCTCCACCAATACCATCAGCCTTCAGGAACAACTAATTGAAAAAGACATCCCCTTCCTCCAGGCGACACTGCCTATTGAATTTACCGCAGTCCTGGTCAAAGGCCGCACCAATTACCTCTGCATTCGCCGCCTGGACCAGGCCATCAAACGCCAAACGCGCCTCTTTGACACTTCGGAGGAAATCCGGGAACTTATGGCTATTGCCGAATGGGCCAAAACTACCCGCGACGGCACCCTTTCCGACTTTGAAATCCAGCCCCTGCCCGAAGTCTGGGATAAGGTCTCCGCGGAGCAGGGGGCCTGCCGCGGCCGGCGCTGCTTATATTATAAGAAATGCTTCTATCAGGCCGCCCGCCGCCGGATGTATAGCGCCCATATCCTGGTGGTAAATCATCATCTTTTCTTCGCCGACCTCGCCCTTAAGGCCGCCGAGGCCTCCTTTCTTCCCCCTTATCACCTGGTGGTTCTGGATGAAGCGCATTCGGTGGAGGATGTGGCCTCGGACCATCTGGGGCTTTATCTAACCAATCTACAGATAAGTTATCTTTTGAATTCGCTTTATGACGAACGGCGGCATAAGGGGTTATTGGCGTATGAAGGAGCGGAAGATGCGCAGGAAGTGGTGAAAGAGACGCGACGCGCCTCCAGTGAATGCTTCAAGAGGGTGATGGACTGGCTTGCGACGGTGGCCCCGCCCAACGGCCGCATTCGTGAGGCCGGCTTCGTCCCCAACGAACTCACTCCGGCGCTTTATCGGCTGGCCCGGGCCATAAAGAAACTGCGCTCCACTGCCGAGACCAAGGAGGACGAACTGGACCTAACTCTTTATGCCGGGAAATGCGCCGATTTCGCCGAGGCCATCGCGGGTTTCGTGGACCAGGGCGCCGAAGGTTTCGTCTATTGGGTAGAGGTAACCAGGAGAAAAAAACGAGCACCGCGGGTGAGTCTCGTCTCTTCGCCCATCTCCGTGGCCGAGCGGCTAAAAACTTATCTATTTAACCAGGTAAAATCCGTGGTGCTCACCAGCGCCACTTTGGCCATCGGGGAGTCCTTCGATTTCCTGAAGGAGCGGCTGGGGCTTGATGAGTGCCGCAGCCTCAAACTGGGTTCTTCATTTGATTTCGCTCGCCAGGCCACGCTCTTCATCGCTCAAGGCCTGCCCGACCCCAATGATGAGGAATTTCTCCCTGCTGCCACCGAAAAGATGAAGCATTATATCACCAGGACCCAGGGTAAGGCTTTCGTGCTTTTTACCTCTTATGCGATGATGGAGAAGGCCTACGATGCGGTGCGTCCGTTTTTGGAGGAAAAGGGCTGGGCCAGTTTCTGTCAGGGAAAAGGAATGCCCCGTTCGCTGATGCTCAAAAGATTCCGCCAGGACATAAATTCGGTGCTTTTCGGCACGGATAGTTTCTGGCAGGGGGTGGATGTGGTGGGGGAGGCCCTATCTAATGTGATAATAACGAGGCTCCCTTTTGCCGTGCCTGACCAGCCGCTGGTTGAGGCGCGGCTGGAGGAGATTGCCTCCCGGGGGATGAGCCCCTTCTGGAAGTATAGCGTGCCCGAGGCGGTCTTGCGTTTCAAGCAGGGCTTCGGCAGGCTAATTCGCACCAAAGAGGATACGGGCATCGTGGTGGTGCTGGACTCCCGCATCCTGACGCGCCGCTACGGCAAACTCTTCCTGGATTCACTTCCCCAATGCCCCGTAGTTACGGAGTAATGACGCCGACCTCAAAAGCCAATCGCTGCTTCACTCATTTGGACAAACCAAAGAAGCCTTGACAGGATTTATGGAAAGTATTTTAATTTTGCGGGAAGACAAGGAGCCTCAGTATAAAATCCTATAAGGAGGTTTAGATTGACTACGCAAGAGACTATTGAAATTTTCGAAAAGTTCGTCATCGGCAATTACACCCGAAGCCCGGTGGTGCTGGTGCGGGGAGAAGGCTCTTATGTCTGGGATGCCGATGGCAAGAAATACCTCGACCTTTTCCCCGGCTGGGGAGTAAATGGACTGGGCCACTGCCATCCCAAGGTCGTCGCCGCTATAAGAGAACAGGCGGCAAAACTCATCCATATCGCCAACAATTTCTATTCCCTGCCCCAGGGCAAGTTGGCCGAACTCATCTCCAAGAATTCCTTCGGCGGAAAATGTTTCTTTTGCAATTCCGGGGCGGAGTCCGTGGAGGCGGCCATCAAACTTGCCCGCATCGCCTCAGCGCCGGGAAAATTCAAGATAATCACTATGGAAAATTCCTTCCACGGCAGGACGCTTGCCGCCATCACCGCCACCGGCCAGGCCAAATATCATAAAGGCTTTGAGCCTTTGCCCGCCGGCTTCACCTATGTCCCTTTCAACGACCTTGCCGCCGTAAGTGCGGCCGTTGACGATGAAACCTGCGCCATTATGCTGGAAGTCATCCAGGGCGAGGGCGGGATAAATATTGCTAAAAGAGACTATCTGCAGGGCCTGCGGGACCTTTGCTCATCTGGCGGCCTTTTCCTCATCGTGGACGAAGTGCAAACCGGGATGGGCCGCACGGGTGAGTATTTCGCCTATAAACATTTCGGCGTGGAGCCGGATATAATGACCCTGGCCAAGGCCCTGGGCGGCGGTATGGCTATAGGGGCGATAGTAGCGAAACCGGAGATTGCCGAAAGGCTCGTCCCGGGAAGTCACGCCTCCACCTTCGGCGGAAATCCCTTGGCCGCAGCCGCTGCCTGCGCCGTATTCAGCGCCATAGAGGAGGAAAGCCTCCTGGAAAATGCGCGGCATCTCGGCGAATATGCCTTGACCAGGCTTAAAGAAACGGCGGCCAAATACGAATTTGTTAAAGAGGCCCGGGGCGTGGGACTTATGTTGGGGATGGAACTTGCCATCCCGGGCGAGAAAATAGTAAAGCAATGTATGGAGAGGGGGCTTCTCATAAACTGCACCCAGGAGCGCATCTTGCGCTTAATGCCCCCCATTACAGTGAAGAAAGAAGAGCTGGACCAAGGCCTGGAGATTCTTGAAGGCGTTTTAAAGGAGGTGAAAGAGTGAACCCGCGGCATCTCGTCTCGGCGGCCGATTTAACCAAGGAGGAGATCGAGGCGTTATTTCAGGAAACTTTGTCTTTGAAAGAGGCCTTGAGAAAGGGCGAAACGCAAGATTTCCTGCGCGGCAAGACACTGGCGCTCGTTTTTGAAAAGCCCTCGGCCAGAACGCGTATCTCCTTTGAGGTGGCGATGACCCAACTCGGCGGTCACGCCGTATATCTTTCCCGGGATGATATAGGCCTCGGGGTGCGCGAGTCAGTCAAGGATTTCGCCTTGATGGCCGCAAGGCAGGTGGATGGAATAGCGGCGCGTACCTTCTCCCACTCCACCATTGAGGAACTGGCACAGAATTCTTCGGTCCCGGTGATAAATGCGCTTTCGGATTATCTGCATCCCTGCCAGGCCTTAACCGACCTATTTACCATTCAGGAAAAACTGGGCCGCCTTGAAAATGTGAAACTCGCCTATGTGGGCGACGGGAATAACGTGGCACGGTCTCTGGCCATAACTTGCGCAAAAGTCGGCGTCAAATTCGCTGTGGCCTCGCCGGAAGGATATGGCCTAAGTGATGATTTCGTGGAGTTTTTGAAGACCGTAGTGCCAGGAGATTTGAAAGATGTTTTTTCAAAGACTACCAATGCGCAAGAGGCGGTGAAAGGAGCCGATGTGGTTTATACCGATGTCTGGGCCAGTATGGGCCAGGAGGCCGAGGCCGCCGAAAGAAAAAAGATATTCGGCCCCTTCCAGGTAAATTCGGCACTTCTAAAATCCGCCAGGGGCAATTGCCTGGTGATGCACTGCCTGCCCGCCCATCGTGGTCAAGAGATAACCGATGAAGTGATAGATTCGCCTCGGTCTATCGTCTTTGACCAGGCGGAAAACCGCCTGCACATCGCCAAGGCCGTGCTCAAATGGCTCATCGTATAACAGAAATGGAGCAGATTATTCCACCCAAACCTTAACCGTGGCCTCTTTGTCCTCGACCTCGACGATTGTTTCCCCTTTACCATACTCCCAGGCAGCAATGGCCTCCTCCACGCTCTCCATAGGAATACTGGCCTGTGCAAGTTTTTCCTTGGTTAATTTGGGGGCAAATTTCATTCCAAATTTGATGAGGGAAAGCGGCAACCTCACATTCACCGTTGCTTTTTCGCTGCCTCGTTCCTGGACTTGAACCCTAAACCAGCGATTCCTTTTTGTGGATGGTTTCTTTTCTGCCGCACCTCCACTCAGCGCATCCAATAATCTCTCGGCCTCCTCGGCTTTAATCTTTCCTTCTTCCAGCATCTTCAAAATCTTCATCCTCTCCTCATCCATAATTCACTCTCCTTTTTCGCCCAAAATCTTCAAGGCCTTTACTGGCTTCAAAAACTTCCATTGCAGCCCTAACGCAATTTCTCAACCGCCTCGTCAACGGTCATTTCTCCCTTGGAGAGGGCGTCCAGAACCTCGCTTACATCCGCCGGCGGCCGAGCGGCCTTAAGCCCCAACTCCTTCAGGATTAAATCCAACTCTTTCCTCACCGTGGGATAAGAAATCCCTAAGCGTTTTTCCACCTCCTTGATATTTCCCCGGCTCTCCAGAAAGACTTCCACAAAATGCTGCTGCTCCTTGGAGAGTTGGCCCAATCTTGAAGTCTCAAAACTTCCCTCAACCGCTGTGCCACAGGAGGTGCATTCTAAGCGCACAGCAAGAAGGCGGCCTTTACAAACCGGGCAAGTAGTCAATGTCGAAGGCATCTTTCCCTCCCTTATCTTTACTCTCTCATAATAAATATTAATACCTGAATTTATTTTGTCAAGAAAAAAATAGAAAAAAATTGATTTTTGCAAGGCTGGCCTAAATCATATGTCATCAGGAGGGAGAGAAAGTCTCAGTAAGAGGCTTGTTTGCTACTTCAACTTTTTCCGGAGAATAGATTGCACCACCTGGGCATTGGCCTGGCCTTTGGTGGCGCGCATCACCTGACCGATGAGAAATTGCAGGGCTTGCGGTTTGCCGGATTTGAAGTCGCTCAGGGCCTGCGGATTTTCTGAAACGACCTTATCAATAATTTCGCCAAGTGCGGCCTCATCGCTTATCTGAACTAACCCGCGAGCCTTAATAACTTCTTCGGCCTCTTTTTCCTTCTCAGCCATCTCTAAGAAGACCTCTTTGGCCATCGTGTGGGTTATGGTGCCTTCGGCAACAAAACCGATGAGTTCGGCGAGCATCGGGGGTGAGACCTTGAAGTCCTTTATGTCTATCTTTTGGGCGTTGAGCCAGGCGGCCACATCCCCCATCACCCAGTTTGATGCGGCCTTGGGTTCGGCGCCGGCTTTCACCACTTCTTCAAAATAATCCGCGGTCTCGCGGCTGGCCACCAGGACCTTAGCATCATATTCCGGAAGGCCGTATTCGCTGATGAATCGCTCCTTGCGGGCCTGAGGCAGTTCTATTAGGCTGGCCCTTATTTCTTCCAACCACTCGTCGCTTATGACTAAGGGAACGAGGTCGGGCTCGGGGAAATATCTATAATCGTGGGCCAGTTCCTTGGTGCGCATCCTGGTGGTAATAAGATTTACCTCATCCCAGAGCCTCGTCTCCCGCTCCACGCACCGTCGCCATAGCGGCTTTGGCGCGTCGGCGACTTCCTCAGCCCCCCCCAGGATTTCCGCCTGCCTTTTTATCTCATACTCCACGGTTTTCACCACCGCGTCCATTGAGTTGAGGTTCTTTACCTCCACCCGATTTCCCAACTTTTCGCTACCCCGAGCGGCCAGAGAGATGTCTTGCAGGCCGAGACATCCAGGTAAATGAGCATATCCCGCAAGGTGTGCATAAAGGCGTCCACTTCGGCGGCGCTTTTCATCTCCGGTTTGGTAACAATCTCCAGAAGCGGCACGCCGGCACGATTCAAATCCACCAGGCTGTAATTGGCGCCGGGCTCCTCGCCGTGCAGGAGTTTCCCCGCATCCTCCTCTAAATGCACATTATGGATGCCCACCTTCTTTTTTGCGCCGTCCACCTCAATCTCGAGCGCTCCATCGCTTCCCAGATTTACATAATTCTGGGAGATTTGATAATTCTTGGGAAGGTCCGGATAATAATAATTCTTGCGGTCGAATTTGGTTACAGGAGCGATTTTGCAATTCAAGGCCAACGCGGCCTTCAGGGCCAGGTTCACCGCCTCTTTATTGAGCACGGGAAGGCAGCCGGGAAGGCCCATACAGACCGGGCACACCAGGGTATTGGGCGGCGCGCCGAATTTGTTGGCACAGCCGCAGAATACCTTGCTCTTGGT
>LIZR01000010.1 GCA_001302825.1 Planctomycetes bacterium DG_23 | reverse complement strand
GGCATTCCGGACTTGCCGGACTTTCTGGAACCCTCTTACCATATGATTCCTCTTACCTACAAAGGGGAAGAACTGGGCGGACTGGACCGCGAGGAATTCATCTCCCAGTTGCGTGAGGCCGGCGTGCGTATCGGGCATTATGTCACCACGCCCATATATCTTCGCCCCCGGCATCAGGAATACTCATTTTATACCAAGGGCTGTCCCTGGACCTGTCCTTATGCAGCAAGACTGGTGGAATATAAAAAGGGTGACTCGCCGGTGGCCGAAGAAATCTGCCAGAAAAGAGAACTTACGCTTTCCGCCTCGCCTTTGGCCCAGCCCTGCGATAAACTGATTAAACAGGTCATAAAGGCCTTTAAGGCCGTGTGCAAAAAGTTTGCGAAAAGGGCGAAGGCCCGATAAATTCGCTCAAAGGTTCATCTAAAAATAAGGAGCAAGAAGATGCAGTGGGAACTTTTGACCGCGCCGAAACTTGCCCGGGCCAGAGAAAAGGCCCAGGGAGTAGCCATTCTGCCCATCGGGAGTCTGGAAAAGCACAGCGAACATTTGCCCACCGGAACCGATACTTTATCCGTGCATAAAAAGGCCATAGAGGCCGCCAGGTTAGAGCCGGCGGTGGTGCTTCCGCCTTTATTTTACACCTATGTAATTGAGGCGAAAAATTGCATCGGAGCCATTTCCCTTAAGACCGAACTCTTATTGCAGGTGGTGGAAAATATCTGTGATGAGGCGGCGCGAAACGGCTTCAAAAAGATTATCCTCTATAGCGGGCACGGGGGCAATCGCTTCTGGCTTCCGCTTTTGATGCAGCACTTAGCGGATCAGGGGAAAGATTATGCGGCCTATATGCTGCGCTTAGGCCCGGACGAGCGCATAAAGGCCCTGCGGGAATCCAAGGTTCCAGAGGCACACGCCGGGGAACTGGAGACCAGTGTGGCCCTTTTCCTATATCCTGAAGCCTGCGATATGAAGGCACTGCCCAAAGAGCCGGGCCAGCCCCAGGATGTGCCGAAACTTCCGGCCTACACGCCGGTAGATTGGTATAGCCGATACCCGGAACAATACGCCGGGGACGCCCAGCCGGCCACCGCGGAAAAGGGCAAAAAGGCCTTTGAGTACCAGGTAGAACGCTTAGCCCAGGCCATAAAAGAGATTAAAAAGGACACTTTCACCCTGGCCAAAATGAAAGAACTCGCCCAAGAAATGCGCCAGGTCTAATCATCTCCATAACAAGGAGGAAGCCGTGTACGAGGAACAGGTCTGCGAAGTTGAGGAGATTGTGGGGAGGAACAACGACTGGCGGCTTAGGACCCTAAATCTCATCGCCAGCGAGAATGTGATGAGCAATCGCGCCCGCAAGGTGATGGGCTCGGACTTCACCCATCGCTATGCCGAAGGACATCCGGGCGAGCGCTACTATCAGGGCACCGAATACATAGATGAAGTTGAGGCCGAGGTGAAAAAATATGTCAAGGCCCTCTTTAACTGCGCTCATAGTGAAGTCCGCCCCGTCTCCGGCACCAACGCCAACGAGGCCGTATTCTCCAGATTCGTCCGGCCCAATATCGCGGTGCTGGTAAACTCCACCCCTGGCGGCGGGCATATCAGCCATCACCGCGCCGGCTCGGTAGGAAAATTCACCCAGCATATTCTGGAATTCCCCCTCACCCCGGACGGCTATCATACCGATGTGGAGAAGGCCCTGGACCTCATCCACCGCCATACTTCCCGCTGGACCAAATTTCCGCTTAAGGTCTTAATCCTGGGCAAAAGCCTCTTTTTATTCCCGGAGCCGGTGAGGGAACTGGCTTCAATTTGCCGGGAGAAAGACATCATCTTGATTTATGATGCGGCGCACATTTTAGGGCTCATCGCCGGTAAGGCCTTCCAGGACGCTTTGACCGAGGGTGCGGACATCCTGGTGGCCTCAACGCACAAGACCTTTCCCGGGCCGCAGCGCGGGCTCATCCTGAGCAATATGCCGGGGAACTTGTGGCAGAGGATAGACCGGGGGGCCTTTCCCGGGTCATCCAGCAATCATCATCTGGATACCCTGCCGCCTCTGGCCATAACCCTGTATGAAATGCTGGAATTTGGCGAGGCCTACGCAAGGCAGATTGTCAAAAATGCCAAGGCACTGGGCAAGAATCTGGATGCTCACGGCTTTAAGGTGGAGGCCAAGGAATTCGGCTATACCGAGACGCATCAAATTGCCGTGGATGTTTCCGGGTTCGGCGGGGGGGCGCTGGTCTCTGTGAAACTGAAAGATAACGACATCATCCTCAATATGAACCTGTTGCCTTTCGAGTCGGTGGAACGCTCGGTAAATCCGGCCGGGATACGCATCGGCGTGCAGGAGATGACCCGCTTCGGGATGAAGGAAAAGGAAATGGAATATATTGCTGATTTGATGAAGGAATGCATAATGGACGGAAAGACGGTAAAAGAGGAGGTGACAGCCTTCCGCAAGAAATTCCAGAGAATTGAGTACTCCTTTGATGATAGACCTTGCAGGTTTGACTGAGGTTCGTCGTCTGAAGTCGGAAGTCTGAAATTGCTGAGGAGATTATGTATCGCCTGATAAGCGTCGTGGGGCTCGTGGTAATGATGCTCATTGCTTATGGCCGCCACCATTGCCGGCATACTGGCCTAATATCCTCAAGGAAGGAGAATAGCAAAAATGAATAAGAAGGTCGATTTGGTGATGTTGGTTTTCATTATTTCTTGTGTGACCCTGGCAATAATACCAGTGGGAGCTTGGGCTTTAGGTGCTGGAGAAACCGGGGAAAGGGTGAAGACGATTTTCTTGGCCCAGGCTGACCTGGAAAAGATTGAAAAAGAAGAAACTGAAAAGAAGCAAACTGAGAAACCTGAGGGTGATGAAAGCAGGGGCGACGAGGAACTTCTGGGCAAACGAATAGTTCTGCCCGAAGAAGGCTTCTCCATCCAGCCACCCAAAGGCTGGCAAAAAAGACCCCCTATTATGGCTGCAAAATTTATTGTCACAGAAGAACCGAAGCAAGGTTTCGCCGCAAATGTAATCATTACCTTCCAGAAGTCCGACCCCGTCAATCTAAAACACCAGGCCGAGGTGGAAAAACTGCTGAATGGCCTCAAACTTTCTTATGCAAAAATGTTCACCGACTATAAACTCCTGGGGTCTAAGATAATCAAAGTGGGAGAAACCGAAGCATTGCAAATCTTTAATCAATTTACTCAAGGAGTCTTCAAAATAAAAAATGTACAAATTTTCTTTTATAACCGGGGCAATGTTTATGTTGTTACCGGGACCGCACTTCAAAGCAATTTTGCCGCTTATGAAGAAATTTTCCTGGCAAGTGCTAAGTCGTTTCGCTTTGAAAAGGTCATCCCCAAAGCCGCAGAAGTAGAGGAAGAATTCACCATCTCACCGCCGCAGGACTGGCAGATTGAAAAGGACTTTATGGGCGCAAAAGTCTTCCTCTATGACTTACCCAAAGAGGGATTCTCCGCAAACATAAATGTTGCGGTAGGACCGTCTCCAGGGGCTGATTTGAGGGATAAAGCGGCGCTACAGAAATTAATAGATGAATTAAAAAGCTTGTATCCAAAAATGTTCACCGATTACAAATTTATGGGAGCCGAAGTGGTAAAAATTGATGAGGTGGATGCCCTCAGGATTTCGGGCCAGTTCACCCAGGCAGCATTCAAACTCAAAATGGTTCAGTGGGTAATCTTCAGCGAGGGCAAACAATATATGGTGACTGCGGGGGCATTGGAAAGCAACTTCGACGAATACCTCCCCATATTTGAAAAATGCGCTTCCACATTCCGCCTGAAGCGCCATAGCCAGCCTGATACTGAGTAGAAGATATATATTTCAAGCATCTCTCCTCTCGTTCCACCCGTTTGCTATCTCAACTGCTACGGCAATATGATCTGACAAAGAATGTAATGCTCAAGTTCCGCTTTGCCCAGACCTTTTCACTTGACTAAAAGGCAATTTTTTGATAAAGATTAAATTTTAAGCGAATAAGCGCTGAATGGCCGTAAGGCTGAATGGCTTTGAAATGAGCGAAGAGATCAGAAAACGCAGGCTGGAAAAGTTGGAGGCCTTGAGGGCTTCGGGTGTTGAGCCTTTCGGAAGGAAATTTGGGGGCATTATTTCCATAGGCGACATGCGCAGCAGGGAGGGAAAAGCAGGCGAAAAAGTGCGCACTGCCGGACGCATCACCGCCATCCGCGGCCACGGCAAGACCGCCTTTATGGACATACAAGATTCCTCAGGCAAGATTCAGGTCTATTTCAAGGAGGAGCATCTGGGCGCTGGAAGTTATGCGCTCTTGGAGCATCTGGATATAGGGGACATCATCGGCGTGGAGGGCTCTCTTTTCACGACCCGCGCCGGCGAACTCACCATTCTTGTAGATGAATTTTCCATCCTCTCCAAGGCCCTTCGCCCTCTGCCCGAGAAATGGCACGGGCTTAAAGATACCGAACTTCGCTTCCGCCGGCGCTATCTCGACCTCATCTCCGCAAAAGAGACTCTGGCCACTTTTCTGGTGCGCTCAAGGATAATCAAATCTATGAGGCGCTTTCTGGAGGAACGCTCCTTTGTGGAGGTGGAAACCCCGATGATGCAGCCCATAGCCGGCGGTGCAGCGGCACGCCCCTTCATCACCCACCACCAGGCCCTGGGCCTCGACCTTTATTTAAGGATTGCTCCTGAACTCTATCTCAAACGCCTCCTGGTGGGCGGGATGGAAAAGGTCTATGAGATAAATCGCAATTTCAGAAATGAGGGCATCTCCTCCCGGCATAATCCGGAATTCACCATGCTCGAACTATATCAGGCCTATGCGGATTATGAAGATATGATGGAACTCACCGAGGAACTCATTTACGCCCTGGCGCAGGAACTTGGATTAGGGGAAAAATTCACTTACGACGATAAGGAAATTAATCTCGCCCGGCCCTGGAAAAGGGAAACCTTCACCAGACTTTTCGAGAAGTCCACCGGGGTTGATATTGATGACGAAAAGCAAGTGCGGCAGAAGGCCCAGGAACTTGAGGTGCCCACCCAAGGTAAGGCCCATTACCAATTGGCCAATGACATCTTTGAGGCCGCGGTGGCCCCGCAACTTGCCAGCCCCACCTTCGTATTGGATTTTCCCAGGGCCATATCTCCTCTAACCAGGGCCAAGGAAGATGCCCCGCACCTCACCGAGCGTTTCGAACTTTATCTGGGGACCCTGGAGATTGCCAACGCCTATACCGAACTCAACGACCCCCTGGAGCAGCGAGAGCGCTTTCTGGAGCAATTGAAATTAGTCGAGGATAAGGAGGCCGGCTGGGTGCGGGAACTGGATGAAGATTTTCTTCTGGCCTTGGAGCATGGTATGCCGCCAGCAGGAGGCCTGGGTATAGGGATTGACCGCCTGGTGATGGTCTTAACCGGACATACCTCAATTCGGGAGGTAATCTTGTTCCCGCTGCTGCGACCACCGTCCGACGTCTGACGTTCTGGAGGTTTTCCTTGTATAAACTGGTGATAATACTTCGTTATTTGCGTTCCAAGAGGCTGGTGATTTTCTCCATCGCCGGGGTGGCGGTGGGGGTGATGGCGCTCATTGTGGTTTTATCGGTGATGCAAGGATTCTCGAAGGAACTGAGAGCCAGCATCAGGGGAATGCTTTCGGATATGGTCATCCTTTATACCGACATAAGGGGATTCAAAAACTACGAAGAGGTAATGATGATAGCGGAAGATACGCCGCATATAAAGGCGGCGGCGCCTTATCTCGAAAGCCTGGGTCTGATGCGGGTGAGGGCGGCCGGTGAGCCCTTTTCCAAGATGTGCTGGTTTCGCGGGGTTATTCCGGAACGGGAGGAAAGTGTGCGCGAGTTTCGCCGATTTCTGCATAACAAAAAGGATGATAACAGGATAGATTTCAAACTCTGGGGCGCCCCACCTCCTCATCCGGGCGTAATCGGGGGCAAGATTCTTCTTTCTTTTCCGGATGTGCCCGTGGGCGGACGCATCATCCTTATGGCCCCCAGTTTGGAGGAAGGTTCCTCAAGCATCTCCGATTATCATAGAGGCCCCTTCAGCGTAGTGGATAAATTTACTTCCGGTATGTATGCATTTGATGAAGAATATCTTTTTATGTCCCTGGAAGAGGCGCAAAAGCTCACTTACGCTTCCGGCCGGGTGACCGGAATAAGCCTAAAAGTGGACGATTACAAAAACGCCTATATTGCCAGAGACGCCTTGCAGCGAAGGCTTAACCAGTATGACCCTTCCGGTATGTTTGTGGTGCGCACCTGGGAGGAACTGCGCGGAGGTTTCCTGCGCGCTGTCAAACTGGAGACCACCCTTATGGCCATAATTATGTCCGTGGTGCTCCTGGTGGCTGCCTTTTCCATCGTGGCCATACTCACTATGATTGTCATCCAGAAGACGCGTGACATAGGCATCCTCAAATCCTTAGGGGCCAGCGATACCGGCATCCTCTCCATATTCGTCTCCTATGGGCTGGTCATAGGGATAATCGGTGCGCTGGCCGGCTTGGGGCTGGGGCTGCTGGTCTTATGGAAACTGGACTGGATTCAGGACATCGTGGAGCACTTCACCGGCTTTAATCCCTATCCGGCAGACCTTTATCTCTTCTACCGCATTCCCAGGATAATAAATCCACTGACTATAGGGGTGATTATGCTCTCAGCCATCGCCTTAAGCACTGTGGCCAGCATCTATCCGGCGCTCAGGGCGGCGAGACAGAACCCGGTGGAGGCCTTAAGATATGAATAAGATTCTTGAGGCGAAAGATTTACACAAGACCTATCGCACCGGGTCCATAGACCTCAAGGTGCTTAAAGGTGTGAATCTGGCGCTGGGGCAGGGAGAATTTCTGGCCATTGTGGGGGCCTCGGGCACTGGAAAAAGCACGCTGCTACATATCCTGGGGCTTCTGGATGCGCCCACCTTTGGCGAGGTGCTTTATCGCCAAAGCCCGCTCCAGAACCTCCCCCGGGCCCAGCAGAATAAGATGCGCAATAAAATTTTTGGCTTCGTTTTTCAATTTTATCATTTACTTCCCGAATTCAATGCGTTAGAAAATGCGCTTATGCCTCTTATGGTGGGCTCTTCCACAAAGAAATGGCTTAAGGAAAAGGGCCCACTTAAAGATAGAGGCTCCAGGCTACTGGAGCGGGTAGGGCTGGGAGAAAGAATGACCCATCGCCCCGGGCGGCTTTCCGGCGGCGAGTGTCAGAGGCTGGCCATCGCCCGGGCCCTCATAAACGAACCGGAGATACTGCTTTGTGACGAGCCCACGGGAAATTTGGATGCCAGAACCGGGCAAAGCATTATGCAACTGCTTTTGGAGATAAATTCCCGCGGCCAGTCCATCATAATGGTTACGCATAATATGGAACTGGCACAGGCTGCTCGACGCATTGTGCAGCTGCGCAATGGCAGGATTCATCCGCTTTAACTGAAAGGAGAGGTAATTGGGCCTGAAGGTTTATATTGATGGAACGCTCTACGAAAACGACCAGGCCAAGGTCTCCGTCTTCGACCACGGCCTACTCTATGGCGATGGCGTCTTTGAGGGCATTCGAGCCTATGGCGGGCGCATCTTTCAACTGGATGCCCATCTGGAGCGCCTTTATGATTCGGCCAAAGCCATCGCCCTCAAAATCCCCCTTTCCCCCGAGAAACTTAAAGAGGCCATCAGAAATACCCTTGATACCAACGGCCTCAAAGATGCCTATATTCGGGTGGTGGTGACTCGGGGCGTGGGGACGCTTGGGCTTGACCCCAACAAGTGCTCCGGTAGTTCGCTCATCATCATCACTGATAGCATCACCCTTTACCCGGATGAACTCTATGAGAAGGGGCTGGAGATAGTCACCGTGGCCACGATACGCATTCACCCCGCGGCCCTTTCCCCCCGCATAAAATCCCTCAACTATCTCAATAATATCCTGGCCAAGATTGAGGCCATAAATGCCGGATGTCTGGAGGCCTTGATGCTCAATGCAAACGGCTTAGTGGCCGAATGCACCGGAGACAATATATTTATCGTGCGAAAAGGCGTCATATTTACGCCGCCGGAAACGGCCGGGATACTCAAAGGCATCACCCGGGGCGTGGTGATGGGCCTGGCCCGCGAAGAAGGAATAGAGGTGCGCGAAGAGAATTTGACCCGTTACGATTTATACACCGCGGATGAATGCTTCCTCACGGGCACGGCGGCGGAAATCATCCCCGTGGTAAGAATAGACCGGCGCCAGATAGGCCCCGGCACCCCCGGCCCCATAACCAGCCGCCTGAGAAAACTTTTCAACGAGTTGACGGAGAAGGAAGAATAAATACACGGCTGAGTAACTGAACGACTCCTTCATCGCATTTTTGAGCGTTAAATTTGGAAGCACGGTAGATGAAAAAACATATTGAACCTCGCCGTTATCTGAAGCAGATTGACGCCTCTTCTTTGCCCCATATCTTCACCGATGTCTTGATTATAGGTAGCGGAGCGGCAGGGCTCAGGGCGGCCATCGAGGCCGCAAAATACGCCTCGGTCCTGGTCCTCACCAAGGATGAGGCTGCCGAAGGCAATACCAAACACGCTATGGGCGGCATAGCCGCGGCCATTTCACCCGAGGATAGCATAGAAGAACATATCGCCGATACCCTGAAGAGCGGCCAGGGCCTCACGGAGGAAAAAGTAGTTCGTCTGGTGGCCAGTGAAGGCCCGAAGTCTATAGAAGAACTAATCCAGTGGGGTGCCCAGTTTGACCGCGACGAGAAATACGGAGACAGCCCCTTAAACCTGGCGCGGGAAGGCGGACATTCCCGGGCCAGGATTGTCCATGCCCAGGGCGATGCCACCGGTTTGGAACTGGCCCGGGTGCTGCTCACTCGTGCCCGAAGCCTGCCCAATATCCAGATATTCGAGCATACCTTTGTGGTGGACCTTCTGACGCAAGATGGGGCCTGCACAGGGGCGCTGGTGCACAACGAGGTAATGGGCTTTTTTTTAGTGCGTTCCAAGGCCACTATTCTGGCCTGTGGTGGTGCGGGACAGATTTATCGGGAAACCACCAATCCACCAGGCGCCACCGGAGATGGCCTGGCCATAGCCTACCGGGCCGGGGCCAAACTGCGCGATATGGAATTTGTGCAGTTTCATCCCACCACGCTTTATATTGCCGGGGCCAATCGAGCGCTCATCTCCGAGGCCGTGCGGGGAGAAGGCGCCCTGCTACGCAATAACCAGGGCGAGCGTTTTATGCTCAAATTTTCAAAAGACGCTGAACTTGCCCCCCGCGACCTCGTCTCCCGAGCCATTCTTACCGAGATGAAGGCCACGGGCGATACCAGCGTCTATCTCGACCTCACCCATCTCTCTCAGGAAAGCATAGCCGAACGCTTCCCCCTTCTGGCTGACCTTTGCGCTACTTTTGACATTGACATAACCAAAGAACCCATCCCGGTTAGACCCAGCGTGCATTATTTTTTGGGCGGAGTTGTGGTGGACAAACAGGGAAGGTCCAATATAGAAAACCTTTTCGCGGCAGGCGAGGTATCATCGACCGGGCTGCACGGGGCCAATCGCTTAGGGTCGAATTCGCTCTTAGAGAGCCTTTTCTTTGGGGTACGCGCGGGCGAAGCCGCGGGCAAAGCCGCTGCGGCGCGGCCCGCAGAACGAGGCCCGCTTTCCCTCAAATTCAGCCTGCCCGCAGCCAAGAAAGATGCACTCAATCTCACCGATGTGATAAACTCGCTCAAGAGTTTGATGTGGCGCCGGGTGGGGATAGAACGCCAGGGCCAGGAACTGGCCGAAGCCGAACGACGCATTGATTTCTGGTGCTCTTATGTTATGGATAAGGAATTTGACACCAGAGTTGGCTGGGAACTTCAGAATATGCTCACCGTGGCCAAACTCACCATCGTGGCCGCGCACCTGCGCCAGGAAAGCCGCGGCGTGCATATCAGAGTGGATTTTCCCGAAAGAGACGATGTCCACTGGAAGCGCCATTTAGTTTTCCAAAAAGGCAAGGAACCTCGATGAAGAAGGCTCTCATAATTGTGGATATGTTAGTGGATTTCGTGGACAAAAAGGGCGCGCTATATTGCGGAGAAAGCGCTACCAGAATTATCCCCAGGATAAGAAGACTTATTCAAAATATGCGAAAGCAAGGGGCGGCTATTATCTACCTTGCCGACTCCCACGAACCCGATGACCGGGAGTTCGAACTTTTTCCCCGCCACTGCGTAAAGGGCACGCCCGGCGCTCAAGTAACCAGCGAACTCAAACCTCTTCCCGCCGATTATGTGGTGCTTAAGACCCGATACAGCGGCTTCTACAATACAAACCTTGATGAGGTCCTGAAAGAGGTGTCTCCTGACGAAGTGCACATCGTCGGGGTATGCACCTCTATTTGCGTTATGGATACTGTATCGGGCTTGCGCAGTAGAGACTATAAGGTTGTAGTCCATAGTGATGCTGTGGCCGATTTCGACCTTGAGGCACAGCAGTTCGCCCTGAAGCGCATAGAAGAGGTCCTGGGCGCGCAGGTAATTTGAACCGTCATTCGAAACTCGTCACCCGTCACTCGAATCAAAGGTGACGAATGACGAGTTGCGAGTGAGTAATTTTTAGTGTTTCCGTCACTTCCGCCCTTCGGCCCTGAAGGCCTCAGGGTCCTGAAGGGTGCTTTGGTGATTAATTTTTTTGGGGAAGCACATATGCTCTGGTATGTGTTGGTTGTAGTTATCGCTTATTTTTTAGGGGCTATTCCCTTTGGCTACCTGGCCGGGAAACTGCTGGGAGGCGTGGATATAAGGAAATTCGGAAGCGGAAATGTGGGGGCGACCAATGTAGCCCGGGTGGTAAGTAAGCCGGCAGGGGTAGGCGTTTTTGCGCTGGATGTGGCCAAGGGGCTTTTGCCGGTACTTCTCATTGCGCCGCAATTTGCACACTTAGCCGGTGTGGGCGACCCAGAAAACCTGAAAATGCTGGCTGGCCTGGGGGCCATCTCGGGACATATCTGGACGGTATTTTTGAAGTTTCGCGGGGGAAAAGGTGTGGCTACAGGTTTTGGGGTGGTGCTGGGGCTTGCCCCTCTGGAAACACTCATCGCCCTGGGGGCCTGGATTTCGGTGGTGGCGGTGAGCAGATTCGTCAGTTTGGGTTCTATGACCGCGGCCCTGGTCCTGGTGCTGACGCTTCTCATCTTGAAAGAAGACCCCTTCGGGTCAGGGCTTTTTCTCACCATATTTGCCATAGCAGTGGCGGGTATTATATTCTGGCGGCATCGCTCCAATATCAAGCGGCTCCTGGCGGGAACGGAAAATAAAATCGGCGGGAAAAAAGGAAAGTAATCAAGCGGCCCTGCTGCCCCACTATTTACAATCAAGCCAGGTCTTTCGCCACCGCTTGATAAACTTCCACTAAAGCCTCGGCTCCGGGGGCGATAATAATCTTTTCCTCTTCTTGCCTTAGACGCTCGATCATTTCTTCCTTCATCCCTTCGTGCGCAACAAGAATCTTTTTCGCCCGTTTCAAAAGCCGGGGACGAAGTTTAGAGATAACTTTCCTATCCGCGCTGGCCGGCAGGGACAAAATTATGGGGTAGCGACTCGTGCGGGGAAGAGACAGGCTAAATGAATGCAAGCAGTCTATCCGATGCATTTTGAGCAAGAAGGCCAGGCCTAATCTGTCCAGAAGCGACTGGGGCTTTAAGGTTATTCTATCAAGTGAAAAATTCCAGGTCGAGGAGGTGAAGGCAAAGGGCGCTGATTCATTTGACAGGATAATATATTGGTTCTGATGGTCAAGGCGAGCCAGGTTCTTGAGAAGTTCTATCGCCTCCTTTATAAACTCGCCATCCCCTTTAGGTGGCCGCACATCCACAAGAATTTTCAAAGGTCCTCTCCCCGCTGAGGTCTTACTCTATCTCATTATCCTATATTTAATGAGCGTATACGCGGCAATAAGGCCATCCCTCCAGCGTATCTTTTTCCCCTCTTCCATCCTGCGGGGGCGGTAAGCTATGGGCACCTCCAATATCTTCTCACCCCGGCGCAGCACCTTGGCCGTAAATTCCGGGCAGAATTCAAAACCTTTGCACTTGAGGCCTATTTCCTGCAAGACTTCCCGGCGAAACATCTTATAGCAGGTGGGCTCGTCTGTGATTTTTGAGCCGAAAAGGATGTTGGTGAGTTTGGAGAGGAAAAGCCCTCCCAGCCAGTAGCGAAGATAGGAAAAGGGATTTTTCCCCAGGGTACGAGAGCCATAGACTATGCGGGCCTGGCCCTTCTGGATAGGCTCAAGGAGGCGAGGGAATTCACGCGGGTCGTATTCCAAATCCGCATCCTGCACCACAATCACCTCGCCTGTGGCCTCAGCGAATCCGCGGCGAAGCGCGGCCCCCTTGCCCAGATTTCTCTCCTGAAAGATGACTTTGACCCCCGGGGTGGAGGCAATTTCCTTCAGAATCTCTACTGTGCGGTCCGTGGAGCCATCGTCAACCACAATGATTTCTTTGTCCAGAGGAACCGCCTGCACGCGGCGGATAATCTCAGCCACCGTTTTTTCCTCGTTATACGCAGGTATGACTACGGAAAGTTTCATAACCTTATTCGCCCCTCATTACTCGTCATCCCTCATTGGTCATCCGTCCCGTAGTCGGGGTCGTCCCTGACCCCGACTGGGCTGGCTCAGGGACGAGCCAGCCTACTGCGAGTGACGCATGACCGATGACGCATTACGAATTTATGCGCTCCCTCCACCAGTCCAACAAGTCTTTCAAGGTGGCATCAAACGGAATTTGCGGTCGCCAGTTAGTGAGTCCGGCAAATTTCTCCGCAGAACCCTGAAGCACCGCCTCTTCCCCCGGCCGAAGCCTTTCTTCCTCTACCTCCACCTCAAGGCTCACCCGGCTCATTCCTAAGAGGACATCCAGAATCTCTCTTATAGAATAGGCGCATCCCGAGGCGATGTTATAGACTTCGCCCGCCTTGCCGTGCTCAAAAGCCAAATAGTAGGCCCGCACCACATCGCGCACATCCAGAAAATCCCTTTTGGCCGCAAGGCTGCCCACCTTCACCACCTTCGGCCCCAGGTCCGCCTCGGCCAGGGCAATCGCCCGCGCAAAGTCTGAGGCCACAAATTTCGCCGACTGACCCGGGCCGGTGTGGTTGAAAGGCCGAAGCCTTATTATCTCCAATCCATAGGCATTAAAATAGGCCAGGCTTGCCAGGTCCGCCGCCGCCTTGCTCTGGGCATAAGGCCCCTGCGGCAAAAGCCGCGAGTTTTCGGTCAAAGGCTTGCCCTCTAACTGAAGCCCGTATTCTGCGGCCGAGCCTATAAAGAGGATGCGTGGAGCGAGGTCACTCTTGCGCACGGCTTCATATAAATTAATAGTGCCGCAGAAATTCACCCGCCAGGCGACGAGAGGCCGGGCCCTTGCCTCTGGAGGAGAGGAGACGGCGGCCAGGTGATATATGGCCTCGGGCCTTACCTGTTTAATGACTTCGCTCACCGCGCTTCTTTCAGTTATATCGCAGGAGAAGACGCGCGCAGGGATTTCCTCAAGACAGGGCTCTTCTTGCAAGGCAAGGTCAAGGCCAAAGACCTCATCGCCTTTTTCATTAAGATGACGGGCCAGGTGTCTTCCGGCAAAACCCAAAACCCCGGTAATCAAAGCACGCATAGAGACCACCTAATCCGCTTTACAGTCATACAGCCATACAGCCTTGCTGAATCGCTGTCTCGCTATCTGGCTGCCTGGCTTATTTGCTTTCGTGCTCAACCGCTTCCATATCCGCATCTACCATCATCTCTATGAGTTGAGTAAAGGAAACTTCAGGTTTCCAGTCCAGTTCCTGTCGGGCCTTGGAAGCATCCCCCTGCAAGAGATGAACTTCCGCCGGGCGGAATAATCCTTTATCCTGCACCACATAATCTTCCCACTTGAGCCCCAGCCGGCCGAAGGCTATTTCCAGGATTTCTTTTATGGAATGGGTCTGGCCAGAGGCGATAACATAATCGGCTGGATTCTCTTTCTGGAGCATAAGCCACATCGCCTTCACATAATCGCCGGCAAAGCCCCAGTCCCGGCGGGCATCCAGATTTCCCAGACGGAGTTCTTTTGTTAAACCCGTCTTGATTTGGGCCGCGCCATAGGTGATTTTTCGCTCCACGAATTCCTTGCCCCGCCGGGGCGAACCGTGATTGAAGGCTATGCCCGAGCAGGCAAAAATGCCATAACTTTCCCGATAATTTACCGTGATGTAATGGCCGTAGACCTTGGCCACCCCATAAGGGCTGCGGGGATGAAAAGGAGTGGTCTCATTCTGCGGAGAGACTTCAACCGCGCCGAACATCTCGCTCGATGAGGCCTGATAGAATTTTATGCCTTTATCTACCAGGTGAATGGCCTCCAGCATACGGGTGACGCCCAGGGCGGTGAATTCCCCGGTAAGCACGGGCTCTTTCCAGGAGGTGGGGACGAAGGATTGAGCGGCCAGATTATAAATCTCCTGCGGGCGTGCCTCCTGCATAATATCAATAAGGGAAAGTTGGTCAAGGAGGTCGCCTTCGTGCAGATGAATACTCTCCCGGATATGCTCGATGCGCTCGAAGGTCTCGGTGGAAGAGCGGCGCACCATTCCGTGCACCTCATAGCCCTTTTCCAGGAGGAATTCAGCCAGATAAGAGCCGTCCTGGCCGGTGATGCCGGTGATAAGTGCTTTTTTCATCTGGCCTCCTTTTTTTCTCTGGAGTACTCAACCTTAAATACCGCGCCGTAACGGCCCTGGTAAACCGGAACGAAAAGGTCGGGATTTTCCCTGATTACTGGCCAGAGATACAAATCCGTCTCCCGACTGAAACCATCTGCCAGGAGGTAATCAGGCTTTCCCTGGTAAATCGCCCCAAGCACTCTCTCTTTATCCGCCGTATAAGGAAACCAGACCCCTTGCCGATCGGAGAAAATATATAAGTGAGGGGGCTTGCGGGACATAACTATACTCTTTGGAGGAGTCTTCTCTTTGATAAAACTTGCCATTTCCAGGAACTCCTGCGCTGCCGGAGCGAGGCCGTCCATATGAAACTTCCTATTGGCTTCACGCTCATAATAAAAGAAAAAACCCCGCATAGCAAACCAGGCGACTATAATTATGAATATCACCAGGACCTTGGAATAAAGACGCCTCTTTCGTCTGAAGACGAAGGATAAGAAACCCTTAATAGCCCAAAGAAAATAGAATATAATAAAGGGGACGAGAGGTATGATATGCCGCCCAGTATGAAACGGCCAGATAAAAAGCAAGCCCACATATAAAAAGAAATATATTTCTACCGCTTTCGGCCCCTTTAGCAAACGATAAATATATCCGCCTACCACAACAAGGCCAAGCAAAATGGGCAAGTATGCTTCTGCCCATCCAATTACCGAAGGCCACAAACGAAAAGGCCAGGTAGCATCGAAAAGCACAATCTGGGCCATATCTCGCAGATAAAATTTAAGTCCCGACCCCATGCTGCCGAGATAGTCCAAGAAATGCGCTTGCCCCAGATGCTCTCCATAGTAGTCAACCTTCAGGAATTGGACAAAATGGGTGTCAGCCAAAAGTTCCTCGGAGTGAAGGAAGTCACGAAGCGACCACAGAAAGAACAAAAGACCCGAAGCCGCTATAAAGATAAATGTCTTGGCCAGACGCATTTTGAAGGCGCCGGTTTTTTTTGCCAGAAAATAAATGAAAAAGGCAGGGAGCAACAATATCCCTGATTTATGAGTAAGGTAGGCAAAGGTGGCAAAGATGCCCACAGCAAAACCCGAACCGCTTAGCCACCTATCCTCCTTTATGTATCGCTCCGCAAAGATAAGCGCCAGCAGAGAAAATGCCAGATAGGAGGTCTCCGGAGATATCTGATGAGCGAACCAGAAAAATCTTGGGCAGAGTCCCACCAGCAAGCTTGTGACTAAGGCCCAGACCGGCCCCACAGACCCGCGATAAAATACAAAGGTTAAGCAAGCTGCAAATAAGGCGAAAAAGACGACCACGGCCTTCATCCATAGAAAATTCATTCCACTCAGGAGGACAACCGGTGAAAGAAGCAGCGGAAAGAAAAAGGGATAATGATAATGGGGGGGCTCGCCCGGCGACCAGATACTGCGGTAGCCGCGGCCGGCGGCTACGGACTTTGCGAGTAACGCATAGGTGGCGTTATCGCTAAAACTGGTGAGGTAGCCATTAAGGGGCAAAAGATATGTTATGCTCAGAATGACAATGATGCCCGCCAGTGCGATATTTTCCCAAACTCGTGATGACCTTTCATTCATCATAGGCACGGATAACCTTAAAGAGCGCGCTATAAGAACCTTGATAAACGGGGGTAAAGCAGTCCGGCTTCTCCTCAACTACGGGCCAGAGGAAAGCCCTGGTTTCCCGATTGAATCCATCTGCCAGGACATAATCGGCCGTCTCCCCATAGATGCTCTCAAGCACCTCCTCTTTGTTTGAGGTGTAGGGGAAGAGTACACCCTGGCGACCGGAGAAGAGATATAAATGCACGGGCTTGCGAGAAAGTATTATGCTTTCCTCAGGCACCTTATTCTTGATGAATTCGGCTGCTTGCAGGAATTCCTGTTCCGCAAGGCTCTGGGCCTTAAAATGCGTCTTCCTGCCCACCTCAATCCTGAATTGATATTTTACCTCAGCAAAAGATGATTTAGCCATAAGAAAGACCCATGCTACCAGAAATATACGAAGAAGCACAAAAAGCACCAGTAATATGTAAGCCCCCATCCCGGGTTTTGCATGGAAGGCCCTGAATAATTTTCCCAACTGTATAAACGCCGCCCTGATTATTAGCAAAAAATAATAAATGATGAAGGGGACCAGTGGCACCAAAAAACGCCCGCTACGCACAAACCAAATGGAAAGAACCCCGATGTATAAGAGCACATAAATGTCAATACACCTCCGCCTTTTAACCAGCGCATAAATAAGTCCTCCTCCGACAAAAAGGGGAAGGAGCAAGCGCTGATAATGGACCAATGCCTTTTGCCAACTGAGCAAAGACCCCCCAAGCCAGGTGACATCAAAAAAGACCTGCTCGGCAATGTCGGCAGAATAGCCAGCCAGATTGGGTTTTATTCGTCCTAAGATGTCCCCCAGGCTGGCCGGGCCCAGATGGGCGGTATAGGCGTCAACCATAGTCAAGCCTGTAATCGAGGTAACCTCTCCGGTGGCAAGATATCCTCTGAGCCGCCAGAGAAGAAATGGCGCCGCGACCAAAAGCGCGAAGATGGCGGATTTAAGGAGCCGCTTTTTGAAGGGGCCGCCTTTGCGCAAAAGAAGGTAGATAAACGCCGCCGGGGGAAGCATTACTCCAATCTTACGGGTGAGGTATGCAAGGCCGATGAACACGCCTGCAGCAAATCCAGCAGGGACAAGCCACTTTTCCTCTGCCGCATATCGCTCTATGAAGATAAGCGCCATAAGCGACAAGGCAAGATAAGGCATCTCCGCCGTAATCTGGTGAGAAAATTGAAAAAACACCGGGCAAAGCCCGCTGAGAGTGGCCAGAACCAGGGCCCAGACCGCCCCCTCTGGCTTCCGGTAGAGAAGGTAAATCAGACACACAGAAAAAAGGGCAAAAACGACCAGAACGGCCTTCATCCAGAGGAAATTCAAACCGGCCAAAAGAACCACCGCCGAAAGGATTAGTGCAAATACATATGGATATTGCGTGTGCAGCGGCTCGCCCGGTGTCCATATATCCCGGTAGCCGCGACCCTCGGCTACCGATTTTGCAAGCAGGACATAGGTGGCGTTATCTCCAAAACTTGTGAGGTATCCATTGAGTGGTCGGATGTAGAGAAAAGCCAAAAATAAAATTAGGCCGGTTAGTGCCAAAATTTCGAGCATTGACTTTTTTCTGTCAAGCATAGTCTTCTTTGATGTTGTTTAGCCCTGCAACCATACAGCCGGTCAGCCCTGCCTGCCGGCAGGCAGGCATTCACCGTTTTAGCCCGGCCGCATTGCCGTGCGGCCGTCGGTGGCCGGCCTGGCCTGCGCCGGGCTGTTTCGCTGTCTCGCTATCTACCGGCCCACCTTCGGCGGCGCGGTCTCGCGGGGGCGTCTCATCAACCTCTGAGAGTCTTTTCAGCCGGGCCCAGGAGAGGTGCTCTTTCCAGAAGAAATATAGCCCGACCGCGGTCAGGACCAAAAACCACATAGTATGATAAACCAGGGCAAAGGCCAAAGCGGCATTTGCTTCTTTGTCTAAGGCCACCAGAGAGGTCTTCACCAAAAACTCATAATGGCCAATATATGCCGGGGCAGCCGGGAGCATAGTACCCAGATTGCTTATGGCTTTAACAAAGAATAAGCCCCAGGGGGTAACAGAAATATTTATGGCTCTGAGCCCGAAATAAAAACACAAAAGCCCTCCGGCCCAGGCCGGAAAAGAAAGAAGGGCGATGGTCACTATCTGAGGTAAGGTCCTTAAAACCTCAAGGCCCCCGAGAAAACCACTCAATGCCCCCATAAGAGGCTTGCGCCATCTGGGAGAAAGGAAAAAAAGAAAACGCTCACTCAAGGCGACTGTCCGCTCCTTCTGGCGAGAGGAGAATAGAATGAGCGCGCTGAATACGATGAAAATCCCCCCACCTATATAAGCCACCTTTTGGGCCACAGGTGGAAATGCTCCAGAACCCACTATCCCGGCCACCAAGATAAGCACCAAAACCAACATATCAAAAAAGCGCTCGGCAACAATAGTGCCCAGAGAAAGGCTCTTGGAGACTTTTGCCTTTCTGCTCAAAAGCCACATCCGTATGAATTCCCCTCCTCTAAAAGGGAGAAAATTATTGGCCATAAAGCCAATCATAAGCACCGAAAAACAACTCCAACTGGAAATGTCTTTGGTGGGCCTGAGGATGAACTTCCAGCGCACACCCCTGAGATACATCCCGAGCATCATAAATATAATGGCCAGGATGATGAAGGGAAATCGGATAGATGCGAGGTGCTGACGCAACTGGGCGAAATCAATTCCGCGTAGCGCTAACCAAAGAAAAATTACGCTCAGGAGGATACCCACTATCCAGAGAATCAATTTTCGCACCGGTCTTACCCTTTAGGGTGAACCTTCTCGCCCGCTTGCCGCTGCTCAATTAATCACAGAGGCCTTCAGACGCGCACAGAAATTTCTTTATTTATTTCTGCCCTGTGTCCTCTGTGTGTTCAGTGGTTAAGTTTACCAGCGGCGCCAGAAGATGCTGGAGAGCATACGCCAGATAGGGCGAAACTGACCCAAAAAATGCGCTTTGGGCTCTTGCAAAATCCTCTTCAGATAGCGCCAACTGAGATAGAATTCAGCGTAGCCTCTTTTGGCCCAACGGCGAAGTTCCTCATTGGTAAGGTGCGGATAACTGGGCTCGCCGTTCTGGATAAACCCGTGCTGGGATAGATATTCATAGAAAGGCGTGGAGGGATAGATGTTCAAGATAGAGAACTGGGCGGTGTGGGGGTTGAGTTCCTTGGCCCAGCGAATGGTCTGTTTAATGCTTTCCTGTGTCTCTCCATTGAGCCCTACTAAAAAATCGCCGTGCACCCGCAGACCGGCCCGCTTGGCATCCTCGGTGAATTTGGTCATCCGTTCTCTGGATACTCCCTTTTTAATATTCTTGAGCACCTCATCACTGGCCGACTCATATCCTATGTGTAAGTTACGGCAGCCGGCGCGTTTCATCAAAGCCAGCGTTTCGTAATCCATATTTCCTCGTGCGTAGCAAGACCAGACCATTTCAAGCCCGCGCGAGAGGATGGCCTGGGAAAGTTCCCGCGCCCGGTCCGTGGGCAGGGTATCGTCCTGAATGAAGACCTCTTTCGCCTGGGGGATATGCTCTTTTACGAACTCCAGTTCGTCCAGGACATTTTCTATGGAGCGCTTGTTATAAACCGCTCCCTGAATAAACGAATGAGGCCAAAGACAGAAAGTGCACCTCCCATAGCAGCAGCCCCGGCCCGTGAAGAGGTCCACGAAGGGAAAAAGTTCCTGGGGCACTTGGTATCTCCTTAAGTCCAGATGCCGGCGATAGAAATCCGTGACGAAGGGGAGCGAGTCCAGTTCCGCGGTGGCAAGAAGCGGACGGGGAGGATTTTCCCTGATTTCGCCATCGGCTCTGAAGAAAAGATTTCTTATCTCTTCCGGGCTTCGGCCTTCTGCCAGTTCCAGCACGGGAAAGTCAAATTCGCCTTCTACTGCAAAATCCACCTCCTGCCCTTGACGCAGGATTTCCTCCGGCGAGATGGAGACAAAAGGCCCTACAAAGACCAGCCGCGCCCCAGTGAGCGTCTTTAGCGAAGTGGCAAATTCTATATCGCTCTCTTCACTCTTGGTGGAGGAATAGACCACGATTAACTCCGGGGAAAATTCCTGCGCAGCGCCGGAGGTGGCCTGCTGGTCGAGCCCGTAGGCCGGGGCATCTATGAGACGGACCTTATGGCCTTTTTTTTCCAGAAGCGCTCCGCAGTAACTGAGCCAGATGGGATACCACTGCGAGGTGCTCAAGCCCACATAATCGCAGCGGGCATTGCGCATATATTCCGGAAGATATGGTGGACTTAAGAGCAAAACCTTCATTCTTTTAGCCTTTCAGCCATAGCGTTTTTCGGCTGACTCGCTCACTGGCTGACTCGCTGAATAGCTTATTAAAGCCCTTTTTCCCTATAATTCAGCCCCACATTGAGAAGCACCCGCGGATTAAGGGAAAAAAGGGCATTATACTCTATGCGGCAGGGTATATAGCAAACCCGACAAGTGTGCCGAGAAACATACTCCAGGGCCTTCCTCACCCCGTATCTTACACAATTCATATGTTCCTGGTCTCCCACGGTGGAGGCCGCACAGGGATAAAGGTCGCCGTTGGTGTCAATATTTATGGAGAGTCTGCCGGCATAGCACCTGGGGCCCCGCCACCAACTCAAATCCCCATCTGAGCGTCTATCCGCAGAATAATCCGGCCAATTCCGCGCCATCTCGTAGGTGAATTCGGAAAAGAGCACCGGCCTTCCTTTTCTTTTTTCGCTGATGAGTTTACTAATGGCCTTGCGCAACTGATCATCTGAGGGCATAAATTTCCAGGCCCTTTTGCCTTTCTCTAAAGTGTGTTTGAGGATAAGGAAGGAAATCTTATAGTCATATTTTTCGGCGTGGTCGAGGAGAAAGTCTATTACCTTGTCGCTCACATTGTTTTTAGTAAAAGGGACATTGGTGATGGTGGGAATGCCCATTTCTTTGAGCACCTCCAGGGCGCGGATGGCCTTATCATAGGAGCCGGGCTCGCGATTGGCATCGTGGGCCTCTTTGGGGCCATCCAGGCTCAAGGCGAACTGGTCGAGCATAGCCACCACCTCCCGCTTCTGGGGCACCAGATAGCCATTGGAATTCATTGCGCAGTTAATGCCTTTGGATTTGATATGGGCGACTATCTCGCCTATATCATCGCGCAAAAGCGGCTCCCCACCCCAGAGGCTAATCCTGCGCGTGCCCAGTTCGGCGAGTTGGTCTATGACCGAGAGGAGTTCTCCGGTGCTCATCTCCTCCGGATAACGGAAACGATAGTTGCAGTAGCGGCAATTGGCGTTGCAGCGATTGGTCACGGAAATCTGGCAGAATAAAGGGCGAATTTCCCCCAGCATCCGGGCCCTGAGCAGAGCAGAGCCGAAACTAAGTTTACCTCTAAGACTCATTTTTTACTCCAGAATGCTCATAAACTGATTTATATAAAAAGCGCCGGGCCTTACGGGAGAGGAAGACCCGCTTGAAATTTGCCGGGTCGCGCAGTTGGGCCCGAAGCGTAGTCCGGGCCACGCAGCACTCCCGGCAGATAGGAAAGCCCTGCCGCGCCTTTATCCTCAGTTCTTCAAACTCCGGCCCGTTCCATATCTCTTTCAGGGGCCTTTCCCTTATGGTTCCCATCACGCACCTATCCAGCATCTGACAGGCGATGACCTCGCCGTACGGAGAAATCATAATATTTGACCAGAGCATAAGGCAATGGCCTTTAACCGGCCGATAATCTTCGCCGCTTATGAGCAGAGGGTCTATGAAGGTAATCATACCCAGTTTTTCTCCGGTCTTTCTTATACGGTTTATGGTCGCCTCAGGCAGGCCATGCCCGCCGGCAGTCAGTCTTCCCTCGGTGGAGAATTGTTCGGAGAATACCTCATCCCTCTGCAGGACCTTTTCCGTGGCCCTGATACTCTCTTCGTCCACATCGGCCACATAATTGAACAAGGCCTCGCCCGCCCTGAACTTCACCGCCAAATCAAATATATCCTCAACCTCTTCCAGATTTTCACTGCCTATAACCGCATTTATCAGGATTACCGGATATGGCGAACCGGTCTTTTGCTTGGCCCGCACCAGATTCTCCAGGCCGCTCGTGACTTTATCATAAGTGCCCGCAACTCCGCGGATGCGATCGTGAGTTTCCCTTCCGCCATCTACGGAAACCCATATCTCGTCCACCCCCTTCTCCACTAAGAAGCGGGCCATCTCCTCATCCAGGAAGGTGCCGTTGGTCTGGAGGCGCACATATTGAATTTTTTTCACCGCATATTCCAGCACCTCCCGTATATCGGGGCGCATAAAGGGCTCGCCGCCAGTTATAACCAAACTGGGTATGCCCCACCGGGAAATCTCATCCAGAAGCCCGCGCGCCTCCGCGGTGGAGAGTATCTCCTCGCCCTCCTTCTTGTATATCCCCTGCCAGAAGTTGCAGGACTTGCATCTCAGATTGCAGGCTACATTGGCCACCCAGTAAGCCTGAACCGGCGGCCCGGCCTTGGGTGAGGCCAGAAGATACTTGGCTATGGTCTCGACCTTCAACTTCACTCCTTCTTGGCCACCAGGGCAAAAAAAGGCGCAAAAAATTGCGGCAGCCTCCGGATGCCCAAAAGGCTCAACAGTCGGTTAGTAAGACTCGTTGCCCCGTAGCCGTGATGATATACGCGCATTGCGCTGAAACCTGCCTGGCTCAGCGTCTCCTGAAGTTCATCTATATCAATGCCGCCTCCCTCATGGGCGTGATATTCGGCCAGGCGGAATTCCTCCGGGTCAAAGCCACGGACTCTGGTCCGGTATCTTTTATCCATACCGTAAATGCGGCGATAGGCATCGAAAGCGGCCTTAAAATGTCTCAGGAACTTACGGTCCACCTCGTGGTCAATATAGAAGAACCCGCCAGGTGAGAGCACCCTGTGGACCTCAGAGAAAAGCCGCCGAAAATCGTATATATGATGCAGCGTCCCGTAGGCCGCAACCAAAGCGAAAGAGTTATCCTTAAAGGGTAGTTCCAGGCAGTCCCCGGCGATGCGGCCGGAAAGACCGCGGGCCTCTTTCAGCATATTGAAAGATATATCCACACCGTATGAGCGCTGGTAAAATCTGGCTATCCTTCGGCTGATATTTCCGGTACCACAGCCCAGGTCCAGCGCCACCTCGCCCTGGTTTTGTTCACTTAGCTCTTTTAGAATATCTTCAGTAAGGGGAGCGGTCTGGGTGAAAATGCGCTCGTTTATGGTCTCATACTGGTCCGCGATGCGGTCGAAGAAGCGGCGGTTGGCCTCCCGCACCCTGGCCCCCAACTCTGCGCCTTCATTATCGCCTGGCCCCAAGACTTCCTTTTCATCCTTCTTGGTCATCTGAAATCGTCTCTATTAAATCTTGAGCACTCTTTTAACGAATTTCACCATACGGGGATTGGTGAGCACAATGGCCTCTTCAGGACAAACGCGCATACAATAGTAGCAATAGATGCAGCCGGAATAATCAATCTTCACACGGCTTCCCAGGGAGATAACCCCTTCCGGACATTTTTCCACACATTCACCACAGCGGGTGCATTTGCTTTTGTCCACGGTGGGCCGGGGGACTCTTACGGCAAAGGTCACTGCACTCAAGCGGGAGAGAAAGTGGTCCAGGATATGTCGTGCCTTCTCCTCAGTGGGCTTGAGGAAATCCACCTGCAGAACCTTATCCCCAATAACTTCTATCTCCTCAGGCACCAGTTCCCCTTCCTCTATGGCAGAGGCGATTATCTCCACTTCCCGCGGCTCATAGCCAATCCTTCCTGAGGCCACCCAGTCCAGGGCAAAGGGGTTCTCGCTGGCGAAAATAAGGCCCAGTTTCCTGGGCTCTCCGTAAACCGGCCCGTTACCCTCCATTCCCCAAATCCCATCCATCACCGAAAGGCTGGGCTTCAATACTTTTGTCAGCGCCACCACCATTCGGGCGAATTTTTCAGTCGTATTCCCTATCGCGTGAGCCAGCGCCTTTCCGCCGCCCGGAATACAGCCCACCAGATTTTTTGGCGCCCCGCTGAATTTCATTAGCATATGCGTCTTCAGTTTGGGGATGGAGACGATTCTGTCGAAGGCCTCGAGCGTTTTCGCCGGATAAATTTTCTGGAGTATATCCCGCTCTGGCGTCTCCTTTATTACATCGTCGGCCTCGAGATTCACTAACTCCACCCCTTCTTCCTCAGCCACTCGCGCCATACCACAGACCTCAAAGGCCTTACTCGTATTTCCCACATTGCCGAACCGGGACGAATCGCCTATATAAACTTCGGCCCCTTTCTCTCTGAATAAGCCCACCAAGGCCCGCACCACCTCAGGGTGAGTAGTGCCGGAGGCCTCAGGCGGTAAGGCCTCAATCAGATTGGGCTTGAGAAGCACCTTCTCGCCACTTGATGCAATTTCTGTTCCCAGGGACTGGGCCGCCTGCCGCACCGCGGCGGCCACTTCCTCCCTCTCGTAGGTATCACATCTTATTACCGCTACCCTGGACATAACATCTAAGCCTTTCAGCCATTCAGCCGTCTGCCTGCCCGCCACCCATACGGGCTTGCTCTTTCGCCGGTTCGCCTATCTTGAAATACTCGCTTTTCTGTCTCCAGAAGGGAAAGGCCAAACCCGCCCCGATAAGCACCAAATTAGATATAATAAAGGCGTATGCTCCCAGCCAAACGCTTGCCGGTTCCTCGCCGCTTCCTTCAAGGCGAAGTAGCACCTTATTGGTGAGAAAAAGAGAAGAAAAGGCCAGAATAACCAGCAAAACCGAGGTTTCATACTCGTACCTGGCGACCAGAACCCCCATCAGCACGAAAAAGGCCACAAATATCCAGGGGATGAGCAGGAGTTGCAAGACCTTATTGAGATAGATAAAAAGCCATCTGCGGGGCATCCGGAAAACCTTAGGCAAAAAGCGCAAAACTTCCAACATATAGGCGTTGGATTTGCGGAATTTATGCCTTAAGAATTCTGCGCTGGTGCGGGCCGAACGCAATTCATAAACCTTTACCGCCGGACTATAGACCACTCGTTTACCTTTGGTTGCGGCCTCAAAGGCCACATATATATCATCGGCCACTACATTCTCCGGAAACTTCTCCAGTAGGCCCTTGCGAAAGGCATAGCAGGCGCCCACCACTATGGATGCGGAAAAGGCCTTTCCCTCCAACACCCGGGCCTGATTCTGCAACTTCCAGTATTCTCGCTCCAGGCGCGAAGATTGTGCCGGCATCACATACCCACCCACCACACCTACACTTTCATCCCCGGCAAATTCCCGGGCCATCTGCAGGAGGGCCTCCTCCTCCAGGCGGCCGTCCACATCGGTATTTACGATTATCTCTCTGGTGACCTGGGGGAGGAAAGAGTTCAGTTGCTCTATCTTGCCTCTGGTAGCGGTCTGGATAACCCGAAAATGGGGCAAATCCTTAATTGCTTCTTCTATCACCTGAACCGTGGCATCGGTGGACGAGCCGTCCAAAAACACCACTTCCAATTTTTCCGGGTCATATTTAAGTTTTCTTAAATCTTCCACCTTCTCGCCGATGAACTTTTCTTCGTTATAGCAGGGCACCAACACCGTCATCGTGGGAAGGTCTTGACTTAACCCGGGACCTCGCCCCTCGGATGCCGAACGCCTCTGCATAGCAGAAACCAGCCGCAAGACTAAAAAATACCCACAATAAGCCCACCAGACCAAAAAGGCTATTACCACATAAACTATGTTATAGGGCCGCATAGGCCCCGGCGGCAGAAGCCACATCTTTCAAGCCTTTCTGCCCGAACCGCCCATTCCTTCGCTCCCTATGGCCTTGAAAGAGCCTGACTTAGGGCAACCCCATATTATACTTAACACAGTGAAAAAGTCAACCATTTTCCCCGGAACTGGGCCACCCGGAACTCACCACTCGAAACTCGCAAAAATACATAAATCACGGAAACTCGGAAGTCACCGAAACACGGAAGAAAAAAACTTCGTAGGCGGGCTCGTCCCTGAGCCCGCCACGACTGGGTCGGGGACGACCCAGTCCTACGGCTTTGCTATTTTTCAGTGCTTCCGTATGTTCCGTGCTTTAGCGATTTGCTTTTTTCGTGAAATTCGTGTTTATTTTTTCGAGATGAAGGTGGCAAGAAAATCGGCCAGGGCGGCCTGCCAGGGCCGCATCGTGAAATGGGTCTCTTGCTCGAATTTGGAGATGTCCAGGGAGGAACCGGCCGGCACCTCGGCCGCTCTGGGCCACTCCCCGGAGGCAATGGGACGAACCTTTGTGCGTTTTCCCGCCAGGCGGATTATCTCCTCGGCCAGTTCGTAGCGCGAGGCCGCGCCTTTATTCGCTATGTGAAATACCGCCCGACTTGCGACATCCGATGTGCGAAGTTGTTGTATAAGAGCGCAGATGGCCTCCGCCAGGTCCCTGGTATAAGTGGGCGAACCGCGCTGGTCGGTAACTACGGAAATCTCATCGTGTGTATCGCAAAGTGCGAGTATAGTCTTGACGAAATTTTTTCTTCTGGCCCCATAGAGCCAGGAAGTGCGCAGGATAAGCCAGTCACCCCCGGCCTCGACAATTAGCCTTTCACCCTCCAGTTTCGTCTTTCCGTATACACTCAGGGGATTTGGTAAGTCTTCTTCGGTGTAAGGAGCGCCCTTTTTGCCGTCAAACACATAATCTGTGCTTATATGAACAAGGAGCGCTCGGGCAGTCTTGGCCGCCCTTGCCAGATGGCCCGGGCCTTGGGCATTTACCTCTTCCGCCCTTTCCTTTTCCCTTTCGCATCCGTCCACATCGGTAAAGGCCGCACAATTTATGATTATCTCCGGAGAGATTTGGCGCACCCTTTCTTCCACCACCTTATTATCAGTTATATCCAGTTCGCGGGAACCGGGAGCGACTATCTCGGCCTCTGCCAAAGAGTCAAGTGATGCAAGCAAATCCGAGCCCAGCATTCCGCTGCCGCCGATGACCAGTATTTTCATCTTTAGCTTCCTTCCTGGCCATATCCGGACAGGGCAAGGAAGAGGTGAACATACAACCTTCTAACCCTGAATTGGTCACTCGAAACTCGTCACTCGAAACCTGCGTTTGAATGACGGATGACGAATGCCCGAGGCTCGTCCCTGAGCCCGACACAAAGGCTGGGTCAGGGACGACCCAGCCCTACGGATTGAAGCCGCGCTTTCCATATTGGGCCTGGTAGTATTTGAGATATTCGCCCGATTTTACCCGGCGCCACCAGGTTTCGCTCTCTTTATACCAGGCCACCGTCTGGCGTAGCGTCTCTTCAAATTTCGCCTGAGGCCCCCAACCCAGGCGCCGCAGTTTGGCCCAATCCAGGGCATAGCGCCGGTCGTGACCAGGCCGGTCTTTTACAAATTCAATAAGCGATTCATCCCTTTCCAATACGCGCAGGATGGCCTTAGTGATTTCAAGATTAGTGAGTTCCGTGCCCGTAGCTATATTATAGATTTCGCCGGAGGTGCCCTTTTCCAAAACCCGCTCAATGGCCCGGGAATGGTCGCGCACAAAGAGCCATTCCCGCATATTGAGCCCATCGCCATAAAGAGGAAGCGTCTTTCCCTCCAGCGCGTTGGTTACAAAAAGTGGTATCAGTTTTTCCGGAAATTGATAGGGGCCGAAATTATTGGTGGAGCGGGTGATGATTACGGGAAAGCCGTAAGTCTTGAAATAGGAGCGGCAAATGAGGTCGGCCGCGGCCTTGGTCGCGGCATAAGGGCTGTTGGGGCGTAAGGGCGATTCCTCGCTGATCTTGCCTTCCGGCCCGAGGGTGCCATAGACTTCGTCAGTGGAAATCTGGATGAAGCGGGAGACGCCTAACTTCCTTGCCGCCTCCAGGAGCACCTGGGTTCCCAGCACGTTGGTATGGACGAAGGCCTCCGCGCCCATAATGGACCTATCCACATGGCTTTCGGCGGCGAAATTCACCACGGCCTCAATACCTGCCTGCCCGGCCAGGGAGGCCAGGGTCTCATTTACAGCCGTCTGGTCGGCAATATCCCCGCGGATAAAATGATAATTAGGGTTTTGCTCTACACTTTTTAGGTTTTCCGGATTACCGGCATAGGTCAATTTATCCAGATTTACTATCATCACCTGCGATGTTTCAACCATATACCGAATAAAATCCGAGCCCATAAACCCGCAGCCGCCGGTTACCAGTATCTTTCTCATCTTATGGTTTCCTTAAGAGTTATCGAGTTTGAGACCTAATTTGAAGTGGTCGGATACTTTCTTAACATCTGCTTTCAAGCCAGGATTTAACTCAACTGCCTTAAGCAAATCTTTTTTGGCTTTTTCAGATTTTCCCAACAAGGCATAGGCAACTCCTCGGTTGTAATATGCCATAGCGTATTGGGGATTGAGTTGGATGGCCTGGTTGAAGTCGGAGATGGCCTGGGTGTATTGGCGTAACTTGCGGTAGGCAAGTCCTCGGTTGTCATATGCCTCAGCAAATTTGGGATTGAGTTCGATGGCCTTGTTGAAGTCGAGGATGGCCTGGGTGTGTTGGCCTAAGTCGCCGTAGGCTGCTCCTCGGCTGTTATATGGCAGAGCAAATTTTGGATTGAGTTGGATGGCCTTATTGTAGTAGGGGATGGCCTGGGTGTATTGGCCTAAGTGGGCGTAAGCGACTGCTCGGTTGTAATATATGACAGCAATAAACGCATTTTCATCTAATATTTGAATTCTTCTATGGATTCTTAAAGGATTACCTTTGTCTTTGAGCTCCCAAAAATTGCCAACTTTTGTAAATTCTTCCCCTATTATAAATGGTTTACTAACAAGAGGGCGAGTCAATTGGGCCAAATCTACCATCATCGTCTCACCATCAGCTAAACTGACCGAACAGGCTATATGGGGATCTCGTTCTGGTAATGGACCGATAACCAGTTCATACACATCTATAGCCTTAACTGATAGTCCAAGAGAATTACCCAACACATAGAATAATTGTGAGTATCCAAGACATACAGCCTGTCTGTGTTTGATGACATCGGCCAAATCAAAGAATTTCCCACTATAATCAGGCCCAATCTCCTTCTGTGTCGTTTGGCTGAGTTCTTTTGCTATACTCTCCTCTACCTTAGCAAATTGGTCTTTGGATATTTGGCCTTGCTTATACTCATCTTCTGCCTGATTAAGCCTTTGTTTTCCAGCCACTCACCATCTTGACAAAATCTTCGGCTACTTTATCAGAGTATTCCAATCCCTTGACCAACTGCTTAATCGCAAGAGATAGTTCTCCAATTTCACTTGAAGCAGGCGCCGAAGCCTTGACAGGTTCTTTGGGGGGCGATGCCTTTTCAGCAGCATAGCCCGGCATTGCTAGGACCACAGCAAATAAGACAATAAGAGGTTTAGTCAAGCGAACTTTTGCCATAATTAGCCCTCAAACTCCTACTCTTCTCATATCTTTCCTGTCTTCAGCCTTTCAGCCCGGCTTCCTGACAGTCCCGCCGCTGCGGTGTCTTGCTATTTTTTGACTAATGCCACGGCCCGGATGGGCGAGGAATCCAGCCCCTTTATCCTCAAAGGAAAGCCGAAGAATAAAAAGCGCTTGCCTTTTACTTTATCCAGATTGACCAGCCGTTCAATTAGAGGTATATCTTTTCGGAGGAGCGTGTCGTGCGTGGCCATACCGCCGGGCTCCTCCACGCGAATGCTGCTGTCCACCCCCAGCATCTTTACGGGGAGCGCGGCAAGGAACTCGGCGCATTCACGAGCGATATGAGGTATGTCTTCGTCCGCAAACATACTGTGAAGAAGGACTATATCGCCCGGGTTTATTCCCCCGGAGGGGGCAGACTCCAGCAGCGTATCCGGGGTGACAGCCCCCGCCTTTCCCGCACCGCTTATATCTATACACAGGCCTTCGCCAAAAAATG
>LIZR01000068.1 GCA_001302825.1 Planctomycetes bacterium DG_23 | reverse complement strand
TCTCCCATATTTAGTAAGTCCCCAGAGAAAGTCGCCACTGCATTTGGTCGGCCAGCGGACCCGGAAGGGCCGAATTGTATCTGGAAGCCTCGTAAGTAAAGATAGCCAGGAGAGGTTCCGCATTGTCGCCGGCATTCCTTTATTACAACCCGCAGGCCATCCAGCCGAATGGACTCACCCTATTTATGAAGTCCTCTTCGGCAGAGACGTCTTTAAGGTCGTCCAGCGCGCTATGAAGTCAGGGCGCGAGCGTTTCATTGAGAATCTTTCAGCACATATAAAAACAGTGCTGGGGCGAAACGGTATAAATAAGGCCGTTGAACAATATGCCACTAAACCCCGGGCCGAGAGGTATCAACCCCTCCTTGCCATACCGAAATCGAAGCACTCATCGCCGGTGCCAGGTATTATGCGCAGCCAATTCGCCAGCGCCGTGCAGCGCATTCGCCCGGAGTGGGGCAAAGAGCACCTCTCCTATCTCAGGTCGCGTATGGGGGCAACTTACTGGCCAGAGTTCGTTAAAGAGGTCTCCAAAAGCACGCCCGAAATCTTGCTTGAACTGGGTTGTGGCGCCTGCACTGCCACGCAAGCGGTGGTGGACGGCTATCCTTCCTTCCAGCGGCTTTTGACTATTGATATTGACTTTATGTGCGCCAAGGTGGCAGAAGGCCTTTTCCATTACCAGGGCCATCTCCGTCGCGTTGACCCGCTTGTGGGTAGTTTTTGGTTCCTGCCGGTGCGAGCGAGTAGCGTTGACGCCGTCTTGTGTGTTGGTTCATTGAGCGAGTCTCGTGGAATTGACCGGGTGATGGAAGAGGTGGCAAGGGTGCTGTGTTCAGGTGGAAGGTTTATTGATGTTGAGCGAACGAAGCCGATGCCCAACTGGGTTCTCTGCATATTTGCTGAACTGGGCTTTTCCGAAAATGAAATGCGTGTGCTGGCTTCGCGAGCCGGACTGTATGCAGGGCCTGAGGAGCTGTGCAAAACTGCCGTTTCTAAAGGCTTAGAACCTATCGTAACTCGAACACCAGGCTCTGGCGGACGGGAAAATACTCTGTTTGTATTCAAGAAGAGGCGAAACAAGTAAGGTTGACCTTCAAAACTCGACCCGAAGAATTAATATTCTTCATCAGCGTTCACCTGCGTAATCTGCTGTTTTTTGGTGTAATTTTCTTATATTTACGCGTGGATGATGCGTTCTCGGTTGCCTCTCACCGCCTTGGTAGCGTTTCGGGTGTCAATCACTAATTGAGAGTTCTTTACGATGAATTCCCAGTCGTAGGCCGAATGGTCGGTAACGACGAGTGCAGCATCCTGCTCGGCCAGAAAATCCTCGCTCAAAGCCACTGAGGCCAGATCAAGTTTATGGGCTCTAAGGCGGGGAAACTTGGGAATATATGGGTCGTTATAGGAGACCACGGCTCCTTTCTCCAAAAGGTGTTCTATGAGTTCGATGGCCGGAGACTCCCGCATATCATCCACATCGCGCTTATAGGCCACGCCCAGCACCAGAATTTTTGAGCCTTTGAGCGGCCTTCCTCGTTCATTTAACGCCGCCGTGAGCCTATCCATCACATACTGGGGCATAGAGGTATTTATCTCGCCCGCAAGTTCGATAAATCTGGTGGGGGTGCGAAACTCGCGGGCCTTATAGGCCAGATAAAAGGGGTCTATGGGGATGCAGTGCCCGCCCAGGCCCGGGCTGGGATAAAAGGGCTGGTAGCCGAAGGGTTTGGTGGAGGCGGCATCAATCACCTCCCATATATCAAGGCCCATCTTATCAAAAAGCACCTTGAGTTCATTTACCAGAGCGATATTCACGGCGCGATAGATATTCTCCAGGATTTTTGTGGCCTCAGCCACCCGGGTATTGGAGACGGGCACGACTTTCACTACCACCTGCTCATAAAGTCTCGCCGCCGCCTTGCCGCTAACCTCATCCACGCCGCCCACCACTTTGGGAATTTTGGACATAGAGTATTTCGGGTTCCCCGGGTCCTCGCGCTCCGGGGAATAAGCGAGATAAAAATCTTGCCCGCATTTGAGGCCGCTTTCCTCCAGCGTGGGAAGGAGAATTTCCTCGGTGGTGCCCGGATAAGTGGTGCTTTCCAGGATGACGAGTTGGCCTGCACGCAGGCTCTGGGCAATCTGCTGGGCAGTGCGCAAGATGAAAGAAGTGTCCGGGTCGCGGGAAGATGTGAGCGGCGTGGGCACGCAGATGAGGATGGCGTCCGGCTCCGCAAGCCGGGAGAAATCGCTCGTGGCAGCGAATTTCTTTTCCTCCAGGAGGGCGGCTATTTTACCGGCCGGGATGTGTTTGATATAACTTTTCCCGGCATTGAGCATAGCCACCTTCTCCTCATCCACATCAAAACCCAGGACGCGAAAGCCCGCCTTTCCAAAGGCCATCACCAAAGGTAGCCCCACATAACCCAGGCCAATTACTCCCACTTTGGCCTTTTTCTTTTCAATCAAATCTAAAAGGGTCATTTCAATCCTCTTTCACTTGTCGAGCGCCGGTAGTAAGCGCTTCAAGGCGTTGGAAATAATCGGGAAAGGTCTTGGCCACACATCCGGGATTTTTTATCTTAACGCCTTCGAGACGAAGGCCGAGAAGTGCCAGACTCATCGCCATCCGATGGTCCTCGTAGGTCTCAAAAACCGCTCCCTGTAGCGCTCCCTCCTCAATCTCCAGTCCGTCTTCAAATTCCTTAATCCGGCAGCCGGCTTTGGAGAGTTCCCGGGCCAGGGCGCTGAGACGGTCGGTCTCTTTGAGTCTGAGATTGGCCACATTTTTTATAGAGGTCTTGCCCTCAGCAAATGCAGCCACAGCGGCGAGGGCCGGCACCGCATCGGGCATCTGGTTCATATCCACATCTATGCCCCGAAGCGGTCCGCCTTTCACCTCCAGCCATCCCTGGCCGGAGTCTATCCTGCATCCCATCCGGCCGAGTATATCCACAAAGCCCACATCGCCCTGCTTGGAGGTGCGGTCAAGGCCGAGGATGCGCAGCCGCCCGCCAGTTATTGCCGCAGCAGCGAAAAAATAAGTTGAGCTTGAGGCATCCGGCTCAACTTCATATTCTCTGGCCTTATAGCGTCCGCCGGCCGGGACAAAAAATCTTTTAAAGCAATCGTTTTTCACCTTTACTCCGAAACGGCTCATTACATCTATAGTCATAGCTACATAAGGCGCGGAGACGAGATTTCCTTCCACCTCAAGCTCCACATTGCTTCGGGCATAGGGAGCGGTCATCAAAATGGCACTGAAGAACTGGCTGGATACATCTCCGGCCATCTTCGCCCTGCCGCCGGCAAGCCCGCCTCCTTCGATAGTGAGCGGGGGAAAACCCTCTTCCCCGGCATATTCGATCTTGGCCCCTAACTCTTTCAGGGCATCAACCAGGGGACCGATAGGACGCTGGTGCATCCTGGGGATGCCGTCTATTTTGAAGCGGCCCTGGCCCAGGGTCAAAAAGGCGGTCAAAAAGCGCATAGCCGTGCCCGCATTACCGACGAATAAATTCGCTTGCTGGGCCGGAATTTTCGCCTCGCCGCCCTGGACGATAAATTCCTCCTCATCCGGGCGCTGGTTTACCTTAAATCCTAAATCTTTCAAGGCCCGGGCCATATAAAGGGTATCGTCAGAGAATAGCGCGCCTCGCAGCACACTTTCGCCTGAGGCCATAGCCGCCAGAACGAGCGCACGATTGGTGTAACTTTTGGAGCCGGGAAGGCGAAGTTCGGCGTCAATTTTATATACCCTTCTTATCTCTAATATGTCCTTCGCCATAGTCATTAGTCTCTTATTCCGAACAAACTGTGCTTGTTCGGGAACGAGCCATGCCGCTTCCAAATGAACGAGTCCAGAACTGCACTTATTGCGTCATAATTTAACTCTTTGAAGAATTGAGGTCAAGAGGAAACTAATCTGACCGCGGTGCGAGAAATCAGCAAATTTCTTCCAAGGGAAGGAGGAAGGCCTTAATGCCTTCGTGGGCAAGTTTCTTTTTTAAGGAACGCACTTCTTCAAGGAGGCTTTGGGCCTTTGTCTCATCCGTGGCGATAAGGAGGGCGGAATTCACTCCGGGCCAGACCGGGGAATCGAGATGCGGCCCGCTTGTTTTGCCCTTGCCGGTGAGGCGAGGCCATTTGGTATATTCCTCGATACCGAGATGCGCCAACACCTCCACCACATCTTCGTCAATAGCCGCATTGTAGACGAGGAAGACAAGTTTCATCGCACTCAAGCCTCTCGGTCTCTGCGTCCCTCAAAGACGCTATAAAGTGTGGGCATCAGAACCAGGGTTACCAAGGTGGATACCGCCAGCCCCCCAATCACCGGAATGGCCAGAACCGTCCATTCTTCAGAACCTACGCCGCGAGAAAGGGCTAAAGGCATAAGCCCCAGGATGGTGGTGGTGGTGGTCATCAGCACCGGTCTCAGTCTCGCGCGACCCCCTTCCACTACTGCTTCGGCGACCGATAACCCCCGGTTGCGCAGGATGCCTATGAAACTTATGAGTACAATCCCATTATTAACCACGATTCCAATAAGAAAGATAATCCCAATGAAGGCAACTACCCCAAGTGCCTTGCCGGTTATGGCCAGCGCCCATACCACCCCCACAAAGCCAAAGGGGATGGAAAGAAAGATAATAAATGGGTTGCGGAAGGATTCGAACTGCGAGGCCATCACCATATAAACCAAACCCATTCCCAGGAGTGCGGCCAGCCCCAGGAGACTGAAGGCCTCGTTCATTTCCTCCGTTGCTCCGGTAAACTCATAGGAGAACCCGGGCGGCCGAGGAAGTGCGGCGATTTTCTCCTCGGCCTCGGCCACCACACTTCCCAGGTCCCGGCCATAAATATCAGCGGAGACGGTAATGAATCTGCCCTGATTCTTTCGTTCTATCTTGGTGGGACCGAGCCCGAGAGTCACATTTGCTAATTGTGAAAGTTTAATTTGCCTGCGGTCAGGCGCGGTAATAAATACATCTGAGAGGTCCTCAATCTTTTCCCGGTCTTCTTTGCGCAAGCGCACCAGGATATCATATTCTTCTCCGGCTTCGCGGTATTTGGTGGCCGTGGTGCCACTGAAATAGGTTTCTATGGTCTTACCGATATCGGACACATTAAGTCCCAGATTTGCAGCCTTCTGGCGGTCAATTCTGACTTGCAGTTCGGGTTTTTCTTCCTTCCTGCTTATGTCCACATCTCTAACCCCAGAAATCTCGGACAAGACAGCAGCAACCCTCTGGGCATAATCCGTGGCCTGGTCCAGGTCATAGCCGTAAAGCTCAATACTCAAGAGTCCGCCGCCGCCGAAAATGATGCCGGCCATCGGGTCCTCTGTGCTAAACCACATCTTGGCACCCGGAATCTTCTCCACCAGGGGCCTTATCCTTTCAATAATTTCTTTGGGCGCTGCCTTTCTTTCGGTTTTGGTAACAAGTTTTACCATACCCATTCCGGTGTAGGTGGCCTCTTCTCGGCCAAAGGTCTGAGGGCCCCCTCCTAATACGGCTGAACCCCAGCGGAAGAAGTCCGCCTCCAGTTCCGGAACCTCATCCTCGATGATACCGCGTATTTTCTGGACGACTTCACCGGTCTTTTCATAGCGGGTGCCAATGGGCAGTTCCACCTCAAGGGTGAAATAATTCTGGTCCACTTCTGTGAAAAATTCAGTCCCCACAAATCTTATACTACCAACGGAGAAGGCCAAAAGCAGTGCCGCGCCAGCAATTACCGATTTGGGATGGGTGATACTAAAATGCAAAAGTCGGCTGTAATGCGATTCGAGTGAAGTAAATAATCTCTCGCTTAGAGTGAAGAAGCCTTTTCTGGATTGGCTCTGCTGCGCGGGATTTGTGGTTAATTTCTTTATCTTTAGCCACTTTGATGAGAGCATAGGGGTGAGGGTTAGGGCAGTGAGAAGGGAAACCAGAAGGGCCATAGTAATAACGGCAGCCATCTCTCCGAACATAATAGAAGTTATGCCCCCCACAAAAATGATAGGCAGGAAGATGGAGACGGTAGTCAGCGTAGAAGCCATCACCGCCACGCCCACTTCGCTGGTGCCGAAGATAGCCCCCTGCGCAGGCCGCTCGCCCTGTTCTCGGTGCCGGTGGATGTTGTCCAGCACCACGATGGCGTTGTCCACCACCATACCTACGACAATCACTAAACTGGAAAGGCTCACTATGTTCAAGGTATAGCCAGCCAGGTGCATCAAGAGGAAGGTGACGATGAGCGAAGTAGGTATGGCGGTGATAATGATGAGGCTGGCCCTGGGGTTTCTCAAAAAGAACAGCACCACTAAAAACACAAAAAGCCCGGCCCAAAAAAGGGTGTCTCGCAAATTTCTAACCGTTTCTCTAATGAATTCGGAGGCATCATATACTATCTTGAGCTGCACATCTGGCGGTAAGTCGGATGCAATCTTTTCCAGTTCGGCGGTCACCCTTTTGGCTACTTCCACCGTGTTCTCTCCCGACTGCTTTTGCACCAGTACCGCCATACCCCGCTTGCCATCTATGCGCGCCTCAAAGTCGGCCTCTTTGAATGAATCGGCCACTTGTGCCACATCTTTGAGATAAACCGGGGTGCCGTTACGATAAGTTATCACCAAGTCCTTTATCTCTTCAGGTGAAGAGTATTCCTCCGGGGTGCGCACCAGATAGTCCATATCGCCCATCTTTAGATGGCCGCCGGGGCTACTCAGGTTCTCCGCAGCCAGGCGCTGGATAATTTCATTTGGAGAAAGGCTGAAGGCCCGAAGTCTATCCCGGTCCAGATGCACCTGAATCTCCCGCTCCAGGCCGCCTCGCCTTGTAGCCGTGGCTACCCCAGGCACTCGCTTTAAGGGGTCGGCAATTTTATCATCAACAATTTTATCCAGTTTTTCCCAGGATTCCTCTGCCGTAACCCCCATTACCAGCACGGGCATCATTGCCAGGTCAAACTTGAAAATCACTGGCTCATCGGCCTCCTCCGGGAGGAACCCTTTGGCCAGACCCACCTTATCCCGGATATCGCTGGCGGCTTCATCAAGATTAACTCCCCAATCAAATTGTAACACTACCATAGAAAGCCCTTCACTCGAGACAGAACTTACATTGTCCACCTTGGGCACGGTAGAGAGTTGTTCCTCCAAAACCTCGGTAATGCGGCTTTCCACTTCCTCAGGCCCTGCGCCGCGGTAGGAAGTAATTACCGAGATGGCCGGTATCTCCATCTCCGGCATATAATCAAGGCCGAGCCGCGTAAGGGCTACCAAGCCCAGCACCACCAGGGCGATGAAAAACATCGCCGTGGCTACCGGCCGCCGCACGGCTATCTCTGGCAGTTTCACTTCGCACTTCCTCGGATAATCTCCACCTCAGAGCCATCCCGCAGATAGTCCATACCTGTAATTGCCAATAACTCGCCAACATTGAGGCCGGAAACAATCTCAATTTTCGGGCCTTCTACCAATCCCACCTTAACCGGAACCTTGCTGGCCCGCCCGTATGGGTTGCTTGTCTCATCTACCAAAAAGACGAATCTTTCTTCTTCCTGCCTAAGCACGGAGTCCCCAGGAACTACGATGGTGTTTTCTCGGTGGCGCAGCAGGAAGCGCGCTCTAACAAACATCCCCGGCCGCAGTTTCCCGGCTTCATTTTCCAGTCTTATCTCCACCGGGGCCGTGCGGGTTTGGCGGTCAATCTCCGGGTAGATGGAAAAGACCTCGGCGGCAAAGGTCTCATCCGAATAGGCGTCCACGGAAATAAATACCGCGGTTGATTTTGGCTTTATATTCGTAAGGGCGCTCTCCGGGACGGAGACTACCACCTTAACAGTCTCTATATCTTGAATGGTTACTATGGGGGTGTTGAGACTGGCCATATTGCCTTCGTCGAGCCATTTCTTGGTGACCACTCCATCGATGGGCGAAAGAAGGGTAGACTCTTTCAGATTAATGCGGGCAAGTTCGACAGCGGCCTGGGCCTGGCGAAGTTGGGCCTGGGCTAATTCCTTTGCCGCTTGCGCCTTCTTGTAGGCCGCGTCCATCTGGTCAAATTGCTGCTGGGTGGCCGCTCCTTCCTCATAAAGATTTTTGAAGCGTGCCCTTTCCTTGGCCGCATCTTCCAGGGTCACCTCGGCGGCCACAAGATTCGCCCGGGCTACCTCCAGAGCGGCCTCGGCCTGGGTCACCTGAACAGCGAAAGTATCGTGGTCAATTATGGCTATTCGCTGGCCCCGCAGAACTTGAGTCCCCTCTTCTATGGGAAGAGCGGTGCCGTCATCCTGATGAGCGCGGAGTTCCTCCAGGCGTCCGGTGACTTTCGGCGTTACCAGAACAGTGCTTTTGGCTTCCACTTCACCAGTGAGGTCCAAAGTCTCACTTATCTCTCCCAAAGTCACAGTGGTTACTTCCACCGGGATGGGCCTTTCCTCCACAACGCTCTCTTCTTTCCCTGGCAGGAAGAAACTCCAAAAGACAAAAAAGCCCACACCCGCTGTTAAAAGTATCCAGATTAAGGCAACGAGAACCTTTTTCAATTTCTCACTCCTTCTCGCTTATTTTTTCGCCGAATACTAAACGGCCGATGGCCTCCTCTCCCAGAACTCCCGTAGCCCTCTCCAGGAGGAGTTTGGCCAGCATATGATTATAGACAGCCTGGCAGAGATTACGGCGAGCCTGAGTAAGGGCCACTCGTGCATCGTGAACCTCTATAAGCCTATTTACGCCGTTTTTATATCCCACTTCAGCCAAACGCAGGCTCTCCTCAGCCTGGGTCACATTGGCTTCCTGAGACTCAACAAATTCCCGAGCATCATCAATAGATAAAAAAGCCTCCTGCAACTCCTGACGCATAGTCTCTTCCAAATCCAACGCCAAGGTCTTGAGCGCTTCGAGCGAGGCCTCTTCCTGCATCACCTTGCCCTTGGTGCGAAAACCGTCAAATACCGGCACCTCCAGGGCGACAGTGGCACTCAGTTCATCCCCCCAAACATCGCCGGTGGCTGCAAAAGGTCTGACATAATTGTAAGAAGCCAAAAAATTCAGCCGGGGGCGAAAGTCAGCCTTGGCGATTTCTATGCTTTCTTTCTGATAACGAATATTTAGGGCGGCCTGACGAAGGTCGCTGCGATAGATGAGCGCTCTGGCCTCTTCCTGGTCAAATACAGATACCATTTCCTCATAAACCAGTTCATCCAAAAAATCCACCTGGCTTTGTGGAGAAAGACCCAATGTTTTTAGGAAAGCGGTGACCGCGAGATGCACAGCATTTTGGGACTGGATGGCCTGAGCCCGGGCATTGGCCAAAGCCACCTGGGCGCGCAAGAGGTCAAATTTGGAGGCCACTCCCTCCTTAAGACGCTTTTCCACATTCTCCAGATGACTGCGGGCCAGGCTTACTTGCTCCTCGTCCGCGCGCTTAAGTTCTCTGGCCAAAAGCACATCATAATATCCCTTCTGCACCTGAAATAAGACTTCCTGACAGCTCTGTCGCAGAACTTCCTCTGCAATATCAATGTTAATTTTCGCCCCTCGGATGGCCGCCCGGACACTTCCACCCAGGTATATGGGCTGGGTGAGACCCAGCCCTATGGAACGGTTATCTGGCGTGCCCATAAACGGCGTATCCGAGCGGGTATAGCTTCCGGTAAAGTTGACTTGGGGAAGCGCACCGGAGGTGGCCTCAATAAGAAGGCCTTTGGCCTTTACCCTCTCCTGCATAGCAATTTGTATCTGGCGATTATGCTCAAGGGCTACCCCTACAGCCTGAGAGATTGTCAATGGCCCCCGCCAGATGGGCTCCCGGGAGCCTGCTACTTCAACCAGATGCCCTTCAGCCGGCACCATCAGCTCGGGGCCTTGCTCGTCTGCCGAGGCCAAAGGCCACACACTCAAAACCAGGATAAGCAAAACACGAGTCAATTTC
>LIZR01000067.1 GCA_001302825.1 Planctomycetes bacterium DG_23 | reverse complement strand
CAAAGGTGGCACACCTATCGCCAAATGGATTGATGTGAAGACGGGCCAGCCCAGAGAGCCCTGGAGCATCCTCAGAAAAGCGCTGAAGCCTGCGGATGAGACCACGCCCGTCATTGTGTTGGCCCAACAATCGCTCCAGTGGGTATATGGCGAGCGGACCGAAGGCATTCGCAACAAAGATGACCAGGAGCGCATCCAGCAGGGCCGAGACGCCCTGGAAAAATACGCCCGAATGTTGCTGCGTGATGGGGCTGATCTCGTCTTCATCGCTATGCACATTTATAAGCACCCGATGGAGCCGGAAATCGGTAACGAACGCTATGCACTGGAGGAACTTTTGCAGCGTAAAATCCCCGGCGTGGCGCCTGGACCGGATGTCTGGACCCCTACCAAGAGACTTTATCCCCGGGCATTTGCCCGGGACCTGGTTCACCCCAACTCCATCGGTGCTGAGGTTATGGCTCAAAAGTGGTTTGAGGCATTGCTGAAATATGACGGGCTTGAAGTACCGGCTTGGAGCAAAGAGGAGATGAGAATGGCTATACAAAGCCAAACACCCAAGGAAGGCCAGGAAAAGAACACCGACCAGTTGCGCCCTTCGGATGCGAAGCGCCCGGGGGCTGAGATCCCCCCTAATGTGCGCGTCCTCAGGGACTTAGAGTACGCCCGGGTGGGAGAAAAGAGTCTGCTTCTGGATATTTATCTGCCCGTAGGGGCGGAGGAGTCACTGCCGGTCATCGTCTGGATTCATGGGGGCGCCTGGCGCGGTGGAGACAAGCGCTCCTGCCGGTTTCTGGGTATGGCCGAGCGAGGCTATGCCGTCCTCAGCATCAACTATCGGCTGAGCACCGAGGCCATATTCCCCGCCCAAATACACGACTGCAAGGCAGCCATCCGCTGGATTCGTGCTAATGCGGCAAAGTATAATTTCGACCCGGAGAGAATTGGCGTAGGAGGCTCTTCGGCGGGCGGCCATCTCGCCGCCCTTCTGGGCACTACCGGGGAAGTAAAAGAACTTGAGGGCGATTTGGGAAATCTGGAGCACTCCAGCCAGGTGCAGGCGGTTTGCGACTGGTTCGGCCCCACCGATTTTTTAGAGATGGATAAGGCCATCGGCGGCAGAGGCCCTTCGGATGCTGAGCATCCTCAGGATGCGAAGCACAGAATGCGGCACGATGCGGCCGATTCTCCGGAATCGCAACTTATCGGCGGGCCTATTCAAGAAAACCACGAAAGAGTCGCCGCGGCTAACCCCATCACCTATATCACCGAGGAGAAAACCCTTCCTCCATTTCTCATTATGCACGGAGACCAGGATTTCGTAGTACCGCTGGGCCAGAGCGAACTACTCTATGAAGCGCTGAAAAAGGTGGGGGCCGAGGTGGAGTTTCACATAGTTAAAGGAGCGGGGCACGGCTTCCGAGGCGCCGAGGCGGATATGGGTGAACTGGAAAAGATGGTGGCCAAATTCTTCGATAAACATTTGAAGCCAGGTTCTGCCCTGCTCCAACCTGCCCGTCCTGAGCGACGCCGGCGTGTACCGGGCAGGGTCGAACCCGGCCCTGTTGTCTGGGTCAATCTGCCGGACACACCACTGCCACCCGGAGTCAAACATGAGACCTTCCACAGCAAATCTATGGACCGAGATGTAGGCTATCTCATCTATCTGCCGCCGGATTATGCCTCCGGTAACAAGAGGTATCCGGTTATCTATTGGCTTCACGGGATACAGGGCACCGAGTCCAGATTTCCCCAACTTACCCAGAAACTGGCCCAATCCATCGCCCAGAAAAAGGTGCCTCCGATGATTATGGTCTTGCCTAACGGCGGCCAGCGCACTTTTTACTGTGATTCCGTGGATGGCAAGATAATGTCCGAGACTGCCATTATCAAGGAACTCATTCCCCATATAGATGCAAATTACCGCACCATCGCCTCCCGCGAGGGTCGGGCGCTGGAAGGGTTTTCTATGGGCGGCTTTGGTGCGGTTCACCTGGCCTTCAAGTATCCGGAGGTGTTCTCTTCTATGGCCGCCGGTGCAGGAGCGCTATTTGATTTAGAGCGTATCTCCTCCGGCCATTCGGAAATGTATAAAACTATGTTCAATGAAGACCCGGAAGCCTTTAAGGCCCAGGACCCGTTTGAACTGGCCCGCAAAAATGCTCAAGCCATCCGGGGAAAACTGCAGGTGCTGCTTTTCGTGGGAACGGAAGATATGATGTACAAATACAACGAGAACTTCCGCGCCTTGCTTGATGAACTGAATATCCCTTATGAATACTTGACTCTGGAGGGCGTGGGGCACAATAGAATCGCCTGTTACGAAGCCTTCTTTGACCGGATTATGGCCTTTCATCTTAAGGTCCTTTCGCCTCCAGTGGAATCTCAGCCTGCGTCGTCACAAGCCAAGAAAAGACCTCTTCAAACTATGTGGGTCAACCCACCCAAAGAGAAACTGCCCGGCGTGGAGCATCGTACCTTCCATAGCGAAGCAATGCAGTGCGATGTGGGGTTCAATATCTATCTTCCGCCCGACTATAATAAGGAGACGAGCCGCTATCCGGTCCTGTACTATCTGCATGGCCTTAGTGGCGATGAGTCCAAACACATCCTTCTTTCTGCGCATCTGGATAAGGCCATCGCCGAAAAGAAACTCCCGCCTATGTTGATGGTCTTCGTCAACGGGGGCAAGGGCACGATGTATAGCGATTCCGTCGACAGCAAGATTATGTCTGAAACGGCCCTCATCAAGGAACTTATCCCCTTTGTGGATGAAAACTACCGCACAGTGACCTCCGCGCGCGGCCGGGCCATTGAAGGTTTTTCAATGGGCGGATTTGGGGCGCTGAAACTCGCCTTCAAGTCTCCAGATATGTTCTGCTCGGTAATATCCTATGGAGGAGCGCTCCACGACCTGGAAAGTTTCTCCACTCGACGCCAGGAGAGATATGAACAAACATTCGGCGGAAGACCTGAAGCCTTTCAGGCCAACAGCCCCTATGAACTGGCGCGTAAAAAGACAAACGAAATCCGCCAGAACCTCCAAATCCGAATTGTTGCCGGAAGCGAAGATATGACCCTGGGCCGCAACGAGAATTTCCGTAGTCTCCTGGATGAACTTGAAATTCCCTATGAGTGGGAACTGGTGGAAGGCGTGCGTCATAATATCTACCGCTATTACGAAGAGGTGGGGCTTAAAGGCCTGCAATTCCACTGCCAGAGATTGTCCAGTCAAAAACCACGAACCACAAACGACGCATGACGAACGACAAACCACGAAAAAAATGTCTCATCGCGCCGTCGCCAAAGCAGCTCTGGCGCGTCGGCGACTTTAATCTTCGTGACTTTGGCGCGCGTGCCGATGGCAAGACCAACAACGCGGCGGCCATCCAGAAGGCACTGGATGTTTGCCACAAAGCAGGCGGGGGCACCGTCTACATCCCGCCCGGTGATTATCTCGTCGGTACTATCGACCTGCGGGCAAATGTAACCCTTTATCTGGAAGCCGGCGCGACCCTCTGGGGCAGCAAAAACCGCCGAGACTATCGTAGGCCATTTCTCATCTATGCCGAGGATGCCCCCAATATTTCCATACGCGGTCGCGGCACCATTGACGGTAACGGCACCTCCTTTTTCCTGCGACTCGGCGAGAAGCAAAAGGCCAAGGATTGGCGTCCCTCTCGTATGCTGCGCTTCGAACGGTGCGAAAACCTTTTACTGGAAGACATCACCTTGCGCAACAGCCCCGCCTGGACAGTCCATCCGGTGGATTGTGAGCGCGTCACCATCCGGGGCATATCCATACTTAATGGCATTTATGAAGAAGACGGGCCCAATACCGATGGGATTAATCCCGACGGCTGCTCCAGGGTGCGCATATCGGACTGTTATATCCAGACCGGCGACGACAGCATCTGCCTGAAGATTTCCGACGGGCACGGTGGGAAAAAGGTCTGCCGCGACATCACTGTTACCAACTGCGTGCTCCTGTCTATGGAAAACGCGCTGAAAATTGGCACGCAAACTTGCGGTGAGTTTCGCAATATCACCTTTTCCAATTGCGCCATCCGCGACGCCGGCTGCGGCGTGGCTCTGCGGATGTATGATGGTGGACTGGTCGACGGTCTGGTCGTTAACAATATTTCTATGACCCTTCCGCACGACGGGGTGCCCATCTTCCTGTGGTCCTGGCGCCGTCACGAGGATACGCCCTGGGGCACGGTCAAAAATGTGATGATTTCCAACATCACCGCCACTGCCGACGCCTGCATATTCATCAGCGGCGTCAGGGAAAAGCCTATTGAAGCAGTAACCCTGGATAACATCCGCATCTTTATGCGCGGCGGCGACCGGGAAAAACACCACGCCGACCCACCTTATCCTTACCCGGTCGGGGGACATCGCCGTGCTCCGTATGACATCTTCTGTAGATATGTTAACGACCTCAAATTACGCAACATAAAGGTTACCTGGAAGAAGCCCGAAAAGGCCGAATGGGGTAGCGTCATCCGTTGCCAGGGGGTGAAAGATTTAGAAATATCTGGATTTGAAGGTCGGCAATCGCTCGGCTCCGACGCGCCTGCGGTCTGGCTCAAGGATGTCAAAGGCGCCTTTATCCACAAATGCCGCGTGCCCCAGCATACCGGCACCTTCCTTAAACTGGATGAAGGCACCGAAGCGGTTACCCTTATGCATAACGACTTCCGTCAGGCCGAGAAAATTGCCCAAGTTGAACCTTCCGTTAATCCGGATGCGCTTTTTGAAACGGAAAATCGCCCACCGGAAAGGAAAAAGAGTTGATGCTTTCGAGTGAGTACCATTAAAATGAAAGAGGGCTTCAAAGTGAATAGTCTATCCCCTAACTTTTCAGTTTAGAAAGGAGAAGTGCTGAGATGGCCAAACATCCAAACATCTTGATAATGATGGCCGACCAACTTCGGGCCGATGTCCTGGGCTCGTACGGCAACCAAGTCTGCCAAACCCCGAACCTGGATAATTTCGCTGCCTCAGGCGTAGTCTTCGAAAATAGCTTCACTCCCAACCCTATTTGTGTTCCTGCCCGCGCGTCTCTTACCACCGGAAACTATCCCCACATATGCACCGGTAATAAGAATAACTCCGGCCGCATACGCGATGACCAGGTCAAGATTGCGGAGCATTTCGCTTCGCACGGCTATGAAACCTACGCCTGCGGCAAACTGCACTATGTGCCTTATGCGCCGCCGGGAAAGCCGCGACTCTTGCACGGCTTCCAGCACTGCGACCTCAACGAAAGCGGCCGTCTGCAGCGTGCCTTTGACCCGCAGGGGAAACTCCGCGGTCTGGATGACTATATAGATTATCTTGCTGATGTGGGCTGGCCGGGATATAGCCGTGCCCACGGCGCCGGACAAAACGATGTCCGCCCCTGCCCCACCCCTCTTCCCACTGAGCACTATGTCGACCACTGGGTTGCCGACCGCAGCATAAAGCATCTGGGTGAACATATGAAATCCCGCCGCGACAAGCCCTTCTTCATCTTTTGCAGTTTCCCCAAGCCGCACGAATCGCTGGACCCGCCGGCCGAATGTGTCGCTCTTTACGACCCGCGAGAAATACCACCGCCGCTCGGCGATGAGACTTTTTTGGCCGACCGCAGCCCGGGTATGGAACGAGCACGCTACACCCATAACATCACCACCCTCAGCCCCGCGGCCATGCAAGTAGTAAAAATGTATTACTTCGCCCTGGTCACCTTCCAGGACGCCCAGGTGGGTCGGGTGCTCCAGGCCCTGGAAATTGCCGGTGTGGCCGATGACACCATCGTGATTTATCTCGCCGACCACGGCGATATGATGGGCGATTTCGGCACCTACTTCAAAGGCAATTTTCTCAATGGTTCGGCCCATGTGCCCATCATCATCAGGGCCCCTGGCGTAGCCCCGGCACGCAAAAAGCAGCTGGCCGGCCTCCAGGACATTCTGCCCACCCTGGCCACCCTTACCGACTGCCCCTTGCCCAAAGAAGTCCAGGGCGTTGACCTTACGCCCGCGCTTCAGCACGAAAATGCACCTACCCGCGAATTATACTACGGCTCCTGCGGCGGACCTCCGGGGCAGAAGGCGATGGTCTTTGATGGCCGGTGGAAATACTGCTATTCCCAGCAAGGCCCCACAGAAGAACTTTACGACCTGGCCGAGGACCCGGATGAACTGGTCAATCTTGCCAGCCAGCCGGATGCCGAAAAACTACTTAAGCCCTGGCGTCAGAAACTCATCGCCGAGGCCCAAAAACTCGGCGACACACAACTGATGGACGGCAAGGGTCTTGCCACCGCGCCGCTCGACCGCTCCGGTTTCAAGGACCTTCCTCTTAAAGGCATAAACTGGCGCTGGTTTTGATAGGGAAATCCAAAAATTGGCCCTTTAATCCCTGAGAGAGGAGTAAAAAATAATGAACTCACCAGCCAAAAAACCTACTCCTGGCACATTCGTGATTGACGGCAAGACCTCAATCTCTGTGGCGCCGGGGGAGGATGAGCCCACCCACCTGGCGGCGAATTTCCTGACACAGGATATTGAGGCCATCACCGGTAAAAAACCAAAAATACCCACTGCCCTCCCGGAAGCCTCCCAACGCTCCATCTTCATCGTTAGTGCCGATAACCCCAAAGCCCGAGAAACGCTCAATTCTCTGCAGGTGGACACGAGCGAAATCGCTGGCAAATGGGAGGCCTATCTCTTTCACACTGCCAGGAATGCACTGGTCATCTGCGGAAGCGATGCGCTGGCCACTATGCGGGGAGTTTACGGCCTTTGCCGTACGGCCCTGGGTGTGGACCCGCTCTACCGCTGGACCGGCCTACGCCCGGCCAGGCGAAAAAAAATCTCTCTTGAGGGCATCAACCGCACCGTGGACTCCCCTACTTTCAAATTCCGCGGCTGGTTCCTCAATGCCGGCCACCTCATTCACTGGAATATGGGCCACGGCCCGGAGGTGGACCTCCGGCGTAAATACGGCGCCAAGGGCGCCCAATATGGCATCTCCGGCTCCTTCGGTCGTGAAATGGGCGAAATGATTCTGGAGGCGGCCCTGCGTTCGGATATGAATATGATTATCCCCTTAAGTTACCTCGACCTCGATGACCCGGACGAAAAAGCGGTGGCGGACCTCTGCCGGGAGTTCGGCATCTTCCTCAGCCACCATCACCAGGAACCCCTTGGCGCTAACCTCCGGGTCTGGGATACCTTCTGGAAGAGCCGCGGCGAACCTGTCCCGGAGATGTCCTTCTATAAGAACCCGGAGAAGTTCAAGGCCTGGTGGAGGCATTATGCCCAGTTGTGGGCCAAGTATCCCCGGGTGGTCTACGTCATCGGCCACCGGGGTCCGGGCGACCGGCCTTTCTGGTTAAAGGATGACTTCTGTCCTGACACCGGAGAGGCCCGCGGTAAGGTCATCTCCGAGGCTATGGAGATGCAGCTCGGCCTGCTCAAAGAAGTCTGCCGCGACCGACCCATCCATTACACCGCCACCCTCTGGCAGGAAGGCTCACCACTTCACGCCTCCGGCGCTCTGCGCTTCCCACCGGGCACTATGGTGGTGATGGCCGACCAGGGCAGCAAGCAACTTATGCGTGAGGATTTTTACCAAAACCCCCGACATAAAGAACTCACATACGGCGTATATTACCATGTGTGCTATGGCCCGGGCGGGCCCCTCTGGGCCCAGGGAAACAGCCCCGACCGGATGTGGTACGCCCTGACCCAGGTGATTAAAAAAGGCGATACCGCTCTGGCCCTCCTTAATGTGGGCAACATCCGGCCCTACTTTCCGGGCCTGGCGGCCTGGTCGCATCTCACCACCCATCACCAGGACTTCGAGCCGGAGGCCTTCCTCGGCAACTGGTGCCGGGAGAAGTTCGGCTGCGAGCATGCCGAGGAGATTGTGGAGTGTTATAACGCCTTCTTCGCCTCATTCATCACGCCCTACTATCCTATGTATGACGGACATCGGGGGCTCTGGGACGGCGTGCTGAATAACGAGTCCTGGCGTATGCTGCAACTGATTAATACCGGCGACCTGCCCGCGGCCTATCGTAGAATCGGCCGCCCGTTCCCCGATGCGGAAGTCTTCGTCCGTTTCCATAAAAATAAGACCGCTGCGGTCCTTGGCGCCTGGGATGCGCTTTGCAAAAAGGCCCACGCCATCTCCCGCAAACTCTCCGGCCCCGCCCGGAACCTCTTTGAGGACAATATGGTTGTGCAGTGCGAGATTGTTCGGGCACTCTACTATATCACGCATTTTATTGCCCGCGCTGGACTGGCCTTGCTCTCAGGCGAGACCAAAGAGGCCATAGAGCATCTCACCCAGGCCCGCTCCAGGGCGGAAGCAGGCGCGAAATACTGCGTGAAATCAGGCAACCGCGGTGTATTTAAGGGCTGGTTCACTATGCACCGGGCCTTCGGAATGGATTACTTGCGGCTGCTGGATTTGGTATGTGAAAAACTCGCCGGCAAAGCGCCTGAATCCGAAGAGGACCACAAATACCTCCAGCGCACCCTCGCCCTCCCCAGGCGCGAGTAGTGAAGCAGACGCCCAAACGATGGCAACTGCGTCCACCCTTTCAGGACTCCGAAGGAGCCCTTCGGGGTTCCGAGGAGTACGAATGTGACTTTTGGGTCGGTGCAAGTACAATAACGCCTGTTAAGGAGTGATTTGCCTTGAATCTGCGCAACCGCTTCATTGAAACGCTGAAAGGCCGAAAAGCAGATAGGGTGCCACTGATGCTTGATGGTTTCCTTTTCGCCAATCAGGCCCAAATTGATGCGGACGCAGACCCTGCCAGACGAGAAATTGCGCATCGCGTTTTTGACTACTGCGCTTCATTTGTGGTATGTCGTTCATATGTGAACCGGTATCTCGTGACTCCTCCGCAATTCATTGATGAGGTAAGCCGTGAGGAGCAAAATGGTGATGTTATAGTAACTTCAGAAATTGCGACGCCTAAGGGCAAATTGACTGCTATCACCACCCAGAACCCTTTGACCAGAACTATCTGGACCGTAAAATATCCGGTTGCATCGCTCGACGATATAGAAAAGATTCGCTCTATTCCCTGGGAACTTCCCCCGGACCTTGCGCCTCCAGACCTTTCACAACTGCCCTCAAACTTCTATGAGAAAAGCATATTGAGGACAGGCATCTCTTCCCCTTTTGTCTGCGTCGCCGGGATGATGCCTTATCAATACTTTCTTGAGCTTTGTGCCACTGAGCTTAACCTCATCAAGGAACTAACGCTTGTTTGTAAAGAGCGCATTCTCAATGTGCTGGATGTCTTGCTAACCCCTGAAACCATTGATTATGTCTGGATGGGCGGATGCGAATGGCTTACCCCGCCCATGGGCTCTCCCAGACTATATGAACAGTTGGTGCAAGAGTTCGAAAGAGAATTGATTTCACGCATTCACGATGCCGGGGCATTATGTCATGTGCACTGCCACGGCAATGTCCGTTCCACCCTAAAAATGGTGATTGAGCGCGGAGGTGATTTCTTTGAACCGGTGGAGCCCCCACCGGATGGCGACATCACTTTTGCCGAAGCCAAGGAAGTGGCCGCGGGCAGAATTACCCTGGGCGGCAATATTGAGGCCCGCATTCTGGCTAACGAAAGTGCTGATGTGGTGGAAGAGGCCACCAGGAAGGCATTTGAGGGAGGCAGGCATCATATGGTCTTGAAGACTTCCGACGGGCCTATTAGTGAAATAACACCAGTAATGCTTAAAAACTACCACCGCCTGATAGATGTTTGGGAAGAACTATCCTGTTTGTAGATATTGCTACAACGCGGACAATAGTGGTAAGACCGCGCACAACAAAACTTGTCTGCGTGACATTGCTTGGCCTCGTGAATGAGAGATTGAAAGCTTAGCGGCCTCACTCCAATAAGGAAGCCGGCCGGTCTGGCCCCCGCTCGTT
>LIZR01000066.1 GCA_001302825.1 Planctomycetes bacterium DG_23 | reverse complement strand
ATGCGTGCGGGAGTTGCAATATTCCACCCAATGTGCGGCCTCCTCCGGTGGGGCGGAGCCGGTATTGACGCAGATATAGGGTTCGGTTTCTACCTCGCGGCAAAAATCTATGAATTCATCGGTGCCGAATTCGTTGGACTCTTCTTTGCGCCAGGCGAGGTCAAATTTTCTGGGGCGAGCGTCCCTCGGCCCCAGGCCATCCTCAAAATGGTAGCCGGAGGCGAAGTTTCCCCCGGGCCATCTGATTATCGGGGGCCGCAGGCGCTTCACCACTTCCAGCACATCTTTGCGAAAGCCCCGCAGGTGAGGTATCTTTGCTTCCTCACCTGCCCAGATGCCTCCGTAGATGCATCTTCCCAAATGCTCTATAAAATGGCCGTAGATATTTCTATCTATGGGCCCGATTATATCTCCTATGTCGGTTACTACTCTGGCTTTCAATTTAGGCCTCTCTTTCTAAAACCAGCCGAGTTTCTCTTCGTTATACCGATGAAGAAGCCCCAGGACGCGCATCTCCACCATAAGAAAATAGAGGGAAATGAACTGACTTACCAGGGCGCTAAAGATGGGTATATGCGGAACACCGGCCCGGCCACCCAGAAATCGCGGGACATAAATAAGCCCGAGAAAAATTAATGCACCAAAATAATGTAGAGGCACCTTGAAGATAGAGCCGATAATAAGCACCGGATTTAAGGCGGCCAGGGATTGAACTATGGCCATAGCAATTAAGGCCATCGGCAGATAAACGATTGCATATACGAGGAGCAGCCAACCGATAGCACTTTGGGGCGCGGTGCCTTTCGCCTCAAAAAGGGCCGCATAAATGAAAAAAGGGCCGAATGAAAAGAGTATTGTAACAATAAGCAGGCCGAAGGGCCGCAGAATATCATCTATGAAGTTGGTGAAAGACGGCCAATCCGGCGGCAAATCTTCGCCGGTCGCAGTTGCTTCTATAATTGAGAACATATAAGCGGCGAGATAGCCAATAGCGAAGAGTGCTACGATGAGGCCTAAAATGGGAAATCGGCCAAGGAACCCCACTAAGGTGAAAAATATAGTTCCACCTACGAGAAGGACCAGGCCCTTGGGATTAAGCGGATAAACCAAAGCATAGGGCAGGGCGGCCCAGAAGGCGGCCGGGTGAGGGCTGACTTTTTCTTTAGAGCGGGGCGATAAAGTGGCCGACTTAATGAATTTCATACCGGTAAGAAGGTCAGTGCCGCAGCGAGGACAGGCGCGGGCTCTTTTATCCACCAGAATGTGGCAGCCGGGGCAGCGGCGCACATCGGCAGGGATTTCCTCCTTGACCAGTCTCAATTCTTCTTCCTCAGATGCTATTTTCTCCTCGGCCCCACGGGGTTTGCCCGGAAGGGGTATTCTTATGGAATTTCTGCAATGAGGGCAGTGCTCATACTTCCCGGCGGCCTCATCGGGTACTTCAAGCCCCTTGCCGCAGGAAGGACAGGGAAATTTTATGGGCATATGCCACCTTTTCGTAGGAGTGGACTGGTCTCAAAAAATATACCCGGCCCGACCTCTAAGAGGTTCCCTCAGAAGCAAGCCAGTTTATCACAAATGGCAACTCCCGGGTGAGGCTTGATGAGTTTTGACCCACGCTTCTAAGGACAGCCCCGCTGGACCTCTTTTTCAGGTCTAACGGGGTCAGCCAAGTTTCTCTTCATTATAACGATATATAAGGCCCAGGACGCGCATATTCACCATAAGAAAATAGAGGGAGATGAATTGTGCTAAAATGATGCTTAAGATGGGCACCTGTGGAAGAGTAACCTTCAAACCAAGAGCTTGCAAAGCCAGGCTAATTACGAGAAAAACTAATGCTCCCAGGTAGTGCAGAGGTACCTTGAGAATGGAGGCTACAATGAGTACCGGATTTAACGCAGCCGCGGAACCAGACATAGCCATGACGGTGAGACCCATGGGAAAAGAAACCAGGGCATATATGAAGAGCACCAACACAATAATCCCTTGTATTGGGATGCGGAAACCGACGCACAAAATCAAGTAGAGGATAAGGGGAACGAAAGAGGCGAGAAGAGTGCCAAGAAGTTGTAGGAAAGGAATGACGATATCCTCTACATAATCGGTAATGCTCGGCAAAGGAGGCGGCTGCTCCCCGCCCCCGCCTGTTTCCTCAATAATGCGAAACATATACGAACCTATATAGCCGAAGGTAAAGATGGCAACGATAAGCTGCGCAAGAGCGCCCAAGATACCGCCGAAGGCAAGGATAGTCTGGATAATGCCGACAAATAAAATTAATACCGTGCCCAGGATTAAGATAAAAATCCCCTTGCGATTAAAGGGATAAGCAAAAGTATAAGGCAGTGCCGCCCAGAACGAGGCCGGATGGAGTGCGGCCTTTTCCCGAGGGAGGCGACGTGGGGCAACGGTCTTCGCGGCCTCTTCGGCTGTTGTAAGGTCAGCGCGGCAGCGAGGGCAGGCGCGAGCACTCTTTTCCACCAAGATGCCGCAGCTGGGGCAGCGGCGCAGCCCTTCGGGAGTTCCCTCCGTCTCAAACAGTCTTGTTTCCTCCCTCTCCTCAATTTCTATTTTTTCCTCGGTTTCGGAAGGAGGGGCTGAAAGTGGCACAGTAACTGTGCTCTGGCAAAAAGGACAGCGCCCTTGCTTCCCGGCCATCTCTTCGGCCACCTTAAGCGCTTTGCCGCAGGAAGAGCAGGTAAATCTTATAGGCACATTTCACCTCTTCAGGTCTTAAGGCCAAATTTGGTCCCTTTATAGTATCTGGAGTAAAGGGCGGCAACAGGGTTATGTCCTAAAACGCGGTCTTTTACCACTAAAGTGGTGACCGGGGCGTGAGAATGAAGGCTGAAAGTGATGTCGTGCCCCATACAAAGCCCTACAATAATATTTAACTGAGTATCTGCCTCTTCAAGCACGGTGGCCTGGGCTATCGGATTGCACATAGCCTGAAATCCATCCTTTCTCATCTTTGCGAGGCCGAAGTCTCCCTTATCCACCGCGCATACCTTGCAGCAGACCGAGGATACTTCAAAATTTTGCTTGAGTATTTTCTCCAATATGCTGGCCTCTTCGGATAAGCCGATGCAAAAGGCGATGCCCAAGCGTTTGAAACCCATTGCTTCGGCGAAATGGATAAGTTCTTCCAGGCGGGTGGCTTTCATATAATAGCTGGCTTCTATTTCAGCGGCGGCATGCATAGTTCTTTTGACTTCTTTTCTTTGATATTTGGCCCGCAACTCATCGGTAAATGTGTGACAGACCTTTCCCTGTCTGCAGGCTTTGTCTTCACATTCGGCGCAATTCATTTTTGCCTCCACGGGTTGTTAAGCCGGATTTCCTTCCATCAAGACCACCTCCACACCGGCAGCGGCAAGCATCTCCTTGGCTAAGGCATCTGGATAATCGCCTGCCGATACGATACGCCTGACCCCGCAATTTATGAGCATCTTGGCGCAGGAAACGCAAGGGGAGTCGGTGCTGTATAGGGTCGCGCCTTCCACTTGAACGCCGTGGATTGCGCCCTGAAGCAGCGCGTTCATCTCCGCATGAAGGCCACGGCAAAGTTCCACCCTTTCACCCGGGGCAAGGCCGAGTTTGTCCCTGAGACAGCCGGTTACTTCGCAATGCTGGAGCCCCCGGGGCGCGCCATTATACCCGGTGGTGAGGATGCGCTTATCTTTGACCAGAATGGCCCCCACCTGACGCCTGAGACAGGTGGAGCGTCGGGAGACCTCCCGGGCGATGGAGAGAAAATATTCATCCCAACTGGGCCGGGACATAAATGACCTCTTCTTTCAAGACTTTGACCTTCATTATAATGGGCCTTTGTGGTTAGACAAACAAAAATTGTAAGGCACATAAACTAAAAATTATCAAACACGAAAGCCGCGGACCATCTTCCAACCTAATGAGTTATTTTCGGATATTTGCTTTTGTTTGTTTTTCGTGTTATTTGTCTATTCCGTGAAATTCATGTTATAAAAAATTAAAAAATTCTTGATTTGACCTTTGGGTAAGTTAGAATTATAATTAGTTTGAGGAGGTGATTTCTGGCTGTTTTAGTTATAATTGAGGGGCCGGAGGCGGGCAGTACTTTTGAAGTAACCCCCGGGGCTATAATTGGCCGAAGTCCTACCTGCGAAATTATGCTTCCCCACGAAAGCGTATCCCGGCATCACGCCCGACTGACCAAATCCGACAAAGGCTTTATCATAGAGGATTTGGGTTCCTCAAACGGCACTTTCGTCAATGGCCAGATGGTAACCGTTTCTATTCTTAAAGAGGCCGACGAAATTAAGATAGCCCACTATGCCTTGCGATATACCGAGCGGGAAACCAGCTCTGTTCTTGCCGACACCGTCTGTCAGGAGGATGAACCCCCTTCTACCATCGTCAGTACTGTTGAGGTAAAAGATGCCACTCGGGCCTTTGATGCGACTCAGGCGGAAACACCTGAAGAGCTGAAAATTATGCACGAGCGGCTGCATACGGTACTATCCACCACGCGGGCCTTAGGGCGGCTTTTGGATTTGGGAGCGCTTTCTCAAGAGATAATTAATAATCTCTTTGAAGTCTTCGCCCAGGCCGACCGCGGCTTCGTTATGATTAAGGACCAGCGCAGTGGGGAACTCGTCCCCCAGGCGGTACGCAAGCGGGCCCGTCTTAGAGCGGGAAAAATATCCATCAGTCGCACCATAGTCAACGAAGTTGTCACCAAGCGTCAGTCTGTGCTTTCCTCAGACGCTATGCAGGACGAGCGCTTCCGCGGTTTGGGCCCAGCAGGGCCAAGCCAGAGCATAGTGGATTTCGGTATTCGCTCTATGATGTGCGCTCCGATGGTCTATCAGGATGAAGTCCTGGGCATAATCCATATTGATACTCAAGATCAGAAGGCCAAGTTTACCTCCGAAGACCTGGATTTGCTCACGGGTATAGCCACACAGGCGGCTATAGCGGTGGAGAATGTGCGGATGCACCAGGAGGCCTTGCGGCGTGAGAGAATGGACCGCGACCTTGTGGTAGCGCATCGGGTGCAGCAAAGTTTCCTGCCCGAGGAGACGCCCGTGATCCCGGGGTATTCCTTTGCGGCGAAGTATTCTCTGGCCTACCAGGTGGGCGGCGATTTTTACGATTTCATCCGCTTGCCCGCAGCCAGCGGCCAGACCGAGAATTTAGGAGTAGTGATAGGGGATGTCTCGGGCAAGGGCATCTCCGCGGCGCTTCTTATGGCCAAACTCACCTCAGACATCCGCTCTTTCACTTTGAATGAACCGGAGCCGGCGCGGGTCATCACCGAACTTAATGAATATCTTTCCAGAAGTGTTACCGAGGAAATATTCGTTACGCTTCTTTATCTTATCTTATATCCAAAGGAGCGAAAAATAAGCGTGGTCAACGCCGGCCATCCACCTGCGCTTATCCGCCGTAAGCCTCAAGGCCAGGTCCAGGCCGTTGACACCAATATCAATTTCCCTTTGGGCGTTCTACCGGATACTGTCTACGAAGTAGCCGAAGTCCCGCTTGAGCCGGGAGATACCGTAGTTCTTTACACCGATGGCGTGACCGAGGCTATGAATCAGCAGGCCAAACAATTTGGCTCCTCCCGGCTTTACGAGGTGCTAAAAGCCGGGCCCTCAGAGCCTACCCAAGTTCTGGAGCGCATAGCAAATGGCGTGCAGGAGTTCGTGGGGCTCACTCCGCAAAGCGATGACCTGACGCTGGTTTGTTTCGGTCCGGTTTAACCTTTCTACTTCAGCATTCACCGGTTCACTACTCAGGCCATAATTTGCCCAGGTTTTTTCGGCCTCGGCCACTATGGTAATTTGGCGGCGTTTGCTTTCGAACTCCTCCGGCGTAGAGAATAAGGGCCAGCACTTTTTGTTGCACTATTTTTCTTACAAGAAAGGATTGTTGGCGCGCTCCTCGCCTACCGTAGTGGGGGGGCCGTGGCCGGGATAGACCAGGGCGTCATCCGGCAAGGTCATAATCTTTTCCTTGATACCTTGCACCAGTAGTTTTTGGTTTCCGGAGGGAAAATCGGTTCGGCCGATGCCTCCGGCGAATAAGGTGTCGCCAGTGAAGATAACGGTCGGGTCATTTTCCTCTGCCTGGCGAAGAAGGGCAATGCCTCCTTTGGTATGGCCGGGCACATGAAGCACGCTGAAAGAGCACCCCTCTATTTCCAGGGCGTCTCCTTGCTGTAAGATGCGATCAGCTTTAGGAGAACGGACTCTGCGACCCAAGAAAAGAGACAGATTCTTTATGGTGCTTTTGAGCATGCGGGCATCCTCTTTATGGATGCAAATCTTTAAATCAGGAAAGCGCTCTTTGAGGAAGGAGTTGGCGCCAATATGGTCGGAATGGCCGTGGGTATTGACGATAAATTTGGGTCTCAGATTATGTTTTTCAATAACTTTGAGCAAGGCCTCGCCTTCAGCACCAGGGTCGATGATAATACATTCGCTATTGGCGCCTTTGGCTACTACATAGGCGCAAGAAGCAAAATCTCCCACCACCAGGCGTTCTACCAGCAAGGTTTGTACCTCTCTCGGTGTGTTTAACCAGTTTGCGCCAGATATTCCAGGATTATCTTTCTTTCTTCAGATTTATCTTTCCCCCAGAGGCCGATTATCTTGCGCTCGCGCTGGGCCGATTCCACGGAATCTGCAGCGTGGGCAGCATTCTGCATCATATCATATCCCAGGACGCTGCGCACGGTCCCTTCGGCTGCCTTTCCCGGGTCGGTTACGCCAAGTATGGAGCGAATCTTCTCCACCGCATCCGCCCCCCGGTAAAGAAGAGCCAGACATCGTTCACCGCCCGGCCTCTGGCGCTCCCGGGGGCTCTTGATCGAGCCGGGGGAAACCCCGCTCATATATTCCACTATGCGGTCAAACTCCCTTTTAGCATTCAACTTTTTAAGTAGTTCGGCCATCTCCGAATAGATTTCGTCAGAAATAGGGAAATCGAAGTTCTGGTTGAGTGCGCTGCACAATCTTTCCACCACATTTTCTTTCAGAGACTCCGGAAATATCTTAAGCAGGGGCACATAAAATTCCTCAGCCTGGGCTACGGAAAAGCTAAATAGCTTTATTCCCACGATATAGAGCCCGCTGCGTGAGAATATATCTATTATGTTTCCTGCGCGGGAGGAATGACGGCGGAAGTTTTCCGGCTTTAAGATGACCAGCGTCGTCTCCGGCTTAACATCAGCAGGAAACTCAATCACTTCCTCCAGAGCACCTCCGTCCCGCTCGGCATATTCGGCGAATAAGGCCAATTGGCGTCTGTTTATCTTGGGGCCACTGGGGGCCAGGACCGCGGGCTCAAAATATCCCATCTCCCCGGTGGCATAGCCGATAAAATCGCCGAAGGTCCCTCGGACGGTATCCGCCGAGGCCGTAGCCGATAGCCCACCCAGGACCTGGTGTCTGAAGGTCTCAATGGCCCCTTCGCCCTTGAAAAGAAGCAGAATAGTGCGGTTAGAAATACCCAGACGGTTTTTGGGCCGCAAGTAATCATAGAGGTAATTTAAGAGGGCTTCCTTTAATGTGCGGTCCAACTTCTCATCTTTCACGGTCTGGGCGTATTTATCTACGAATTTATCACTGGGCGCATACATCCTGGCACCTACAAATTCCAGGTCAGCCAGATTCAATAGCCGCCCGATTATCCCTCCGGTCCTGCTCCTTAAGAGGCTATAGGGTGTGATGAGGGCATAAGTGAGTTCTTGCATCTTTTGCCCTCCTGCCTCAAGTCGGAAGAAAAGAATTCTTAAAAAAAATATCTTACACCCAGGGCATCTTCAAGTCAAGAAAAAAGAGGTTCTGATTCCAGAAGGCAATGCCTTTCGTTTTCTCTTGATAAATTGTCTGTTTTGTGGTAAAATACCTATAGAAAGTAAAAGGAGAGAAGGGGTGAAGAAAGACAAAATCAAGGATGAAATGAGCCTGGAAGAGATTGAAGCCGAGGCGCGTGAAATGCTTCGGGGGATGAGCCGGCGCGAGTTTCTCTCGCGCAGCATTTACGGCGCTTGTGGTATTGCCGCTGCTTCTTTGGGCTGGAGCAGGCTGGGTCTGGGAAAGGCCTTAGCCGCTTCCGGCACCTCCAGCATTATACAGGTGCGTAGCAATAACGCCGTAGCCCCGGGTCCTTCGTATAATGCCCCGGTCATACACCAGATGCTGGATAGGGCAGTGACCAGGCTAACAGGCCAGGATTCCGTCGAGGCCGCCTGGGGAAGTCTTTTTTCCAAAGACGACACCGTGGGTATTAAGGTTAGTTGTATAGCCGGGGCCAACTGCTCAACCAGGCCGGAGTTAGTCGAGCGCATAATTGAGGGGCTCAAACTCGTCGGGGTCAAGGAAAATAATATCATTATCTACGAGCGACACGACCGGGAACTGGACCGGGCTGGATTTCCTGTAAACAAAGGAAAGACCGGCGTGCGCGCCTATGAGAGACGCTATCCGGGCTATGAAAGCGAGCCGGTGAAACTACCCACCCGTGATTACGAAATTTATTTGAGTAAGGTCCTCACGCAAGAGATAACCGCCCTCATCAATGTGCCCATCCTCAAGACCCATGTGGCTTCCGGCATCACTTGCGCCATGAAGAATCATCTGGGTTCCATCAAAAACCCCGGCGCCATTCACGGGGCGGGAAATGATATGGAGGGTATCGGCGACCTCAATGCGGCAGGGCCCATCCGGGAGAAGACGCGCCTGATTATCTGCGATGCGCTTCGGCCCCTCTATAACAGAGGCCCCAGTGATGACCCGCGCTACCGCTGGCTTTATCAGGGGGTTTTGGCCACATTCGACCCGGTGGCGATGGATGTGATGGGCAAGGAAATAATCGAGGCCAAGCGTAAGGAAGAGTTGGGTGCTGATTGGCCCATACGTAATGGTCGCAATGCCTGTCATATAAACCGGGCCGCTGAATTGGGCTTAGGCCAGGGCGAGCGAGCCCAGATAAACCTTATCACCCTCAAAGTCTAATTGCCTTCCACTTTCTGATAACCCATATTAATCCAGCGGCGGAGCAAAAATGACAGCCCGTATAGATTAAATGAAATTTCGCTTTTTAACTGAGAGCACAAGAGACCCAAGAGAATGGGGCGTTTCCTTAAAGCCGAAAAAGAGCGTCAGACGAAAGTGAAGAGGACTTCCCCGTATTTCGCCGGTGCGAGGGAAGACGGCATTTATAGAGGCAAGTCCCGTCCTTTCTGCTTACCAGATAGCCAGGCTGAGGTTAACTTATTCCAAGAGATTCGGCAAGCGGCTATTGACTATTTTACCCGGCACGAGATAAAGTGGCACCACGGGGAAAACCGAATGCCGAGTAACCATCTATGCGATTCCCAGGTCTCGTGTGTGAACTTTCTCTTTCCATTCGCTGACAAACACGATGCGCTGGTGGAACTCTTTCGACCCATTTTCCCCACAATCCAGCGAGTCCTGCCGATGGAAGAAGAGGGAATGTATCTATCCTTCGAGTGGATAGGCAAGGCCAATTACCTCAATGAAAAAGTCCGTCACGGCGGCAAGCGCACCAGAGGCGCTAACTTCACGAGTGCCGACGCAGCCCTATTATTTGAGCGGAAGGACGGCATCTGCCAGATTGCGCTAATTGAATGGAAATACACGGAACAATATAGAGGCACTTCCCTGAAAGTCAGCCGTAGGGGCACAGACCGGACCCGCATCTACGCCCCCCTATATGAGCGAGAAGATTGCCCGCTCAACAAGGCCCTCCTTCCTTGCTTCAATGCCCTATTTTATGAGCCTTTTTACCAATTGATGCGTCAGCAATTGCTGGCCCACGAAATGGAGTGTGCTCGCGAATTAGGTGCAGATATTGTAAGTGTTCTTCATATCGCACCAGCGAGCAACCACGACTTCCAAAAGGTTACCTCACCAGCCCTTGGTCCGCTCGCTGCATCAGTAACTGAGGTTTGGAAGCGACTGGTTCATAGTAAAGATAGATTCGCCAGCGTGACCACAGAAGAACTGTTTGGCCGCTTCCCAGTAAAAGATTTTTCAGAACTGAAGCAGTGGTGGAGTTATATCAAAGAACGATATTCCTGGGTACTGGGATGACG
>LIZR01000065.1 GCA_001302825.1 Planctomycetes bacterium DG_23 | reverse complement strand
GAAGATGCCGCTCAGGCCCACGGAGCAACCTATAAAGGAAGGAAGGCCGGCACTATCGGCGATGTGGGTTGCTTCAGTTTCTGTCAGAGCAAGACCTTCACCACGGGCGGCGAGGGCGGTGCGGTAATTACCAACGATGAGGAAGTGGCCTGGAACTGCCGCTCCTTTCGCGACCACGGCTATGATGTCAAGGAGAGACGCCGGCTCCTTGAACAGGAGGGACGACTCCCCTACATCCACAATATGGTCGGCTACAACTACCGGATGACCGAGATTCAGTCCATAATCGGCATATGCGAACTGGAGCGGCTGGATACCTATCATCTACCCCGACGCAGGCGAAACGGCGAGATTCTAATTGAGGAACTAAGGGAAGAACCCTGGGTGAAATATCTCCCCATCCACAACGAGCGAGGCATTGTCAACGGCTTCTTCGTCTTCCCCATCACCCTTGACCTCGGCCTCCTCACCTGCAAGAAGGCAAAAGAATTCGCCGACGCGGTAAAGGCCGAAGGAGCACCCGCAGGTCCGGTATTCTGGCCGCAGTGCTATATGGAGCGGGCCTTTACCGAGCAGGGTGGCTTCGGCCGCTTCAAGTTTCCCTTCAGGAGCAAAGAATACACAAATGCAAAGAGCGTGAAATACGCCGAGGTGAATTGTCCCAATGCGGCCTGGCATCAGGATAGGACATTTATCACCCTGGTGCATCCCACCCTTGAAGAAGAACATATGCGCCTTATGGCCAAGGCTATCAAGAAGGTCGCTGCGGCCCTGACCAAATGAGTGAAGCCCGCCGCACCATACAGCCGGCCCGTAGGGACGCCTGGCGCCCGTAGTATCTCTGCCTGAGCGGCCCCACCCGTACGGGCCGGGGCCAGGATAGGAACAATTATTCCTGGATAATTACGCCTGATTGGGCCACGAGCGTGCCCTCGGTCTCGGCCAGCCGCACTAAAGAGATATTGTAATCTATAATGGCCTCGAGTTCGGCGGACTGGGCCGAGGTCACATCCTTCTGGGCCTCCAGCACATCCAGACTACTTCCCAGACCCAACTCAAACCTTTTCTCCTCGGCCTTGAGGAGATCTTCGGCCAACTCCCTCGCCCGGCGATTAGTCTCGATGCGCCTGAGATTAGTTCCCACCTCTCGCACATTTAAGGCCGAGAATGGCCTTTTCCTTCTCCCATTTGGCCTGGAGATATTCGCTTTTGGCCTTGCGATTGCCCAGAGGAATGGCGAAATTTAAACCCACTTCCCAATCAAAAAAATCTGGTGTGGCCAGCATATCCACATCATTTCCCAGGTTTCCGCCCAACCCGTTTACATTATAGGTGGCGCCGAGGTCCAGTTGCGGCAACGTGGCATTTTTTGCCACCACTAAGGAAATATCCAGATTTTCCAGGTCTTTTTTGGCCTGGGCATAATCAGGACGGTTCTCCAGCGCCTCTTTTGTGGATGAGTCGAGGTCCACCTCGACCGCTTCATATAAAGCCGCATCCGCAGGGCGGATAGTCGCCTCCTGGCTGGCAGAGATAGGGTTGAGATTGAGGATGTTCTTAAGCTCATCGACCAGGTCCCGGATGCGAGAGCGGGCGATAACCACTCCTTCTTCGCGGGCGGCGAGTTCCGCCTGAGGGCGCAGCGTCTCTATGGGCGCCAAGACACCGGCCTCCACCCGCTTTGTGTTTTTCTCCAGGAGGTCTTTGGCCAGCGCCAGTGAGCGCTCTTTCACCTCCAGGTCCTCGTAGGCAAAGACCAGGTCCCAATAGAGCTCCTCGGCCCCAGCGACGACCTCCAGCACCCTGGAGTGAAATTCATTAAGCGAGATGGATTCATTGTTGCGGGCGATGAGTATCTCGGCCTCATTAATTTTTCGGCCAAAATCTTTGAGCAGGGGCTGGGTCAAGGAGAAGGTCAAATCGCTCGACCAGGAAGGATTGAGGAAAATCCCACTACGGTTGGTTTGCAATCTGCGCGTGTAAAGCAGGACGGAACCGGTGGCGCCGGTGGAAAATTTTTTGCTGAGGCCGGCCTCTAAATTGATTTCTTTGTCGCGCCGGGCGGTTAAGGCCGTTTCTCCCGCCCAGGTGCTAAATCCCGGACTGGTGGTGCCACCGCCGCTAACTTCTGCGGCAAACTCCGGGTCGAACTCGGCCTCGGCTTTGACGATTTCCAACTCGCTAATCCTGGGGCTGTATCGCTCCACGGCTATACCCAGGTTATTCTTTAGCGCCAGTTCCACCACATCAGTTAAGGATAGGATAAGTGGTTGAATATCCGCTTTGGTAATGTCACTGTGGCCTTGTCCTTCTGGCACCTTCTTCACTTCTAACTCCTGACTCGAATCACCGGTGAGAGAAAAAGGGTAAAAAGTGAACAATAAAACAAGACCCGAAACTAAAATCTTGCGCATATTCTACCTGCCTTTCTAAAAAAATAAGGCGCTTGTCGGTGGGCATAAAGGACGGCAAGCGCTCGTCTCTTTCGGCCGACGACATACGGTCAACTAATTCACAATGCCCCGTATTCCTCCAGTTGCAGAAGCCACCAACTGTGGTTTTCGAACTCCTGCAAAGAGCGGAAAGTGGCTTCGCGCCACTCCTGACTTGTCGCCTTTCTACCCATAAGGAGCATTCCTTTACTCATAGCCAAACCGTGACCAAATTTCAATATTTCCCTCACCGCGCTAAGGAAATTTGCCGGGGCCTTATCCCCCAGGCGTTTTCTGGCAAGCGTAGTATTAAAATGCCTCTGCCTGAGACGATATGAACTCCAGGGCTCCAGCATAAAAAAATCCACTACCACTTCTCTTTCCTTCACCGATTTATATCGGACTCGTTTGCCGTCATAATATTGCACGGGCAAACGACCGACCATACCGTAGCGCCTGGGCCCTTGTTCAATAATCCTTTCCCGCCTTTCCATCTCCACCCGAGCTCCGCTTACCAGAAACACATCCTCCCATCGTCGAGTTATCACTTGCTGCCCTACCTGGAACCGAAGGCCTCCGGCATCAAAGTCGGCACTGGTTGTGGCCTGAGGCTTGGGCAATGAAATGAGGTCTTTCCTTTTAACCACCAGAACCGGGATACCCACGGCTTGAAGTTCGCGGGCCAGGCCCACGGCACGGGAGCCTTCCAGTTCCTCCACCAGGATGCCCCGGGAGCGACGCAGGTCGCCTGTAGCCTCGGCCAGAGGAACACCTCTTGCCTTGGCCATCAGTCTTCCTACCTGCGATATGTCAATCTGCTCTTCAGTTTGTCGGATGACGGCGTAAGCCTCGCCTATATCCACATCCTCTTCCGAAGGGATAAATACTCTTTCCAGATAGTCGTTTACCGCATTCAGTTCCTTTTCGACCTCGTTTCTTTTGGCTTCAACCGGATGGAAGCGGAGGGCCGCGTGAAGGTATCTTTTGGCCTTTGAGTAATCACGCAGGATGCGGGAATAGATAAAGCCCAGGCGGTAGTTGACCTCGCCAGTTTGGGAATGTCTCCTTCCCAGCCGCAGGAATCTATTGTAGGCCTCTATGGCCCGGCTTACCTCGCCTTGATTCTGGTAGGCCTCTCCTACGACGAGATGCACTTCGGACTGGAGGGGCTTTACCAGCAGACCCATGTGATACTCTTCATAACGCTTTAAGGCCTCCTCCAACCTACCGGCCTCCAAAGCATTCCTTATCTCTAAACTTTCATCCATTTGTCCACCCCAACATATTCGTCATCCGTCATTGGTCATCCGAGTGACGAATGACAAGTCTCGAATGACGAACTCCGGGCTTAGCGGCGGCGCGGGCGGCTTACTAAGCCCATCTGTCTCGCCAGCAGCACCAAGATAAGACCGAAGAGAAACCCTCCGATGTGCGCCCAGTAGGCCACACCTCCCATCATAGGACGGCCTGTCACCTTAAGGCCGAAAAACAGTTGCAGCAAAAACCAAAAGCCGATGGCCGCCACCGCGGGTAGATATAGCGTGCCCACCCGCACGAAAAAAAGGACCCAGAATACAAACAAGAATTTTATGCGGCTCCGGGGGAAAAGAAACGCGTAGGCCCCCAGGACACCGCTTACCGCTCCCGAGGCCCCGATGGTAGGAACTGGCGAGCCCCTGTTAAAAGCAATGTGCACGAAACCGGCGGCTGCGGCACTCATAAGATAAAACATCAGATACCCCAGATGCCCCAGCCGGTCCTCCACATTATCGCCCACAATCCACAAATAAAGCATATTGCCGAAGAGGTGTAGAGCGCCGCCGTGCAGAAAGGCCGAGGTGAAAAGGTCGCGGTATCTAAACTCCGCGGGAATAAGCCCGTAGTAATACACTATTCTTTCATATTCAGGCCGGAAAAAGAACGCGATGAATATCCCCACATTTACGGCAACAAGACCGTAATTGACGAAGGGGAACCTGCGCCTGGGATTTATATCGCCGATGGGGATGATTATCACAGATTTCTCCCTAATTAACTTTGTCCACCGCCAATATAATAAAGAGAATCCCTACTGTCAACTGGTTTTGCAGGCGGCTATGGGCAGCAAGATTTTGGGCAAAAACGGGAAAACAAAATTTTTGGACTAAGGTGGGGGAAGCAATAAGATCCCAGACGCTCTATTAGGGGCAAGCCCGGAGGTTTTTCTATACACTTTGAATATAGTATTGATACGAGCCAGTTAGGGAGGCTGTTGGGCAGCGAGACAGCATTATTACCGTTTGGAGTAATTCATCTTTTTGGTGCAATTGACAATTTTATTTTCATGCGCGGGTCTTATTTTCTGGCGGCGCGCAAATAGTCGTCGCTGTAGATAGACTTATTAAGGATGATTTCCGCGGTGATGGCCGCATCCATCAACTCTTTATCAAAAACATCCACAATAGCGGCGTCCAGCCCGGCGGCCAGCGCCATCACTAAAAAGGTGCGATTTAAGAGGGAGCGCACCTTGGTGCTCTGTGAAACATTGCTCAAGCCCACTACAATGTGCGGCGCCGGGTCGGAAAGCATCCTTATCTGCTGCATAGCCTCAAGAATCTTCTGGGGCTGATCCTGGGCTACATTTATGGGAAGTATGATGGGGTCAATAAAAAGGCGTGAGGGGTCAAGGCCTTTTTCCAAAGCAAATGTCACCACGGTGGCGGCAATCTCCACTCTGGTATTCACATCTGCGGGAACCCCGCGGGAATCCATAGTTAAGGCCACAAGTTGGGCATTCTTTTCTACCGCCAGTGGGACAAATTTTTCCAGCAGCGCGGGCTCGCCTTTAGTGGAATTTATGAGCACGGGATTTTTAGCCGCTTCCACGCCGGCACAAACCACATCAAAATTGGTGCTATCTATGGAAAGCGGGGTATCAACGGTCTCCTGAGCGACCTGCACCAGCCAGCGCATAGCGGCTTCGCGGTCGGCGGCGGCGGTGCCCACATTTATATCCAAAAATTTCGCTCCGGCCTCGGTCTGGCGGCGGGCCAGGTCCTGCACGGGTCCCGGGTCTTTTTCAGCGATGGCTTTCTTCACATCCTCATACATCCCGTTTATGCGTTCGCCAATGGCAATCATCTTTGCTCCTTTCGTTGCTCGTCACTCGTCATTCGGATAGTGAGTTACGACTTCTCAGAGGGGGCAAAAAGTTCGTCTATAACCTTTTTCACCTCTTCTACTGCCCTGGGATGGCGCATTCGGAGTATATCGACCCCGGACTGGAGAAGGACCACAGCAGTTATGGTCTCCCACATAGTCCCGCGGTCTGCTTGAGGCCCCCACTCGGGCGCATCTTCATCCGGGGTCTTAGCCTCCTTGGCCCGCCAAGATTCATAGCCCACATCGCAAATCATCGGCATCTGCATCATCTTATCACCAGCCAATGCCGCCAGGCGCTGGCGTTCCTGTATGGAATAAACATACTCAAGACCGTAGCCTAAGGCCCCGGTTGTTTGGAACATAACGATGCGCTCCAGGGGAAAGCCCATATCGGTAACCAGTATATTCACCTGTTTGGCGATATTTATATCAATAGGTGCAAGGGCGATGAGATTATGATTGTCGGCGATGCAGACCGCGGTAAGGGTCTTGTAATTATCCTCGCTCACCGTGCCCAAAAGACAATTCTCGCCGGCCAGGGCCTGGCTCACTTTGGGCATCACCTTGTTATCTTTTTCATCATCTCCAGCGGACCAGACGATGAGGGGAACCCCCACGGCCTCCTTGACTTTGGTCACTGCCTCCACCGCCTCTTCCGGACTTTTATCGCCCTTATCCGGATGGGTGCCGTCGAGTTTGATGCAAATGAGGTCAGCGCCGTATTCCTCCACGCATTTCTTGGCCCATTTTCCCGGGTCATCCCAGGCATCTCGATGAGCGGCAGCCAGCGCTTCGGGCCAGTCCTCGGGCACCATATCCAAGACATCCATAGCCACCACGGGTCTTTCGCCCACCTCGCCTTCAAAATCCAAAAAAGGCAGGGTGCGGGCGCCGCCCACTTTTATCACCTTTTCTCTGGTGCCGCCTTCGGCTGTGGTAGCGCCGATGGTGACCACATTTACTGCGCTGGTGCTCCTTTCCTCCACGCTGGGAAGCTCCATATCTACCTCCTCAAATACTCGCCTGATGATTCGTCACTCGTAACTGGTCATTCGTCAGGTGGTTAGTGCGCACCGCACGGGGTCAGGGACGACCCTGCGTTACGGCGAGCGGAGGCTTAAGTGGTTTTCTTTTCATAATTAAGTGCGATGCGAAGTAAGGTCTGGGAGATATTCTCGTGGGCCTTCATAGCCCGCCATATAGCAATCAACATAATAATGTATCCGACGATAAAACCACCAAACCACAGCAACCAAAGAAAAATGAAAAATATACCTCCTATTGCCGGCCCAAATCCCATCATCTTTGGCCCCCCTTCCCTTGACTGGCCACTTGTCTCTCGGACCACAAGGCCTCTCTCAGCCTCTCCAGAAACTCTTTTTTGGCGCCCTCAACGATTATAACCGAACTTCCCCGTTTTTCCAGAAGAACTATGTCTTCCTCGGTCATCCAGAGGCGTGCCTTGCCCTCCTCCTGCTCAATACCTTCCTCGTTTTCCCTGCGGTACTTGTTAACCACAAGATGGCCGTAGGCCGAATAAAATTCCTGAGCGTCTTCTGCTGTATCCCAGAGGGTGAGCCAGACTATTAGAATGCCTTCGGCTTCGTAAGAGGCATACTCATCGCCGGCCCAGCCCACCGCAGCCTTACTCGCCTCTTCAGCGCCAAGAAATTCAATCAAAAGGATGGCTATATTCAATTCACCCAGGGTATTTTGGTCGAGGGGCTGGTAAGTCTCGCCCAGGATTTCACTGAGGTCAGGTAGACTGACCTTTACGGCTCTATCATTGCCGGCGAGGAATTTTTCCGGATGGAGGATTTCTTCGGTGGAAGAAGGAGGATTCTGGTAGAGGCGATTTACCGCATCCCAGCCATCCTTTTCCTTGATGCGGCTCACGAAATGATAGCCCCGGGCGTAGGGGAAAATAAGATTTTCACGAAAGACAAGCGGTAGGGTCTTGAGCGTGGCCGGAGCAGGAACTGCGGCGGAAAGTTCCAGCATAGTCAAAAGGCCGGGGACCTGGCCGGCATCTTTATCCCAGCCCCTCAGCATATATTCAAACATAATCAAGGTGGCATCGCCCTCCCCCACCGCCTGACGGGCTAAATCGAAGTCATCGTTTCCCCGCTGGGAGGGCAGAAACTTTTCCAGGTCGAAGTGCTGGTCGGTGAGCGCGTGCGTAAGTTCGTGGGCCAGAAGCACTTCCCCCCATAGCCCCTGATAAACGAAAGGAGACTGGCCCACCAATACCAATCTCTTTTCCTTGGGATAATAAAATCCGCCCACATTTTCCACAAACAATTCAACTATCGTCTCTTTCAGGTCAAGGTCGTGAGGGATAAGGCCGAATTTCACCAGCGTCTTTTCCGCGGCTTTAATTTCCTCGTCGGACATTTCCTCGGCCAGCAGTTTCAGGAAATATGGTCTCACCTCGCTTGTGGACATCGTCTCAGGAATAACGGAAGATTTGAATTCCAGGCCCCGCAGGCTGGCAACCGCCTTTTCCACCTTACTGGTGATAGCAGCCAAATCCGCTCCCGGCGCCTTGACGCCTCCCACATCGCCCAGGAGCAGCGATGGCCGAAAAGACAAGAGACTAAAAGCGATAAAAAGAAATATCCCCGCACACAGCAACATTCTACAATCTCGGCCTTTCATTGCTCTCTTATTCCTTTCCCCCGGAAGCGAGAAATTTTTCCACAGAGGGAAAACGCTCCACCTGGGTATGCGGCAGGAAATTTGCCGCTACAAATTCATCCATAAATTTGGGATTGGTCATCAGGTCAATATAGGTCATCCGTCCGGCCACTTTGCTTATGGCTTCAAGCGCCTGGGTGGAAAGGAGCGCCAGTTTGGCCCCGGCGATGGAGGTGTTGCCCGCGAAGTGAATTCTCTCCACAGGCACATCTGGAAGCATTCCGATTAAAACCACCTTCCCTACATCCAGGAAACTGCCAAAACCACCGGCGAGGAAGATGTGGTCGAGTTTTTCTGAGGTCATCTGAGTGGCTTCCATCAGCAAGGATACGGCGGCATAAACCGCGGCCTTTGAGCGCATCAGATTATCTATATCCGGCTGGGTGATGACTATATCTCGCCCGGTAGAAGTCTCGCTTTTTTCCACCAGGAGGAATTCGGGGCCGTCCTCTCCCTCGCGCAGGCGCTTGCCCGCAGGGCCTTCCTGGAGCACGCCGCTGCGGTCCAGGATGCCGGTGCGGAAGAGTTCGGCGAGGGTATCCAGGAGCCCGGAGCCGCAGATGCCCCGGGGAGGCTTTCCGCCCACGGTCCTGTAGCGCACCTCACCTGAAGAAGTAATAGAAACTTCCTCCATAGCCCCGGCCGCGGCGCGCATACCGTGCTTTACCCCGCTTCCTTCAAATGCAGGCCCGGCAGAACAGGAAGCCGCCATCAGCCATTCCCTATTTCCCAGAACTACCTCGCCGTTGGTGCCTAAATCTATGAACAAAGATATATGCGGACAATGGTCAACACCTACGCTAACCGCGCCGCCGGTTATATCAGCGCCAATATAGGCGGCCACTGATGGCAAGGGGTAAATCACGCCGCGCGGGTGAATATCAAGCCCAATCTCCCGCGCCGGGACCGGCCCGATGAAATTCGCTGAGGGAATATAAGGCTCTTTGCGAATGCGCTGGGGGTCAAGCCCCAGCAGGATGTGGAGCATAGCGGTATTTCCCGCGGCCGTGGCCACCAGAATATCCTCAGGGTCCACAGAAATTTGAGAGGCCGCCTTTTGGATAAGTTCATTGAGGTCATCTGCCACCAGCCGCTGAAGTTCTTCTAAGGCATCGTTCTCGGAGATATACATTATCCTCTGGATGTAATCCTCGCCATATTGCATCTGAGAATTGTATTTTGCCTCGGAGGCGATGGTGTGGCCGCTGGGAAGATGCACGAGATTTACCACCAGGGTGGTGGTGCCCACATCCATAGCCACACCGAAAGAAGTCTTGGTTTCATCACCCGGGGCTACAGAAAGGATGCGGCTTTTTGCGGGAGCGCCTTCTTCTTGACCCAAATCACGCAAAGCGAGAGAAACGGTGACCTGGCCTTGCCATTCGTCCCGCCAGAGGACACTTGATAGTTCCTTTATGACTTCAAGGTTTATGGCTGGCTCAGGAATATCCTCAGAAGATTTGAGGCCCTGCATTAAGCGTTCTCTATCCGGAATGGGGCCATCGATGGTGGGACGCTGGAGTTCAAGGTACACCTTGCGGGCCAAAGGGCTATATGTGAATTTGCGGGCGCGCACCTCCTCGCAAGCCACCGGCGGGGCCTCCTCGCCCTCCAGGATGCGGCCCTCGGCCAGACGCGTTTCCTCAGGAACGCTTACGACAATATCCTCTGTTACCTGGGATTGGCAGGCCAGGATTACCCCTGCGGCTTCATCCTCAGGGGAAAGAAGAGTGGTGGGTCTTTTCTTTACCGAGCCCTTCTCCAGAATCACGCGACATTTGCCGCAGTAGCCCATCCCGCCGCAAAGGCTGGCGAGATAAACGCCGGCCTGATGAGCGGCTTCGAGGATGGTGCTGCCGGAAGGGACTCTCGCAGATATGCCTTCGGGAAGAAATCTAACCTGAAATTTTCTTGAAGTTTCGGGCATAGGAGATATTTCCACCACTGAACGGGGCTGAACGATTCTTTCGCTCTGCTCAGGAAACTACGATAAGTCCGCAGCCCGCCTCAGGTGGGACTGCAGCGCTAAGAGAAGCAATGCAAATTGCCACTTATGCAGTCACGGCAGCGGACTCACGCCAGACGGTATTCAGATACTTGGACAACTGGGAAGGTTCCCTGGGGCCTACCAGAATCTCCCAGCCGGTCTCTTCTTCCAGTTTGCCGCTCATTACCGCCGCCAGGCCCGGTATGATAAGTTTTTTATGCTTTATCTTCTCGGCGGCCTTGGTTTTCTCCAGGGCCTGGGCCACGGTCTTTTCGGTAAGTTTATCGCCGGCATAGGCGGTGAGAACCGAGGTGCCCTCGGTATCCACGGCCAGTATCCAGGCCGGGACGCGGCTGGCCTCCACATCGCCTTCAACTGTGTAATAGGTTAGAGAGAAATTGGTGGTAAAAAGTAGGGGTGAATTTTCGTCCGGCTCGCCCACGGCGTAGATTTTCTCTTCCACCTGGATGGGTTTTTGCGGGTCGGTGTACATATTCTGACGCACGGTGAGAAGGGGCAGTATCTGCCAGGGCTCTATGCAGTCGGTGACGACGACGCCGGCATATTTGGCCATATAAGTGGAGGCGAAGGCGATGGTCTTATAGGGGTCGCCATCTGCGGCAAAGGTGATTATGGAAAAACCTAAGGGACGAAAGTTGCGTTTTATGGCCGCCCGGCGCACCTTGGTGAAATTGAGAAGTGCCTCTTTTATGGCCTTTCCTCCTATATCAAGCATCAAGTCCTCTACGCCGAGGGCTTTAATCTTTTCGGTGAGGTCGGCACCCTCCTCCAGGCTTTGGGCCACGACGGCCAGTGGAGTGGATTTATCCTTGGCCAGGCGGGCCAGGTCTTCATAGTTTTGGGCATCAGCGGCATAAATGAGAGGCCTTTTACCCGCCACCTCTTCCAATGCCGCACCGATAGATTCGGCTTGCTTGCTCACCAGGATGAGTGCCAGAGGAGATTTCTCCGCGGCCAGTTTCGCCCGCTGGGCAAAAGTATTTGCGTCACCGCTCTTATTCACCACGGCGATAAGGTCCACGGAAATCTCCTGGCCCACGCGTGTAAACTGGAGACTATTTATCTTTTCTATGCGCTCGGCGAAGGCGGCCTCCTCCAGGTCATCGTCCACAGTTATTGCCACACCGGCCGGGTTATAGAACTTATCATCGTGGCGGAAGAGTTGCGTCTCCTCGCCCACTTTCACCTCGGCCTCGCCGGTGCCTATGCGCACCAGTCTAATGGGTGGTGCGGAGGC
>LIZR01000064.1 GCA_001302825.1 Planctomycetes bacterium DG_23 | reverse complement strand
CATTGTGACCTTAAAGACCCGAATGCCCTCAGGATGCCGCGGGGCAAGGGGTTTGAATATGTGGCGCGCCAGGTTCTCAGTGGTGGGGTTCTCCTCCTGGAAAGGCTCCAGGTCATTCAGATAGCGGTGGTCGAACTGCTCCAGGACTTCGCTCAGGAGGCCCTTGACTTTCTTGAAGTCAATGACCATCCCCAGTTTATTAAGTTCATCTGAGCGAAGGGCACAAGCCACCTTCCAGTTATGGCCGTGCAGGTGCTCGCAAAGACCCTTATAGCCCCTGAGATTATGAGCCCCGGCAAATTCCCCTTCTACCAGAAGTTCATACATTGACTCAGCCTTCTCAAAAAATCCTCTTTGGACAAACAAATATTTTACCAATCTTTCGGCCAAAGTCAAGGTGTTTTTGAATAAACGCTTCCGGAGAAGCGGGAAATGAAAATTCGGCTTGACCCTCATTACGGAGAAGTCTTATAATTCTTATATCTCTTGTGAGGATGCTCGAAGAAAGGATTTGGTAGTGAAAAAAGGAAGACCTTATTATCCTTCGTTTGCCGATTTCAAAAGAGTCAAGAGCAAAGGAAACGCTATTCCGGTTTATAGGCGGCTTTTCGCCGATAACCTCACGCCGGTATCGGCCTTCAGGAAGATAGGCGAAAAGGAGCCGGCATTTCTGTTTGAAAGCGCAGCCGGTGCGGAGCAGGTGGCCCGTTATTCCTTCTTGGGATGCGACCCCTTTCTCATCTTCACCGCTCGCCGCGGGCAGGTGAGCATAAGGCAGGGCGAGAAAGAGGAAAAAATCGCTGCCCCGGACCCGCTGGTGCCCCTGGAAGAACTCACAAGTAAACTCAAACCCGCAAGCCTCCCCGGCCTTCCCCGCTTTTCCTCCGGCGCGGTGGGCTATCTTTCCTATGACTGCGTACGCTACTTCGAACATCTACCCCATCCACCTGAAGACGACCTCGGGCTTCCGGACCTGGTCTTTTCCTTTTACGACTCTATGCTCATCTTCGACCATCTGGATAAGACGCTTAAGGTCGTCGCCTTGGCGAGGCTCGAAGGCAAAAGCGAAAAAGCGGCTTACACTGAGGCCTGCGAGCGGGTGGATGCATTGGTTGAAATGATTTCTTCACCTATCCAAGCGGCGGCGGAAAGCATAACCGAAGACATAGCCATTACGGGCAAGCCCACGGTTGATTTCCAGAGCAATTTTGAAAAGGACGAGTTTGAAGATGCGGTGAGAAAGTGCAAGGAATATATAAAGGCGGGAGATACCATCCAAATAGTCATCTCCCAACGCCTGGCCAGCCGGACCAATGTGGCGCCCTTTGATATATATAGGACCCTGCGGGTAGTCAACCCCTCGCCCTATATGTTTTATCTCAGTCTGGGAGATTTGAAACTCATCGGCTCCTCTCCGGAAAAGATGGTGGGCCTGGAGCGGGGCGAGGTGACGGTCAGGCCCATAGCCGGCACGCGCCACCGCGGGGCGACCCCGGAGGAGGATGCCGCACTTGCCGCCGAACTCATTGCCGACCCCAAAGACCGCGCTGAACATATTATGCTTCTGGATTTGGGCAGAAATGATGTGGGCCGGGTGTCCGAGTTCGGCTCGGTAAAGATTACCGAAAAGATGATTATAGAGCGCTATCCCTATGTGATGCACATTACATCCAATGTGGTGGGCAAATTGCGCAAAGAAAAAAGCGTCTTTGATGTGCTTCGGGCCTGCCATCCGGCGGGGACGGTCTCCGGCGCACCCAAAATCAGGGCTATGGAGATAATAGACGAACTGGAGCCAAACCGCCGGGGGCCTTATGCCGGGGCGGTGGGCTATATAGATTTCTCCGGAAATATGGATACCTGCATCGCTATCAGAACCATTGTGCTGAAAGGAGATATGGCCTATATTCAAGCCGGGGCGGGAATTGTGGCGGATTCCGTCCCCCAGCGAGAATACGAAGAGACGATGAATAAGGCCAAGGGACTGCTTCTGGCTTTGAGTTGTGCGCCCCGTTAGACGCTGTGCGTATAACGGGGTGCGCCCAAGACAAAATTTCGTCATTCGTCATCGCGCCGTCGCCAAAGCGGCGCTGGGTCGCCTGCCCGCCTCTGGCGGGTCGGCGACTGTCATCCGTCATCCGAGTTCCGAGTGACGAGTTCCGAGTTTCGTTACTCTGCCTTTCTCTGGGAGGAGGTCAGGATGAAGGAGAAGATTATCCTAAAGCACGGCGATATTACCGAGATGGAGGTGGGCGCTATAGTAAATGCTGCCAATAATGATTTGATTTTGGGAGGCGGTGTGGCCGGGGCCATCCGCAGGAAAGGCGGGCGGTGCATTCAGGAAGAATGTAATAGAATCGGGTCCATAGAATTAGGCGAAGCAGCGGTAACTGGCGCGGGAAATCTTCCGGCAAGGTTCGTAATTCACGCCGCCAGTATGGCTTTAGGCGGGCGAACCACTAAAGAGTCCCTGCGAAGTTCTACGAGAAATAGCCTCTTAAGGGCCAAAGAAAAGGAAGTAAAAACAATAGCCTTTCCGGCCGTAGGCACGGGGGTGGCTGGATTCCCGGTGAAACGCTGCGCAGAAGTGATGCTGGAAGAGGTGGCAAACTTTCTCAAGACCAAAACTACCATAGAAAAGGTCTATTTTGTTCTTTTTGATGAGAGGGGTTTCAACATCTTCAGGGAAGCCCTGGAGGCCCTGCCCGAGACAAAGTAGTCTATTCCTCTTCAGGCACTACGAATTCCTGCCGCAGTTCGTCTGCCCTACGCAGAAGCGCGTCTTTATCCACCGGCTCGGCTTCTTTGAGTTCGTAATGAAGGAAATGCTGGTCTTCCAGGCGCACTGGCAGAAGTAGTTCCGAGAAAATATCCAGGGGAAAGACCTCATACCAGGGCGGCTTTATGGGTTGAATCACGCGGAAGACCTGGTAACCCTCTTTTCTGAGGACTATCTCGTAGTCGCCATACCAGGTGAAAGGAATTGTATCCGGCGTGATGCCTTTTTCCTCGTTATTGAGGTAAATAAGAGCGCCCGGCGGTTCGCTGCGGATGGTCATAGTGCGATGTACACAGCCGGCCAGGATTAAGGCCAACAGGAACAAAATTAGTGATTTCTTAGTCACGCTCTTCTCCATCAAAGTAAAACTATTTTACCATCCATACTTTCCAAGTCAAGCACAACCACGGTAGATTTTCCGGAAAGCCAGCCCCCACATTCACCGGGATTTATGACCAGCGTATCGTCTGGAATCACCTCGGGCTTGTGCGAGTGGGCGTAGATGAAGACATCGGCCTTATCAATCTCCTCTTCGCTTGCGTCATCCTTGGAATGAACCAACAAAATATTCTTCCCGCCGATTTCAAAGACCGCTGGCCCGATCTTAACCTCCGGCCAAATCTTCCTTATCCCCTCTTTTTCACCGTCATTATTGCCGAAAATGCCGTAAAGTGGCCCGGGAAATTTCAGCAGTTCCTTCACCGCAAAAGGGGCGATAAAATCACCGGCGTGGATAACGCATTCGGCCCCTTCCTGGCGAAATATATGCAGTGCCCTCCTTATCATAGGCAAATTATCGTGAGAATCGGCCAGAATTCCTACTTTCAATGCCCCACCTTCAGTTAAAGAGCGAGAAGGGCGCGTCGCACTTTGCCTAAGCGGGAGCGCTCTTTCTTGACCCTGAGAAGTTCCCCTCTGATTTTGTTTCTCACTCTTAGTAACCCCAGATTTCCCGGCGCACCCTGGTGCTTTTTTCGCAAAATATTTTCCCGCGGGTCCTGGCTTTCAAGTTTATCCAATTTCTGGGCCACCTCCTTGTAGGCCTTCCGGAAAGGAACTCCCTCTTCAGCCATCTTCGTAGCCAGGTCCGCGGCAAAGACTTCCGGCGTAAAACCAGCAAGAAGGGCTTTCTCGTTTACCTTTAACTTACTAAAAATCAGCCTGCTAATCTTCAAGGAGGCTTCGGTAGTCTCAAAGGAGCGAAAGAGTGCCTCCTTGGTCTCCTGGAAATCCCTATTATAGCCAGAGGGCAGAAGACGCGCAGTATTGGTCACCTGAGTGAGACAAGCACCGACGCCGGCGGCTTTAGCACGGATAAGTTCCAAAGGCGCGGGGTTTCTTTTCTGCGGCATTACGCTTGAACCCGAACAATATTCTTTGGGCAGCGTGAAATATCTCATCTCCGGCACGCTGTAAAATATGAGGTCGCTTGCCAATCGTGCCAGGTCATCCATCACTTGAGAAAGCGCAAACAAGATGACCGCCTCAAATTTTGGTCGGCTGGTAACCGCATAAAGCACATTATTTTGCACCTTGCGAAAGCCGAGGAGCCGAGCGGTGAGGCCTCTATCTATGGGCAAAGAGGTCCCGAAACCCGCTGCCGCACCCAAAGGAGACTGATTGTTCAAATCGTATGCGGTCTTAATCAGTTCCAGGTCATCAAGCAGGGCTTCGGCAAATGACGCCGCCCAAAGGCCCACCGAGGAGGGCATTGCCGGCTGGGTATGGGTGCGGCCGACCATCGGCACCCTGCTATGCTTTTTGGCGAAATCGACCAGAACCTCGACCAGACCCAGCACCTCTTCCTCAATATCGAGTAGATGCCCCCGCGCATACATTCGCAAATCCACGAGAACCTGGTCATTTCTTGAGCGGCCGATATGAATCTTTTTGCCCAGGTCGGCGAGTTTTTTGGTGAGAAAATTTTCCACCGCGGTATGCACATCCTCGTCCGCAGGTTTAATCTTGAATTTGCCCTTTTTATCGAGCCGGATGATTTCCAGGAGCGCGGCCTTAAGCCCGGAAAATTCCCGCTTCGTCAAAATACCTATCTCCGAGAGCATCCGCGCGTGGGCAATGCTTCCCAGGCAATCCACTTCCACCAATTCCTGGTCCAGGATATAGTCCTTGCCCACAGTGAAACGCTCCACCTCAGCGTCCAGGCGGTATCCTTTTTCCCAGAGTTTACCCATAATTATTTCTTCCGGCCGCGGCCGGCCAGAATCTGATAAGGAAGCCCTCGCACATACGCGGCATTACGGCACCAGCGCTGGTCAAATCCCTTGGCCTTAATGGAACGAATCTCAGGAGAGAAAAGGCTTGTCTCGGACTCCCGATTCATTATCTCAACATTGCCCTTATAAAGTTTCACTTCGTAGCGGCCGCTCACCGTTTTCTGCGTCTGGTTGATGAAGGCCTCCAGAGAGTAGCGCAGCGGATGGAAGGCCTCGCCGTGATACATCATATAGGCCCATTTCTGGTCAATCCCGGCCTTAAAGAGGATTTCGTCCTTGGTGAGGCAAAAACCTTCTAAGTCGCGGTGCAGGAGGAGGATAATTTTTGCTGCCGGGGCCTCATAAATCTCGCGGGATTTGAGGTCCATAATGCCATCCTCAAACATATCAATGAGCCCGATGCCGTTTCTGCCGCCGATAACATTAAGCAGGGCTATTAACTCGGCCAGGTCAGCTCTATCGCCATCCAAAGCCACGGGCAAGCCCTCTGCAAACTCTATCTTTACCGTCTCGGCCTCATCCTTGGCCTTTTCCGGGGGCACGAGCCACATCCATATCTCGTCAGGTATCTCTTGATTTAAATCTATGGCCCCGGAGGCTATGGAGCGGCACCACATCGTCTTGTCATCCCCGCCGGGAAGGGTCTCGGCCACCGGCACCCCCCAGGCCTCCGAGAGCACCTCTTCTTCACTGCGGGTGAGGTCAAAATCGCGCACCGGCACCAGCACCTTTAGCCCCGGCGCAAAAAGGGTGAAGACATTGTGCATACGATATTGGTCGTTTCCCTTGCCGCTACTTCCCTCCAGAAGCGCATCACAGCCCAGTTCCAGGGCCTTCTCCGCCACCTTGCGGGCCACCAGTTGTCGGGTCATAGAGGTGGAGACGGGATAGCCTTCGTAACTGGCGTTGGCCTTTATGGCCATAGATACCCATTCATTGGCAAATTCCGCCTTGGCGTCAAGGAGGAGAGGTTCGATGTTGAGCGCCTGGGCGTAGCGGCGGCTCTGGGCCAGTTCCCCTTCTCCCTGGCCGATATCTATGGTGATAGGCACAATCTCTTTGGCCTTATATTTTCTCCGCAGGAGTTCTATGCTCAAGGAAGAATCCAAACCGCCGGAATAGGCTACTGCCACTTTGTTTACTGGAGGCGTGGACACGGCCTCTATTCTTTTTTCAATTTCCCGCACATCCATACCCAATCTCCCCCCTGTCCATCCGCAGAATCTGCGGTGGCGAAAAAAGGATATATTTATAGCCCGGAACTTTTCAAATTAGCGACCGGCGAAGTCTCTCTGGCAGGCCTGCCTGGCGGCAGACAGGTATCGGGGAAATTATAAAGGCTCCTGTTTTCTATGCAAATAAAAAATGAGGCTTACTTGAGAAAAATATGAAAAAATCTTACCCCTCGAGCGAGAACCCGTAGACAGGAAACTTTTCAGTGCGTAGGGCTGGGTCGTCCCTGACCCAGCCTCCTGTCGGGCTCAGGGACGAGCCCGACTACGGTTATGTAGAAATCCGGGTGCTCTTTTGAAGCCTGCTCGATTGCCCTAACTGCGCCCTCGAGGTTTTCGGCTTTTCGGCCATAATGAGTCTCCATCTGAATAAGGGCGAGTTTCATTTCTCGTTTCTTCTTATGAAAGCGCTCGGGCCACCTTGTTCACTCCGGCGGCCATATCCTCAATATCCTTGTCACCGTAATTTTCATTTATACTCAGGGTCACCATTTGCGAAAGCACCCTTTCGGCGTTGGGGCAATCGCCTTTTCTGTATTCATACTTGCGGGAGGCGAATTTGCAGGTAAAGGGACACCCTGAGGTACCGTAGGTCTTTTTTTCCTTTAGCGCCCGGTGGCGAATATATATGGGTTCGCCTATATAGCCCGTTCCGGCCGGGATGCCTTCGGCTTTAAGGGCCTGGGCAAAATCCGCAACCGGAATTTTTTCGGAGATCAAGGCGAAGCTCCAGTAACTATGTTCTGAACCCTCTTCCACCTTCTGGGTCCTCACCCCCGGGATTTCGCTAATGAGGTCGCTCAAATATCTGCCTAAATGGAACCGCCTTTCCACCACCGAACGCACCTTTTTTAGTTGCGCTAAAGCCACCGCGCCCTGAAGTTCAGTCATCCGATAGTTAGGCGCAAGAAAAAGATAATCCCTGGGGCCGGTGCCCGTTGTCGTCCGGTCCCAGCCCTTATCCCGAAAAAGGGCCATCCGCTGGGCCAATGCTTCATTATTGGTGATGCTCACGCCCCCGTCGCCCGAGGTCATATGCTTGGATTGCTGCAGGCTGAAACAGCCAATTTCGCCCAGGGTGCCCAGCAAGCGGCCCCGGCATCTGGTCATATGGGCCTGGGAGGCATCTTCCACCAGGGGGATGCCGCCTTTTTTCGCCACCTCCGCCACCTCCAGCGCCCCGGAGGCATTGCCGAATAGATAAATGGCCATAATGGCCCGAGTGCGTTCGGTGATTTTGCGCTGGACATCCGCCGGGTCCAAGTTGAAGGTCTGCGGGTCAATATCGGCGAAGATGGGGATGGCGTTTTGATAAAGAATGCCGATGAGGCTTCCGGCGTCAGTAATGGGGCCCAGAATGACCTCGTCTCCCGGCTCCAAATCAAGCGCACCTATGGCGATATGCAGCGAAGCCGTCCCCGAGGATGAGGCAATCGCCTTTTTCATCCCGTAAGCGGCGGCGAATTCTTCTTCCAGCCCTTTCACCATAGTTCCCCTTACGGAAAAAAGATTCTGCGACTGGAGCGCCTGGGTGACCAGTTTCAACTCCTCTTCGCCAAAAGGAGTCCTCTTGGGGAAAGGTTCCGTCCGCACCGGCCTTCCGCCTTTTGCAGCAAGCGTCATTTCAGCCTCCTTTCTCGCCCAAATTGGTGAAAATTGATTTTAAGCAATACTTACGGCTTGTCAAGTTGGGTTTACTCTCTTGTTTTTATTGCTTGGTTTTCTCGTTAAAATTCTGTATTCTGAAATTTGAGATGGGGCTCTAACTCTTCAAGAGGGGAACTTCGGAAAATGAGCAAAGTGCGTCTGGGGTTTGTAGGGGCGGGATTTATGGGCCAGGTGGCGCATCTGGCAAATTACGCCCAAATCCCTGACTGTGAACTCGTGGCCCTGGCCGAGAAGCGCCCTGAATTACGAAGTCTGGTGGCCGAGCATTACAATATACCCCGTCAGTTCGAAAGCCACCGTGAAATTGCCGCTGAGGACGACATTGACGCCGTGGTCTCCGTCCTGCCTTACACATTAAACAAAGAGGTCGCAATTACCCTTCTTGAGGCCGGCAAGGATGTTCTCATAGAGAAACCAATGGCCCAGACCCTGGCTGAGGCCGAGGAGATGGTAGAAGCCGCAGAAAAAGCAGGGGCTAAACTTATGGTGGGCTTTATGAAACGCTACGATGCCGGCGTGGAATTGGCCAGCCAGCGTCTTATTGAACTTCAAAAGACAAAGGAACTGGGAGAAGCGACATTTGCCCGGGCCCATGTCTTCGGCGGCGAATGGACCTGCGGCCAGCGCCAGCCTATCACTACCGATGAGCCCAAAGCCGATAGGCCCGCCCAGAAATGTCCTGGCTGGCTCTCTGAAGAATACTTGCGCGATTTCCATCATTTCCTCAACATCGCCAGCCACAATATAAATCTCCTGCGCTTTCTTCTCAGGCGAAAAATAGAGGTGAAGGCCGTGGAGTATGGCCCAACCAAGTTAGTGGTCTTTGACTGCGGCGGCTTTCCGGCGGTCTTAGAATTGGGCCGGATTTCCGCACATTTCTGGGATGAGGAGACCAAGATATATTTAGAGAAAGGCTGGATGAATGTGTGCACGCCGCCTCCACTGCTAAAAAACATACCGGCGAAGGTAGAAATATATCGCGGCGGCGAAAAGCCGGCGTTTGAATACGCATGCGCCGAATGGAGTTGGGCCTTCAAGCGTCAGGCCGAGCATTTCATTCACTGCATCCTCGAAGATAAGGAACCCAGAACTTCCGGCCGGGACTCGCTTGACGATATGAGGCTTATTGAAGATATCTTCCGCAGACTGGTGTCTTCATAAGAAAGGGGCCCCGATGATACCCTGTATGAACGAACTTACCTTCGGCCGCGAAACGAAATTTGAAGAAGATTTGAAGGCCACCGCAGACGCCGGCTTTAGGGCCATTGAAATCTCACCACAGAAACTTGCCGATTTTGTGGAACGAGAGCCTCAAGGGCGAGCCAAAGCATTGCTTGATGAATACCATCTTAAGGCCGCCGGTCTCTGCGGCTATTCGCTGAGGGCATTTTCAAAAAGTGAGGCCTCTGTTCAAGTGGTTGAACAAGGGATAAAATTCGCTCGTGCCATAGATACCAATATAATTCTCGTCTATTTCGACCGACCTCCGGCGGATATGCCGAAAGATGAGGCCTCTCTGGCCGTGGTCAAACGCTCCAAGGTGCTGGCACAGGCAGCCAAAGAAGCGGGCATAAGAATAGCCCTGGAGCCCCTGGGCCGTCATCCTATAGTGCCCGGGCCGGAAGAAGCGCTAAAGATAGTTAAGGAAGTAGGCTCCCCCGCTCTGGGAATAATGATGGACACCTTTCACTATTTCTGCTCAGGGGTCGCTCCGGACGAGGTGAAAAAAATACCCTCTGAGTTACTCCTCATAGTCCACATAAACGATTGTGAAGACCTGCCGCGGGAGAAACTTACCGACAAAAACCGCCTCTATCCCGGCGAGGGCATAATGCCCCTTGAGGAATATCTTGCGGCGCTCGGTGAGATAAATTATCAGGGCTATCTTTCAGTGGAACTCTTCCGTGAGGAATATCGAAGAGGAGGTCCGGGCCCCTTAGCCAAACGCTCCTATCAAACACTTATGTGCTTTCTCTAAGTAGAAATTTAACCACGGGGCTTTTCGTCATTCGTCATCAGTCATTGATTATTCTAATGACCCTTCGGATGCTGAGCATCCTCAGGATGCGAAGCACGAGTAACGAGTTCCGAGTGTCCAATTTAGAATGGCTGAACAGCTGCAACTGAGAGCAAAAGAGGACAAGAGATATGCCAGAGAAACTTACTGCTTCTGTGGTGGGCTGTGGAGTGGGCGGCAAAAAGAGTATGACCGCGCTTTCGGACTCAGAGCGCTTTGAACTTATCGCCGCAGCGGATATTAATCCCA
>LIZR01000063.1 GCA_001302825.1 Planctomycetes bacterium DG_23 | reverse complement strand
TGAGGTTTTGTGGACGAAAATTGATGCTTTTTTTTGCGGTTCTGAGCGTGCTTTTTTTAACGGGGGCACTAAGGGCTGAAGAAGATGTGCGGGCCTTAGTGCCGGAAAAAGATGCGCTCGCCGGCTGGCCGATGATAGATGAGGTGCGCGTATTTCAAGGCGAGGAACTTTTTGATTTCATCAACGGCGCCGGCGAACCTTTTTACACCTACGGCTTTCTCTCTGTGGCCACTGCGGATTATCAAAATGAAGATGGCCAGATTCTCACCGTGGAAATTTATGAGATGGATTCATCCGCCAACGCCTTCGGCATTTATTCTTTCCAGCGACCCGGCCAGGGCGAAAGAATTGAGGTGGGCGCCGATTGCGTCCTGGCCGAAAGCATCCTATACTGCTGGAAGGATAGATACTATATCAAGGTTCACACCTTTCCTGATAGCGCGGCCGCAAGAGATGCGGTAAAGGCCTTTGCCGAAATTATCGCCGGGAATATAAAGGGAAAAGGCGAGCCCCCGGCGCTTCTTAAGGCGCTTCCGCCCGAAGGGCTCATCCCGGGCAGCGAGAAGTTTTTGCACCAGAAAAAAATCCTGGATAACATCCGCTTTCTCTCCCGGGAAAATGTGCTCAGGCTATCCGAAAAGACCAATATGCTCCTGGCAGATTATAAAAGCGATGCGGGCAAAATAACTCTTTTCGTTGTGGAATATCCGGATGCTGAAGAATGTGAATTGGCCTCAGAGTCTTACGGTAAATTCACAGGCACTGCTGCCGCGAGAGAGTTGAAGCCCGGTCACCGCATCATCTCAGATAAGTTCATCATAAGCACCTGGGGCGAGCCATACTTTAGGGCCTTTGAACTTACGATATTTGCGGCCGCCAACATAGAAAAGTTTTTGAGGGAAAAAAAGAAATAATTGTGCGTTTTTTGAGGCAAAGATAGTCAGAAGTATGGGGCGATGTGGAGGGGGGAGGAGGATGGATAGACGCGCATTTTTGCAGATGATGCTGGGTGGTGGGTTGGTGCTTGCCCTTTTTGGTTGCCGTAGGAAAGAAGAGGAGGAAGAGGAAGAAGAGGAGGAGGAAGAAGAAAAGGAAGAGGAGGAAGAGGATTAGTCTTTTCGGCTAAGAAAGTGAAATTAAAAATGAGTGAGAAATGCAGTAGACGAGAATTTTTGGAAAAGAGTGTCAAAGGCGCTGTGGGCCTGGGGGCATCCTTGCTCTTTGGTCTCGGCAAAAGAAGTGCATTTTCTGAGGAAGCAGAGGTCGTGAGTCGCGCCAGCCCCCTGGCCAATGTGGTGGCCGTGGGTTCCGGCCGAGGCCCGCGGGAAAATACCCTGGCGGCTCTTAATCTATTAGGCGGAATGCGCACCTTTGTTAAACCAGGCAATACGGTGGTGATAAAGCCCAATATCTCCTGGGACCGCCGGCCCGAGCAGGCCGCTACTACCGATCCCGATGTAGTTGCCACCGTGGTTGAAGAATGCCTCACCCCAGGCGCACCTACCGCAATTCCGGTATCGCCCAGGCCGCCCAGGATGCCGGCGCCGAGGTGTTCTTTCCCAAAGATTATGATTATGTAGACGTGAAATTCCCCCGGGCCCGAAGACTAAAAGCCTGGCCGCTTCATCGGGAGGTCCTGGCCGCCGATGTCTTCATTAATCTGCCCATCGCCAAAGACCACAACGAAGCCAAACTCACTATGTGTATGAAAAATCTTATGGGCATTATGGGCGGGCGTCGGGGGACAATTCATCAGGGTCTGCATCAGAATCTGGCCGACCTCAATTCCGGCTTCCGGCCCCACCTCAATATCCTGGACGCCAACCGCATTCAGGTGGCCCACGGGCCCAATGCCAGTTTGCTGGCCGATGTGCGGGAGCCGGAGATGGTCATCGCCGGCGTGAATGCCACCAGCGTTGATGCCTATGCCGCGGCGCACCTGCCCTGGGAGCGCGATTTCGGCGGAGTGGTGGAATATATCCAGTACGGGGGACAGATGGGCCTGGGGGAGACGGATTTGAGCAAAATAGAGGTGCGCAAGTAGCAACTTATTGAAACCGCCGATGCACGCAGATGAACGCAGATAAGGCCGGAGACAGGTCAAGTGGAGCAAGATTTTCCTCACAAAGAGATTACGGGCGAAATATTGAGTGCTGCTTTTGAGGTGCATAATGTCCTTGGTGCTGGATTTGTGGAAAAGGTATATGAAAACGGCTTGTTCAAGGAGTTGAGGCTGCGTGGGCTCAAAGTTGAACAACAGAAAGAGGTCGCTGTTGAGTATAAAGGAGAGGAGGTCGGCACTTATTTCGCTGACCTATTAGTTGAAGAGAAAGTTATTATTGAGGTTAAAGCCGTTGATTCTGTGAGTACGGTTCACGAAGCACAGGTTATAAACTATCTAAAGGCCAGCGGTTTTCAGGTGGGTTTGCTTTTAAATTTTGCTTCTCCAAAACTTGAGTATAAAAGGCTGGTGCTTTCCAGGCCAAAAGAGCGGTTGTCTTAGCTTTTTATCAGCGTTTATCTGTGTGTATCTGCGGTTTATTCTTTATTTGGAAAAAAATGGTAAATCTACGCCGAATTAGTCAGATAATTTTCCTGGGATTATTCCTTTATCTCTTGAGCCGGGCCACCACTACCATCTCTTTTGATGTGGATGCGCCGAGTCTGGAAAGCCTCCTTCCCGTCGAGACCTTCCTCCTCTTTGACCCGCTCATAGCCATTTCTTCCAGCCTCGCCGGAAGGTTTCTCGAGCCGTTGGCCTTACTTTCCATAGTGGTAATTGCACTTGCGGTGGTGGGGGGAAGGATATTCTGCGGCTGGATATGCCCCTGGGGGACTCTGCTGGATGGCTTCTCGGTGCTGCTCAAGAAAAAGCGGGGTTGGCCCATCAACAAAAATCTGCGCCATATAAAATATTACATTTTGGCCATCGGCATCTTTCTCTCGCTTTTCGGCCTGCAAGTTCTGGGCTGGTTCGACCCCCTATCGCTGGCCACGCGCACCTTCACCATCGTAATCTATCCCGCATTTGATTTCTTGATTAAAGGGAGTCTCGTGCCGCTTACCGGGGCGGGCTTTCTCGGCGGGCCGGCAAGATGGATACTGGGGAGCCTGGAAAATGCTCAGGTGCTTCTTTTCCACCGCCCGGTATTTGTCCTTCAAGGCCTATTTCTTTTGAGTTTGGTGGGAATCCTCGGCGCAGAACTTTACCAGCGCCGTTTCTGGTGCAGGAACTTGTGTCCTCTGGGAGCACTTCTGGGGATTTGCTCCAGATACCGGCTGCTCAAGATTGCGGTGGGCGAAGACTGCATCAACTGCCAGCGCTGCGAGAGAATCTGCCCCACCGCAGCCATAGAGAACGAAACCAACCGCCGCATCCACGATGCCGAATGCGTTATGTGTATGCTCTGCGTTCGCGATTGTCCGCAAAATACCCTTTCGCTCTCTTGGGGTCTCCGCGGAGAGCGGCCCAAACTCGCCGAAGTCCTACCTGCCCGGCGCGCTTTTCTCAAGGGCCTGGCCTCAAGCATTATCCTCATTCCCATCCTCAAGATAAAAGCCGTAGGAAAAAGGCAATTCCCCTGGCTCATTCGGCCCCCCGGGGCCTGGCCGGAAAACGAAAAACTTTTTTCCGAAGAAGATATTCTCAAGGCCGAGGAAGAGTTCCTGGCCAAATGCATTCGCTGCGGTGAGTGTATGAAGGTTTGCCCCACCGGCGCCATTCAGCCGGCGCTTTTTGAATCGGGCACGAGTGGGCTGGCTTCACCGCGGCTCATACCCCGTCTGGGCTACTGCGAATATAATTGTAATCTCTGCAGCCAGGTTTGTCCCACTGGTGCCATCCAGAAACTCACCGTCGCCCAGAAACAACTGCGCCACATCGGTACCGCCTACATAAATCGTTCCCGCTGCATCCCCTGGACCGAAAATGAAAACTGCAGCGTCTGCGAGGAGGTCTGCCCCGTCCCCCATAAGGCCATCGTCAATATCCCCGCCCCGGTGGGCAATATCCCCGGTGTGGAAGGAACCAAAGAAGTCCTTCGCCCCTTTGTCCTCATTGAAAGATGCATCGGTTGCGGCGAGTGCGAATATGAATGTCCGGTCAAAGGCGAAGCGGCCATTGTAGTGCGCCGACTGAAGATGGTTGCCAGTGGAGTTACGCAGCGAAGACTGAGGCGGCGCAGAGGAGCGTAGATTACCCCAAAAAGAAAAATCGCATATTTTTCTTGCATTTTATCTGGGAATATGCAAAATGTTAATCAAGATAAAAGCGATAATGCCTGGTGGCGAAAAATTTTAAAGGAAGCGAAAGTGGGACGGAAGGTTGCTATGGTCGTGCCTGCTGAGAAAAGGAGTGAACTCATCCGGGAGTTCCAACTGCACGAGAACGACACGGGCTCTCCAGAGGTGCAAATTGCGCTGCTTACCGAGCGCATCAACGAACTTACTAAACACCTCCAGCAGCACACGAAGGACCACACCTCACGCCGGGGTCTCTTGAAGATGGTCGGGCGCCGCTCCGCGCTACTGAAATATTTGATGAAAAAGGACCCGGAAAGATACCAGACGGTGATTAAGAGACTCGGCCTACGCAGGTGAAGCGTTTCTGAGATGATGACGGACAAATCTTGCCAGTTCAAAACTATCCGCAGAGTCGCAAGTATCCCAGGAGTCTTTTCATTTAGAGATTATCGGAGGTGAATTTGAGTTACAAGGTAGAAAAAGAGATTGCCGGCAGGACGCTTTCTCTGGAAAGCGGCAAAATCGCCCGGCAGGCCGGCGGTGCGGTAACCGTGCGCTATGAAGATACGATGGTCCTGGCCACGGCCGTTTCCAGCCCACCCCGGGAGGAGCTGGATTTCTTTCCCCTCACCGTGGAATATCGGGAGATGTTTCACGCCGTGGGCCGCATCCCCGGTGGCAGATATTATAAGCGCGAAGGCCGGCCCTCCATCAGAGAAACGCTCACTATGCGCCTGGTGGATAGAAGTCTGCGGCCCCTTTTCCCCGAAAATTATCACGATGAAGTCCAGATTATCTCCATAGTGCTTTCCGCGGATAAGGAAAACACCCCGGACATCCTGGGCCTGGTGGCCTCTTCGGCGGCGCTATCCATCTCGTCTATACCTTTTTTGGGTCCGGTGGGCGTGGTGCGGGTGGGCCTGGTTAATGATGAATTTGTGATTAATCCCAGGCATTCTCAGATTGTCGAGAGTCTGTTGAATTTGGTGGTGGCCGCCGACCCCGAGGGCAAGATAATTATGCTGGAGGGATTTGCCCGGGAAATACCCGAGGCCCGTTTGATGGAAGCGGTGTCTTGCGGCGCCGAGGCCTCAAGGCAGATAGCCTCCATAATTCAGGAATTCACCGGTAAATGCGGCCTGCCCAAGCAGGAGGTCCCTGCCGTCGGCATCAATCAGGAACTTTTCGAAAAGATAAAGGCCAGGGCCTTAACGGAGATTGAGGAAAAAAGTTATATTGTGGGCAGAAATGAGCGCAGTCTCGCCCTGGAGGCCCTCAGGGATAATTTGGTGAAAGAATTTTCAAGCGATGAGAAGGGAGTCACAGAGGAGGAAGTGAAAGAGGTCTTCCAGGCGCTGGAAAGGGAGGTTATCCGCCAGGGGATACTTAAGGGCCGGCGGCCCGATGGCCGTTCGCCTGGAGAACTTCGCCCCATCACCTGCGAGGTAGGGGTGCTTCCCCGCACGCACGGCTCCGCCCTTTTCACCCGCGGCGATACCCAGGCCTTGGTTACCGTAACCCTGGGCACGGTTATGGATGAGGAGATGGTGGAGAGCCTGGAGGAGGATTATACCCGCAAATTTATGGTGCATTACAATTTCCCGCCTTTTTCCGTGGGCGAGGTTTGGCCCATTCGCGGACCCCGCCGCCGGGAAATCGGCCACGGCGCACTGGCCGAGCGGTCCCTGGAGGCCATCCTCCCCGAAGAATCTCAATTCCCCTATACCATCCGCGTCGTATCCGATATACTGGAATCCAACGGCTCCACCTCTATGGCGGCCATCTGCGGCGGCACTCTGTGTATGATGGATGCCGGAGTTCCCATAAAAGACCCGGTGGGGGGCATTTCCATCGGGCTGGTAAAAGAAAATGATGAGCGTAGGCTCCTCACCGATATACAGGGCGCTGAAGACCATTTCGGCGATATGGATTTTAAGGTCGCCGGCACACAGCACGGGATAACCGGCCTTCAACTTGACCTCAAGATAAAGGGGGTAGACCTGGAACTGGTGAGTGAGGCCCTGGAGCAGGCTCGCCAGGCGCGCGTGGAGATTTTGCGCTCTATGCTTGCGGCCATCGACCGCCCCAGAGAACAAATCTCCGTCTTCGCCCCCAAACTTGCACGACTCCAGATAGAGCCGGAAAAAATCGGGATGGTCATCGGCCCCGGCGGCAAAGTCATCAGAGGCATTGAGGAAGAGACCGGGGCCCATGTGGAAATAGAAGACGACGGAACGGTGACCATCTCCGCTCAGGAAACCGAGGCAGTGGAGAAAGCCAGACTCCGGGTGGAGGAACTCACCGCCGAGGTGGAGGTGGGCAAGACCTATTTGGGCCGGGTGATGGGTATCAAGGATTTTGGCTGTTTTGTGGAGGTGCTTCCGGGAAAAGAGGGCCTGGTGCATATCTCCGAACTTGCCCCGGGCTATGTGGAACGGGTGGAGGACATCGCTCGCGTTGGAGATGCTATGAAGGTCAAGGTCATCGGCATCGATGACCAGAATAGGATTAGACTTTCGCGCAAGGCGGCACTTGAAGTTGACCCATAGGCCGCACTTTGCGCCCGGATTACCTTGGTGTTTTTGCCGCCCGGGGAGTTTCCGTGCGGTGTATCGCTCTGGTGAAGGCCTGGAGCCCACTTGTGTGTCAAATATGTGGGTTTCCGAGGCCCCAGTTCCATTGTCTGGCTTTGGTCGCGAATCGCTTTAGTTTCAGAGATCCTGGCCTTAAGGCAAGAGACTCTGCAACTGACCGATTTCGGACCGGCCGTGCGCGTGAAAGAGGAGGGAATATGTAGGAGCAACGGTTGGAAATAGGTTAGTTTCGGTGCACGGCTTGCCCGCCGCTGGTGTGGTTTACTGCATCGGCGGGTAGGTCCGCCTGATGGCAAGTTTTTCCAAAAGGATAAATTTTATTGCCATCAGGAATCTTACGGAGGAAAAAGTTATGCCTACAGGCAAGGTAAAGTGGTTTGATGCTCGCAAAGGCTACGGATTCATCGAGCAGGATGGCGGTGAAGATGTATTTGTACATTACTCTAATATCACCGGCGAGGGTTTCAAGACCCTTGAGGACGGCGATGAGGTGGAGTTTGAGATAACCCAGGGCGAAAAGGGGCTGCAGGCGCAGAATGTGCGGCGCACCGGCGGTATGAGCCCCGGCGGCATGCGCCCTGAGGTTTAATCTATCGGCCCGGAGGAGGCTACCCGCCCTGAGCCTTCAGTGGCAAAAGGACAGGACTTCCTCCGGGCCTTTTCCAATTTAGTAGTTTCAGGAGCCAGCAGATGGGCTTATTTTTGCTGGGTCTGGCGGCAGGCTTGCTCATCATCGTCCCGGCGGCATGTTTCATCGCCCGGCGAGCGGTGTGTCGCACAAAGAATGCGCAAGGTGCTAAAAGGGATAGCGAGCGCCTGCGTGCTCTCGGCCGCCTGGCCGGGGGGCTGGTGCACGAGATAAAAAACCCTCTGGGCACCATGGTGCTCAACCTGGGGCTTCTGAGAGAAGATTGGAGCAAGCCCCGCGATGTCAAGGAAAAAAGGGCCCTCTCGCGCGTCGAGATCATTGAGAAAGAGGCCAAACGCCTGGAGCAAATCTTGGATGATTTTCTCGCCTATGTGAAGGGGAAAAAGCCCGAGCTCCAGGAGCACCAGGTGGCCGAGGTCATTGATGAGGTGCTGGATTTCTTCGGCCCTCAGGCCCGCGCCAAAAAAATTGAGGTGCGCACAAATTATGCCCCGCATCTACCCAAATGCCTCATAGACCGCGACCTCTTCAAACAGGCCCTGATTAATCTTCTGCGCAATAGCCAGGAGGCGATGCCCCAGGGCGGCGAACTTATGATAAGGGCTGCCAGAAGCAACAAAGCCCTGCGCATAGATATAACCGATACCGGAGAAGGTATAACCCCGGAGAACTTAGGGAAGATATTTGACGCCTATTATTCCAGCAAGAAAGCTGGCACAGGTCTCGGCCTGGCTACCACCAGGCGCATCATCGAAGACCACGGCGGCACTATTTCCGTGCAAAGCCAACCGGGCAAGGGAACAAATTTCACCATAAGTCTTCCTGGCAAAGACTAAGAGGCGCCGATGACCACCGCCCAAAGTGACCTGAACATACTCATAGTAGATGACGAAGAAGAGCACGCCCGCGCCACGGCCGAGGTCCTGGAGCGTGTCGGCTACAACTGTCAAATCGCCACCTCTGGCGAGGCCGCATTGGACCTGATGCAAAAAGAGGCGGTGGATATTATCATTACCGACCTGGTTATGGAAGGCGCAGATGGAATGGAAATCCTGGAGGCGGCCAAGGAGAAACTTGCCGAGGTGGAGGTCATCGTGCTCACCGGCTATGGCACCGTGGAGTCCGCAGTGCAGGCTATGCAAAAAGGTGCCGCTACTTACCTGAGAAAACCGGTCAATATGGAGGAACTGCGCGCCGTGGTGGCCAAGGCCGCCCAGCGTCTGGAGATGGCCCGGGGTTTAACCGAACTTCGCCGCCGCCTCAACGAACGCTACGGCTTTGAACAAATCATCGGCAATTCCCCCAGGATGCGCGCCATATTTGATATACTCAGGCAAATCTCCCCCACCACCGCCACCGTGCTTATCTACGGCCAGACCGGCACGGGCAAGGAACTGGTGGCCCAGAGCATACACAACAATAGCCCGCGCAAGAATAAGCCTTTTGTGGCGCTAAACTGTTCGGCGCTTACGGAAAGCATCCTGGAAAGCGAACTTTTCGGCCATGTGAAGGGGGCCTTTACCGGCGCGGTGGCCGACCGGCGGGGCAGATTCGAATATGCCGACGGCGGCACCATATTCCTGGATGATGTGGCCGATATGCCCATCTCCACCCAGGTCAAACTGCTGCGCGTCCTGGAGGAGCAGGAGATTACCCGCGTCGGCTCCAACGAGCCTATTAAAGTCAATGTGCGTCTCATCGCCGCCACCAATCGCGATTTGGAAAAGGAAGTGGATGCCGGCCGGTTCCGCAAAGACCTCTACTTTCGCCTCAAGGTGGTAACCCTCACCCTGCCGCCGCTTAAGGAGCGAAAAGAGGACATTCCCCTGCTCATAGATTCATTTCTGCGCGAATACTCCCGCAAACATACCAAAGAGATAAAGGGCATTGAGCCGGAGGCAGTAAAAATCTTCTGCGATTATCGCTGGCCCGGGAATGTGCGCGAACTCAAAAACGCCCTGGAGACTATGGTGGTGCTTGCCTCAAATGATATGTTGAAGGCCGAAGACATACCGGCGAATATCCTCAGTTCGGTGCGCACCGCGCCTCAACCACAGCCGGTCATCTCCGCTGGAATGACCCTGGAAGAGGCGGAAAAGGAACTGATAAAAAACACTCTCGCCCTGGTCAATGGAAACCGTAAAGAGGCCGCCAAACGCTTAGGCATCGGCGAACGCACCCTCTACCGCAAAATAGAGCGGTACGAATTGAGTTGATGGCATCTTAATCTTAGCAAATTGTATTTCCAGACATAAACCCGGACTTCCCATTTAACAATGAAGGAAAGGAGGGTCGGGGTGGTCCTGACCAGGGTCAAAGTGGAAGTTCCCCTTGCCATATCTTCCCGGAAAAATGCGAAGGCGATGAAACGACGAACGCTAACCGTGCCGCTCAAAACCCGTGAGGACACGGGATATGACCGGCCGGATGAGGTTGTGACGAGCGGCATTCCCTTCCCCAGGGGTGCGCTTTGTAAGGAGGATGCCTTACGGCTACTGGACGCCCGCAGGAGAACCGTTCCACTCCAGCCCCGGCCTCTGGCGTGGTGGCCGGACGGGTCGGTGAAGTGGCTGCTGCTTACGGCGCGCGTCCGGTTGCGGGGCGGAAAGGACAATCGCTTCAAGCTGGTGAAGGGGGGGCGGAAGGCTGCCGGGCGCGGCCCGCTCAGGATCAGAAAGCACAAGGCCGCGCTGCTTATTGAAACCGGTGCCATGAAGGTGCTGGTCGACACCGTGGGGGGGCGTTTTGTTACCGAGGTGCGGGTAAAAGACGCGCGCGGCCGGTGGATAAATTTGCTGCAGCGGGGCGGGCTGACGCTTTTTGTGAGCAAAGGGGACGAGCGAGGCAGAAGGACGAAGCGTTACGAAAACGGTCCTGCGGACAAAAGATACCGTGTTACGGTGGAGGAAGAGGGGCCGGAGCGTGTCTCAGTCCGCGTGAGCGGGTGGCATATGACGCCGGGTGGGAGAAAGTTCTGCCCCTATGTGGTCCGCATCTACGCCTTCCGCGGCAGCGCGCGGCTCGATATCCAGCACACGCTTATCTACTCGGGGAAGCCGGAAAAGGACTTCATTCACGGCTTCGGGATGGATATTCCCCTGAGGCTGAAGAAGCAGGGCAGGCGCTATCGCTTCGGCGCGGACCGCGGACCCGGTGTGGAGACAGCTGTGCAGCCCACGAAGGAGCATCCGGAGTGGCTATACGGTCGTCTGCTGCAGATGGGGGCTTCCGGGTACCGTATGGAGAAGTGGACGGGGCCGGGCGTAAGCAAGGTGAAGATCACGGAGGGCGACCGCAGCCAGGGATGGGCCGAACTTTCGGATGGCGAAATCGGCTGCGCGGCCGCGGTGCGGAACTTCTGGCAGGAGCATCCCAAGGGATTTGACATTGACGCGGAGAAGGGCGTTCTGCGGGTGGGGCTGTGGCCGGAGGCGGCCGGGCCGCTCGACCTGCGGCGGTACGATTACCGTATCTACCAGGGCTGCTACGATAGCGGGAACGCCGGCCCTGTCTTTCCCCCGGATTACGGCGCCACGGGCATTGCCAAGACGCACGAGATCAGCCTCGACTTCCGCGCCGGGAAGGAAGCCAAAGACGAGGCGGCGCGGTCCGCGCTTTTCTTCAATCATCCTGCCTGCCTCGCAGCGAGTCCGAAATGGTACTGCGCCACCCGGGCCATAGGCGACATCCTGCCCAGGGATACCAGGCGCTTCCCGCGGGAGGAGGCCGCGTTTGATGCCTTCACCGATTTCGTCGTGAGAGAGCGCGACCTGAGCCGCTGGTACGGCATGTTGGACTACGGTGATATACAGCACAGTTACGACCACGAGCGGGACAGTTGGTGTTTTGACGAAGGCGGCTACGCCTGGATCAACTCCGAGGGCCTGCCGGAGCAGTGGCTGTATCTGGCTTTCTTCCGCACCGGAAGGCTCGACTACCTGGAAGCCGCGCACGCTATGACCAGACACAACCGCGATGTCGATATGTATCATTTAGGCCGCTGGAAGGGCTACGGCACGCGGCACAATGTAAACCACTGGGGCGACACGGACAAGGAGTGGCGCATCAGTATGCCGCTTTCCAAGCGCTGGCATTTTTATCTTACAGGTGACGGCTGGACCCGGGAAGTGATGGAAGAAACCACCCGCGTATACCAGAAGCACGGCGTGCGCCGAACCGCACTGGCGCCTTCTATGACCTCGTCTCT
>LIZR01000062.1 GCA_001302825.1 Planctomycetes bacterium DG_23 | reverse complement strand
CGCTATCAAACCGTCTTTGCCAAAATACCCGGCGCTATTGCAGCCCCTACCGCCGGGCTTCATTTCACCCCCAGCCTCTTGAAGAAAATTGAGGCCGCCGGCGCAAAAATCGCTTATCTCACCCTTCATACTGGCCCCGGTACCTTCCAGCCCGTAAAAACAGAAAAAATAGAAGCGCACAAGGTGGAACCGGAATTTTACTTCTTCACGGAAGAAACCGCCCGGGCTGTGGCAGAAACTAAAGCAGGCGGAGGGCGTATATTCGCCGTAGGCTCCACATCGGTGCGCGTGCTGGAAGAGATGGCCCGTAGGGGCAGAGCCTGCAAAGGGCGTTGGCAGGAAGGCGAAGGCTGGACGGATTTATATATCTATCCACCTTTCCAGTTCAAGGCCGTGGATGCTATGATTACTAATTTTCATCTTCCCCGGAGCACACTACTTTTACTGGTTTCGGCATTTGCCACGCGTGAGCAAATTCTGGCTGCTTACGAAGAGGCCCAGCGAAAAGGTTACAGATTCTACAGTTACGGAGATGCGATGCTGATTCTATAGCGAATTAGGTGTGTCGGCGGTGGTCTTGGGGTTTCTTATCCTTCTTAGGAGGGGCTGCCGACCGCCGACTTCCGACATCTTTCAAGATTTTCTTAACCAGTTTCATTGCCTCGTTTTTTGTTTTTATGCGGCCTTCGAGTTGCTCCTCGCGCACCTGGCTCAGTATTTCCTTGAATATGGGGCCGGGCTCAAGGCCCAGAGAAATTAAGTCGTGGCCGGTGATTAAAGGCGGCGGCTCCAGTTCCTCCTGGGAAAGTTCTTCCCGTATCTGGAGCGCTTTATCGTAAGTTGCCAGGTCCAGAGTTGAAGACAGGGCATCCACGCGATGAAGTTCCAGCAGTTCATCGAAATTTCCCGAAGCGAGAAGTCTTTTCCAGGTGCTTTTTCTCATTCGCTCGGCATCCTTGAGAACCAGGTGCCTTTTCACCAGCCAGACCACTCTTTGCTGCTCTTTGGCAGAGGTCCTGAGTCGCCGGCAAATTTCAGAAGTCATCTCTGCCCCGATTTTTTCGTGATAGATGAAAGACTCTCCGCCGGATGCGGCAAAGGCGGAGGGCTTTCCCACATCGTGCAAAAGAGTGGCAAGCGCAAGTTCCCAGGAGGGACTTCGGAGTTTTTCCATGGAGAGAAGCGTATGCACCCAGACATCGCCTTCAGGATGATGCTCGGCGGATTGAGGAACGCCCTTCATCGCCTCCACCTCGGGCAAAATCTCTCTTAATAGGCCCAGTTCACTCAAGAGTTCCAGGGCCCTTCTGCGCGATGGCGAAACGAGCATTCGCTTGAGTTCATCCCGTATACGCTCAAAGGAAACCGATTTCACCTTGGGGGCCATCTGCTTGATGGCCTGATAGGTTTTCTTCTCAATCTCGAAATCAAAGCGGGAGGCAAATCTCACCGCCCGTATGAGGCGGAGCCTATCTTCCTCAAAGCGCTCTTGGGGCTCACCGACGGCCCGAATGAGCCGGCTCTTCAAATCCTCTTTTCCACCCACATAATCCAGAACCTGGTTAGTTTCCGGGTCAAGGAGCATACCGTTTATGGTGAAGTCTCGCCTTTTCACATCTTCGGCGGCAGTGGCCGTCTCTATCTTATCCGGACGGCGGCCATCGCTGTATCCGGCTTCACGGCGAAATGTCGTCACTTCCACCTGAAACTTGCCCTCAGGTTCCACCACCCTCACAGAGCCGAATTCTTTCCCCACGGCGATGGTCTTCTCAAAAAGTGCCATCACCTCTTTGGGCCGGGCTGAGGTGGCTATATCAAAATCCTCCGGAGAAATCCCCAAAAGCATATCCCGCACGCAGCCGCCGGCGAAATAGGCCTCAAAACCAGCCTTACGCAGCCGTCTTGCGACCTGCAAAGCAAATTCTTTTTTTTCCTGGCTCATATCTATCTATTGAGCTCTGTCGGCATTTTGAGCACCGGGTTTTACCGATGGGACCTTCACAAAAAAAGAAATCGCCGTATGGCCATAGCGCCTCTGGTCCTGGCGAGAAAGGCTCGAGATTTGCCGGGGCACTTCGGCGTCCTTCCTGTGCTCCAGCACCAGAAGTGCCTCTGGAAGAATCTTCTCCTCATCGCTCAGGGTCTTAATCAATTCGTAAATCTTCCTTCCCGGCACTACCTTGAGCGTCTGGCGATAAGGCGGGTCCATAAAGATGAGACTGAACCGGCGGCTTTCTTCTTGCAGGAATCGCTCAATACTTGAGGCCGAAGCCCTGATGATACGCGAGCGTTTACGGTAGCCCAATTTCTCCACATTGCGCTCTAAAGCGGCAACCACCGCCCGGGAATTCTCCACGAAAACCACATACTCCGCCCCGCGACTCAGGGCCTCAAGACCCATCGCCCCGGTGCCCGCAAAAAGGTCCAGAACCGATGCCCCTTCGACCGCACGCCTCAGGATATCGAAAATGGCCTCACGCACTTTATCGGCCGTGGGCCTGATACGGGCAACCTCGAAAAGACGCGTTCCCTTCTTTTCCCCGCCTATAATGCGCATTTTTTGGATTATATTGATTTCGCCTCTTGCTGTCAAAAGAATTGTAGGTTGCCACTCTCACTGGTAGAAAGGCCGTATGGCTGGGTCGCCGTAAGGCGGAGAAGAAATGGCGTGCTATTTTGATTTTGCAGGCGGCAATTTCCAGGGCAGCGCCAGGGCAAAGGCCGAAGCCACCAATGGCAAAAAGACAACCAAATACAAAGCAAAGCCGAGGCCAAAAGAATCACCTAATTTGCCCACGGCCCAGGCGCTAAAACCGCCTATTCCCCAGCAAAAGCCCATCGCAATGCTGGAGACGAAACTGGCGCTTTCTGGCACCATCTCCTGGGCAAAGGTAACATTTACCGGATTCCCGGAATAAAAGAGGAACCCGGCCACGCCCAGGACCAGAAAAAGCATTTTTCCGGATACGCCGAGCGCAAGACCCAAAAAGGGAACGCTTACCAGTAGCGAAAGCAAGATAATCGCTTTTCTTCCTATCAGGTCGGAGAGATGCCCGCCCAATATCCCCCCTAAGCCTCCCATAAAGGTGAAAACGAGCACGGCAATAGTGCCCACACTTAAAGGCACTCCTTCATCAAGTAGAAATTTCGGCAAAAAGGACACAAAACATACTGCGGTAGCCGCCCGCAAGACCACCACTATGAAAAGAGGGAGCAGGTATTTGATTCTCGTTAGTATAGGCCGAAGTAGGTTCTCCGATACGCTCGAACCTGCCTGGATAGGCTTCCTTTTCACCACAAAGAGCAAAAGAAGGCTCATCAATATGCCGGGAATGGCGGCGATATAAGACTTACTCAGGCCGGATAAGGCGATTACCAGATAAATGAAATAAGGCCCCACACCAAAACCAATATTCCCTCCGGCAGTAAAAAGAGAAATCCCCAGGCCGTGGCGCCGACTTCCAGCCTGGCCGCTCATCGCCGCAGCCTGAGGGTGAAAAAATGCCACCCCTATACCACTGGCAAAAACCAACAAATATATAACTGCGAAACTGGAAGTAAGGCCTACAGCGCTTATAAAAATAGCCGCTATCCCTGGACCCAGGATAACGAACCAGTTGCGCCTCAAGCGGTCGGCAAGATACCCATAAAGCGGTTGCAGGAGCGAGCCGGAAAATACCATTACCGATACCAACGCCCCGCCCATTGCCAGGGTGAAGCCAAATTTATCTATAAATATGGGGATAAGGGCAGGCAAGAAGTTGGCGTAACAGTCAGTTATCATATGCCCCAAACCAAATAGAAGCACTCTCCCACTTTGAAAGCTTTTCGCTCGCTGCTCCATTTAAGGGTTCCAAAGAAAAGGGGCCGGGATGTAGACCTCCCAGCCCTAAAAGTGATTTATGGGGAAGACCTGCCGCGCGGCCCTACGGCCTTATCTCCACAGTGGATTTTCCCACCACTACGAGGTCGTAGAACTCTTCCACATCGGCCTCATACATACGGATACAGCCCTGGCTGGCCGCCTGGCCGATGGTCTCCGGCTCGATAGTTCCGTGGATACCATAGTCGGCTTCAACGCCAATCCAGCGTTCGCCCAGGGGGTTTTCGGGGTCGTCGGCGGCCATCTGCTCTCCGGGCTTGGTCCAGGCCGGATTTGGGAGTTTATTTTTGACCTTAAATTTACCTATGGGGGTAATGCCCGCCTTTCCGATGCCTATGGGGTATTCTTTGACGAAATTTCCCTTGAGGTAAACGGTGAGACGGTATTTCTGCAATTCAACCACCGCATCAAAGGGTCCCTTAATAACTTTAAGTCGCTGGCCGGGAAAAATAAGGTCGCTTTCGAGGTCATTTATGCGCTTGATGAGTGCGTAAGGTATGTCGTAGGCCCGGCCAATCTTGCTTAAGGTATCGCCCTTTTTCACCACATAAACTACCGAGTCCGGCGAAGCCTTCTTGGAGAAGATAATTTCTTCATTTAGCGAAACAAGCGTCTTTTTTATCTCGTCGGCTTCCTCAGTCGAAGCGCTGGCGGCCAGCCCCTTGGAAAAGGCATTTCGGGCCAGATATTTCTCTCCCGCAGCCATATACATCGGCCCCAAGGCCAAAGCAGCCTTAGCCGCCCAGCGAGACTCCGCATGCTTACTTAAGGCCTCCTCAAAATATTTCCTGGCCTCCATTCGGCGGCCTTCTTTGGCGGCTTTCTCGCCTTTTTTGACGAGTTCTTCAGCCGGGTCAACTCCAGCCACAACCGGCACTTCAGTCACAACCGGCACTTCAGCCACATCCGGAGCTTCAGCCTCCATAACGACTCTCTCCACCGCGGGCCTTGCAGGCGCCTCTTCCGGTGGGGCCTTTTCTTCTTCCGCCGACCGCCAGTATCTACGGCCATAGTAGTAGCCGAAAAGAACTATAATAACCACGATGAACACAATGATTACTCTGCGCATTTTCTGCTCCTTATCAAAATGCGCGGCCTCACAACAGTGAACCCGCTAAAGGAAAAACCTCCACTCTATCTACACCTTATTACCTCGGATTCTGTAATTATTATGTCCACCGGTTCATCGGATGGGGTGTGCGCAATATGGGGAAAAATCTGACAATCAAATGCCACACCGCAACGCACGGCGGTCAAATCCGTTTGGGCCAAAAACCGGTCGTAGAAGCCTTTGCCTCGGCCCAACCGATTACCTTTGCGGTCATAGGCCCGCGCCGGAACCACGATGAAATCTATGCTCGCCACAGCAATGGGCCAGGCCTCCGGCGGTTCCAAAATCCCGAAGGTTCCGGGCTGAAGTTCGCTCAATCCCTTAATGGCAAAGGCCGCAAGGTCGCCCCTATTCATATATGTCTTGGGCAAAGCCACGATTTTTCCCTCATCAAGCGCACGAGCCAGCAATTTTGCGGTATCAACTTCATCGGACACACCGACAAAAAACATAATTACCTTGCTCCGCTGGAATTCGTCAAGTGAAAAAAGGCGTCCTTCAACAGACTTTGATTTTTCCTGCCTTTCGTTTTCCGTAAGTCGGGCTATTTTTTCTTGGACAATTCTTCGCGCCGTTTCTTTCTCCACGCCTCCAGCCTCTTTTTTATCTCGGCCTCATAGCCCTGGGTAGTAGGTTTATAGTACTGCTTATCCGCAGGGATATATTCTTGAGCCACCCAATGGTCTTTGAAATTATGGGCATACTTATAACCCACGCCGCGGCCCAGTCTTTTGGCGCCTTTGAAAGATGCGCCTTTGAGATGTTGGGGCACCTGAAGGGTGCGGCCTTCACGCACATCTTTTTCCGCTGCGGCGATGGCTGAATAGGCGGCGTTGCTCTTGGGTGCGGTGGCGATAAAGGTTACCGCCTGGGCCAGAGGTATCCTGGCCTCGGGAAGCCCCACGAATTCCGAAATCTGAAGCGCCGCATTAGCCAACACCAGCGCCATAGGCGAGGCATTGCCTACATCTTCAGCTGCGCAGATGACCATTCGCCGGGCGATGAAGCGCGGGTCCTCGCCGGCCTCCAGCATCTTGGCCATCCAGTAAAGGGCGGCATCCGGGTCCGAACCGCGCATACTCTTGATAAAAGCACTGGCCGCATCGTAGTGCGCATCTTCATCCCGGTCATAGACTATGGCCTTTTTCTGAATGGATTCCTGAGCCACTTCCAAGTCGTAATGGAGAACGCCCTTCTTATCCGGCTTGACGGAAAGCACGCCGACCTCCAGAGCGGTGAGGGCGCGACGGGCATCGCCGTCGGAAATCTCCCCCAGAAAATCAAGGGCCCGAGCGCTAATCTCAATTTTGCTATCACCCAGCCCCCGTTCTTTATCGGCAAGGGCTCGCTCCAGAATAACCTTTATCTCTTCCGGCTTCAAGGCCTGGAATTCAAATATCTGACTGCGGGAAAGAAGGGGTGAGGTGATGGCGAAGAAGGGATTGTGAACCGTGGCGCCGATAAGGATGATGGTGCCCCGCTCCACATCGCCCAGGAGCACATCTTGCTGAGCGCGATTGAAGCGGTGAAGTTCGTCCACGAAAAGGACGGTGCGCTTTCCCGAGACCCTTTTTCTCTCCTTGGCTCGGGAGATGACCTCGCGCACCTCGGCCACACTGGAGCCGGCCGCATTAAGCCCCACAAAATGGGCCCTGGTGGTATTGGCGATAACATAGGCCAAGGCCGTCTTTCCCGTGCCCGGCGGGCCATAGAAGATTACTGACATCAACCGGTCCGCGGCCAGCATCCTGCGCAGAAGTTTTCCCGGGCCGAAGAAATGCTCCTGTCCCACAAATTCCTCTGCGCTCCTCGGCCGCATACGCGTGGCCAGCGGCATATCCGGAGTGACCTTAAAACCCTCTTCCTCATCAAACAGCGCCACTTCTCATACTCCTAAAAATTCCCCGTCTGGCCGCAACATATATTTTATAATCTCCGGGGCGTAATTCCCAGGAGAATAAGCCCCAGGACTATAGCCAGCGCGCCCACCACTTTGAACACAGTTATTTTCTCTCCCAGGACGAGTATGCCGATAACCAGGGCCACTAAGGGATAAGTTGAAGTAAGTGGCGTGATGCGTGAGGCCTCATCGCGAGCCAGGGCAGAAAAATATGCCCAGGAGCCCAGGAGGTTGCCGATTATTCCGCCGGCCACAATGAGTAAGGCAGCCTTTTTGCCCATTGTAAAAAGGGTTTGAGTCCTGCCGATGAGCGAAAGGGCGATAAGAAGAATTACCGCGCAAACTACCAACCGCAGAGTGAGCGCCACCAAGGGACCGGCCCCAGGTTTGAGGGCGTCAAGGCCGGCCTTGGTCATTACCGGGGATACTCCCCAAAAGAGTATGGTAAGAAAAACAAAGATTTGCGTCCTGGCCATAATGCATTTCCCTTTCCAGAGAGGCTCACCAGTCCAGGCCCCTTTTCGCCTTTATCCCTTGCTGGAAATAATGCTTGACCTCGCACATTTCGGTAACCAGGTCTGCCCGAGAGATAAGTTCCGCAGGCGCATCACGGCCGGTGAGGATTATATCCATATCCTGAGGCCGTTCTTCCAGAAGTTCCATCACCTCGTTACAAGAAACGAGGCCCAGTTTGATTAAATGCGTAACCTCATCCAGCACCACCAGGTCATACGCGCCGCTCAGGGTTTTCTTGCGAGCAAATTCCCAGGCCTTGCGGGCCTCCTGGCGCACTGTCTCAGAAATATCGCTTTCCTCAAGTATTGAGAAACGAGCGGTTCCGCCTTCTCCTTCTATATGAGGTAAGACCACAATTTCAATCTTTACAGGACGGCCTTTCAAGGCCTCCCGCTCTCCAGAGGGATGGCGACCTTTAAGAAACTGAATTACGAGCGATGACTTTCCGTGACCCGCGGCCCGCAGCGCCGTACCCAGGGCGGCCGTGGTCTTTCCCTTTCCGGTACCGGTGAAAAGCAGAACCAAACCCTTATTCATCAAAAAACCTGAACAACCTGGCCTTCAGAAACTCAATCTATTATTAATTATAGGCATCTTTGTCTCTTAAAGCAAGCGAAAAGAGAAGAGTAGCCTTCAAGGCTTTTTAGTTGACTGAAGCGAGCGCGCATATATAATTAATTTATCTCTCGAGGAAGTGAGGTGTTTATGATGATAGAGCGAATTCGCTGGGTCATTGTGAGGATGCCGGAAGCGATGGCACTTATTTATTTCGTAGGCGGGCTGCTCTTTCTCATATACGGACTCAAGATTTATCGCGTGGCGGTGATTTTGGCCGGGGCCGTGGTAGGGGCGATTGCGGGCAGTTGGGCTGCCGCGGAACTGGGGTTCCCTCCGTGGGTGGGGGCGCTGGTAATAGGACTGGCCTTAGCCATATTGGCCTGGCCCATGCAAAAACTGGCGGTATTTCTATTAGGCGGATATTTTGGGATTCTATTCCTCTCGCCGACTCTGGCAGAACTCTTTGGTGAGAGACTCTATCTCTTATGGATAGTGGTGAGTTTCCTCTGTCTGGGGGTACTCTGCCTGCTTCTTTTCAAGCCGGTGGTAATTGTGGCCACCTCTTTTGAAGGCGCGGCCCTTATTGTAGGGGCGGTGCTGGTGGTGGGCTGGCATCGCTTCCCCAAGGCGGCGGCGAACCTCGTTAACACCTCGCCCGAACTTATTCTGTTAGTTTTCTTACTCCTCGGCCTGGTAGGTATATTTATGCAAATAGGCCTTCTGGAAAAGGCCAAAAGAAAACTTCAAAGATGATTCATCGAGCAACCCCCGGACGAATTTTGCTAATTAGGGACGCTTAGCATGCCCTTTTTCTATGTGGCTTTGGTATCCTTTTTACTGGGCGTTATTTTCGTCCTGGCAGCACGGCGGATAGCGCTCGGCATAGGTTTTGTCGACCGCCCTGCAGAGCGTAAATTCCACGCAGAGCCCAAGCCTCTGGGCGGCGGAGTGGCCATTTTCCTTGCCATCTCCCTCACGGTCGTCCTGGGGCTTATGGCGGTGATTTTCCGGGCCTCTTTCCTGCCCGGCTCTGGAGGATTCATCTTCACCCATTTCGGAGGCATCGCCACTCGACTGACACAATTGGGCATCATCTTCGCCGGCGGCGCACTTATGGCCATAGTCGGCCTCATTGACGACATCCGCGGGCTTAAGGCCAGATGGAAACTTCTCTTTCAGATTGTCGCCGCTCTACTGCTGGTCATCTTCGGCATAAGGATTACCCTTTTCATCGGAAGCCCCTTTACCGGCGGGCTTCTAACCGTTATCTGGGTGGTGGGCATAACCAACGCCTTTAATCTGCTGGACAATATGGACGGCGTATCGGCGGGCGTGGGGTTAATCGTTATCGGCATCTTTTCGGTAGTGGCCTTTGAGACCGGCCAATTGTTTGTGGCGAGCCTGCTCCTGGCCTTAGGTGGCGCTATCTTGGCCTTTCTTGTTTTCAATTTTCCCCCGGCAAAAATATTTATGGGCGACTGCGGGAGCCTATTCCTCGGTTATATGATTGCCTCCTTAACCGTAGTCTTCACTTTCTACCAGGAGCCTCATCCGGTCTCCACCATCCTCATACCCGTCATCATCCTGGCCTTGCCCATTTACGATACCGCCTCGGTTATCGTCATCCGCCTGGCTGAAAAAAGAAGCCCTTTTGATGCCGATAAGCGCCATTTCTCACATCGCCTGGTGGACTTAGGCGTTAGTGTGCGTCAGGCCGTCCTCATTATATATCTTATGACCTTTGCCCTGGGGCTTCTGGCCGTGCTTCTTTATCGGGTGGGAACTATAGGGGCGGCGCTTATTCTTATCCACACCTTTGCCATAATTTTGCTCATCGTGGTGCTGGAACGGGCCGCAAGTCCCTCTTAGATGGGCTTACCGGGCTGGCCCCATAAGACCTCGGAGGAGAGAAGTTGGCCGAAGAAAAAGGCGGCAAACGGGTAAGTCTGCCGTTTTTTTATTTTCTTTTTGCCGCGCTGGTTATCGTCCTGGGACCTCTTTGTCGTCAAGCCGCGGGAGTCGCCTCGAACTCGCTCATTTATGGCCTCATTCTGGCTTGCGTTTCCGCCTGGCTCTTGCACCAGGCCTTGCGCGGGGAATTAATTATTCAGAAAAGCGGCCTGGGACTACCATTGGGGCTCTTTGCTCTGTTTGTTCTTCTTTCCATCCGGACGGCCTCTGCGCGGCATTTCGCCCTTCTTAAATCAATAGAATTTCTGGCGGTGCTGGTATTTTTCTTTTTCTTGTTCCAAAGCCTCAAGCACAAGCAAGGCTGGATTATTGTCCATCTGATGGTCGCTGCCGGCTTGATTGT
>LIZR01000061.1 GCA_001302825.1 Planctomycetes bacterium DG_23 | reverse complement strand
CGCATAAATCTTGACCGCGTCTTTTCCAAAGGCTATACCTTCCAGGAGGAGATGCTCCTCTGGCTTCACCGCGCTGGCTTAAAATTTGCCGAAGTTCCCATAGTATTTGAGAATAGAGCCCGGGGCCAATCCAAGGCCGATTTGCCGGAGATAATTAAGGGCGCTTTTCATCTACTTCGCCTGGGCTTGAGGCGATGAACCACGCGAAAGAAGGGAGCGTTTAAGATAACTTTCCAAATAAAAATTACCATAACGGTGTGGTTCGTGGCGCTGTCAATGGCCGCGCTTTTCGCCTATTCGGAAGAAGCCTCCCCCATAGAGGTCACGCACACTCAAAACACCCGCACCATCCCTCTTTACGAGGTGTTTGAGATTACTTTCAAACATAACCAGAGGTATGCGAATCCTTTCTTTGATGTCGCCATAGATGTCACCTTCCAGTCTCCCAGCGGAAAGAAGATTACGGTGGGTGGGTTCCATTATGGCTCCGCTAAAAGGCCCGATGTCCGTGTGCAAATGGTGGAAACCCCCAAGGGTCGACGCCGGGAGGTGAAATATATTTTCAAGGAGCAGAACTTGTGGAAAGCCCGCTTCGCCCCTTCGGAACTCGGCCTATGGCAATACACTTTCGTCTTTTCCAATCTGCGAGGCGAGAAGGCCACGGGTAAAGGCTCGTTCACCTGCGTGAAAGGGCGAAGGCCTGCCCACGGTTTCGTAAGGCCGCATCCCACGAATCCCTTCCGCTGGGTCTTCGACGATGGCACACCGTACTTTCCCATCGGCCTCCAAGACTGCTGGGGCGATGGGTCGGCAAACGGCAGCGTGCTTGACGGCCGGCCGATGGAGGGGCCCTTCCGGCCTGACCGCCGTGACCTGGTGGAATTACCCGAAGGCCCACTTTATGTGCGAGGACCGTCTATGGACCCGCAGAACGCCGATGTATATTTCCGGCGCTACGGACAGTGCGGCTTCAACCTCTTCCGCTATTCCCAGCATAACTGCTCCTTTGACCTCTATCAGGACCTCGACCACTATCTGGTTCAGGAAGCGGTGATGGTGGACGAGATGCTTCAATATGCGCGAAAATATAATTTCCGCATCTTCTATGGGTTTTTCGGATTTCTCAAGGTCTACAACCACGAACCTGATAATGCCGAGGCAATGGCCAAGCTCAAGCGCTTTGTCAAGTATAGCGTGGACCGTTGGGGAGCATATGTGGACTTCTGGCAGTTTCTCAACGAACAGAAGGCCGATGACCGCTGGTATGAGATAATGATACCTTACTTGAAATCTATTGACCCCTATCACCATCCCGTTACCACCAGTTGGGAGCGACCGGAACTTGCCGGCATTGATGTCAGCGCGCCGCACTGGTATCAGCGCTATGACCCAAAGAACGAACTGGTATCCGATGAAGATACTGCCTCAAGGGCCATAGAGTGGAAAAAGCATGGCAAGCCGGTAATCGTGGGCGAACATGGCAATCATACCCCCAGTAAAGAGCCGCGTCCGGTGGGCGTGGGTGGGGTCTGGGATGCCGGCTCCGCCCAACGGATGCGCATCCGCAACTGGACCGCCTTTTTCCACGAGATTGCCTTCATCTTCTGGAATACCAGTTACGCCCGCGACGGCCATTATATGAATATGTGGCTCGGACCCCAGGAGCGCGAGTATGTGCGGGCTATGCAGGATTTCGTCTACCGCCTGGACGGCGAGGTAAAGATGGTGCCCGTAGAAGTCTCGCTTCCGGACCAGGTGCGCGCCTACGGGCTGGCCTCAAAGGAACGGGCCGGGGTCTACTTTCATCATTTCAACAATCACAGCAATCCGGTGGAAGGGTTTACCTTGACGCTGGATGTGCCGGCGGCCTCGCGAGGCTATTGGTATTCTCCGGAAACGGCCGCCATCCTCGGCACCTTTGAGGCCCCGACCGGAAGACAAACTTTTAAGACCCCGCCCTTCGTGGTGGACCTGGCGCTTCTCATTACTCCGGACGGGCCGCCCGATATCGATAATGACGGCCTACCCAACCATCTGGACCCGGATGACGACAATGACCAGGTTCCAGATACCCAGGACGCCTTTCCCCTGGAACCAGAAGAATGGGAGGATGCCGACGGCGACCTCATCGGGGACAATATGGACGCAGACATCAATGGAGATGGCGTGGGTGACGACCGCAACGGCAACGGCACCCCGGACCACAAGGAATTAGATTTTGACCGCGACGGGGTGCCCCGCGCCCACACTATCCCCTGGGACGCCTTCCCCCTGGACCCCAAAGAGTGGCGGGATACCGATGGCGATGAAATCGGCGATAACGCTGACCAGGATGACGACAACGATGGCTGGAGCGATGCGGAGGAGAAAGAGGCCAAAACAGACCCGAAAGACAAACTCAACTTTCCGCACGAGTAAACCAAAGATGCAACTGGCCCAGGTGATAAAGGGCTCAGAGCCTCGGCCGGTGAATTAGGCGGACCCGTAATAAGATTCCTTGCGCGTGAGAACCGAACGCACAAAATGATAGATTGCGTAGCATTCTAAGGCAAAGGGCGGAAAGCCAAAGTAACCCAGGATGGGCATCTCAAAAATCTTTGCCTTCGGTAGATAGGGTACATAATAATTCCATTTGGCGACGGCCCAATAGTTCCAGAATTCCCAGAGAAAACCGCAGATAAAGCCGGCGATTAGCAGCCCATAGAGCCGTCCGGCGTGGCCTCGCTGGAGGTCTTTCAAAATAGAGGGCGCTCCTCGCACATAATTCACTGGTTCAAGCATAAATATAAATGCCAGCCACACCAGAGGAATGAGATAACCTGAAGGGTAAATGATGGGAAGCGCAGCCGCCGGCACCCCCAGGGCAAAAAGAAAAGCGAGAAACTTACGGCCAAATTTCAAATTCGGCAGGCGCCTTTTTGCAAGCCCCAGGCCTTCCAAAATCTCCGCGGTCTCAAAAAGCCCGGGGCAGATGGTGGCGAAGGAAAGACCATAGCCCAGATATCTCAGGGGGATAGAATCCGGAAGGTTGATATACTTCCAGGTGCCCATAAAGGCATTATAGCCTTCAAATACAAGCCAGATGGCGATGGAGAGAACAGTCAAGAGGACAAATTCTCCCGGCCGGGTGGATAGAAGCGACTTTCCCTTGAGTTTATTCACCAGGGCATCGGCGAATAAAATGTAGCCCCACCAGCAAATGGGAGTGAAAAATGTGCCCACGAAGCCCACGCCCAGGAGCAGCGAAACTTCGGCCGCAGCGATTATCCCTAATCCCATCCAGCCATACCAGAGAAAACGCGATTTGGTGGTGGTTACCATTCGCCCTCCTTAAATCGCCACTTCGCTATGCTTAATTTAATTGTTTGAGTGGGCCAGGTCAAGATGGAACTTCTTTTCGGGACTCAACGAGCAACCCTTGATCCAACTTTATTCTTTTGGCTTGACCATTTCTCATTTTACTGGTATTTTTGCATTTTACGGGGGATTGTTGATAGTGAACAGAAAAGGAGATGGCGATGGTAAATAAAAAAATCGTGGTTGAGGCCGGAAAGCACTCGGTTTTCAACGCGCCGATTTGTGCTACCGTTCCACTGGAGGAGCTCCAGGGGGCCGAAACTTTCACCCTGGTGGAAGAGGGAAAAGAAGAGTCCATTGCGGCACAGATTGAACAAGTCGGCGATGAGGCACGGCTCTGGTGGATTGAACAAGGGCTTTCTCTCAAACAATCTCGTGTCTATGAACTTGTCCCTAAAAGCGTAAGTGCCCCTCGGTATCCTGACGGACCCCTCGGGGTCCGAAGGGCCTCTCAGGTAGCGATAACGGAAAAAGAGGGCGCCACCGAAGTGAAAATCGGCGAAGAATTTTTGGGGAGTCTATACTTCGGCAAGGATGTCATCCGCCCCTATTTTCACCCCATAATGGGCCCTTTTGGTAGCCCCGTAACCCGGGGCTTCCCTATGATTCCCGATGTGCCCGGAGAGACCCGCGACCATCCTCATCATAAGGCCTTCTTCGTAGCCCACGGGGAGGTAAATGGCACCAACAACTGGAGCGATGCGAAAGACTGTGGAAGGCAACTGGCCAAAAAGGTAACGACCTCAAACGGAGCGGTTTTCGGCAAGATAGAGATGCAAAACGAATGGGTCACATCCGGCGGGGAAAAGGTTATAGATGAGACGCGCACCATCCGTTTTTTTAATCTGCCGCCATCGGCAAGACTTATTGACCTGATGGTTCACTTCAAGGCTGAAGAGACGGATGTGACTTTTGGGGATACCAAAGAAGGGGGCATCTGCTCCCTAAGGTTGGCCACAACTATGGATGTGCGTCGGGGCGGGCGGATTGAGAACTCCTTCGGCGGCGTCGATGAAGCCGAGACCTGGGGCAAGCGAGCCCACTGGTGCGATTACTCCGGACCCGTTGGCGGAAACTGGGTGGGCGTAGCCATATTTGACCATCCCCATAACCTGCGTTACCCCACCTACTGGCATGTGCGAAACTACGGACTAATGACTGCCAACTGTTTCGGGCTTTCCTATTTCAAACGGGATAAATCCCTGGACGGCAGTTTCCTCTTGAAGGCCGGCCAGGAACTGATATTTCGCTATCGCATTTATGTCCATCCGGGAAATGCCCAGAGCGGCCGGGTGGCAGAGAAGTATAATAATTACATCAATCCTCCGGAAGTAAGTGTTGAGTAAAACTCTGGGGACATTGCAGAATGCCGAGCGAAGAATTATATCCCCTGAAATTTGAGGAGATTTTCAAGGACAAGATTTGGGGCGGAGAGAACCTGAAACGCCTGCTGGGAAAAAATTTGCCCGAAGATGCCCGGATAGGCGAGTCCTGGGAGATCTCCGACCGCAGTAGCGATATAAGCGTGATTGCCAACGGGCCGCTTGCGGGAAAGTCTCTGCGGGAGGTGCTGAAATTCCACAAAGAGGAGGTGCTGGGGCGAAAGGATTTTCCCCCGTGGTCTCTGGCGCGCTTCCCCTTACTCATAAAATTCATAGATGCTCAGGATGACCTTTCGGTTCAGGTGCACCCCAATGATCAGGCTGCCCAACGCTTCCAGGAGGCTGACCCTGGAAAGACCGAGGCCTGGGTAATTATCGATGCCGAGCCTGGAGCGAGGCTCATTCGGGGTCTGAAGGAAGGGACCGGCCGTGAGGATTTCGAGAGGTCCATAAAAGAAAACCGGGTGGAGGAATGCCTCAACTGGGTGGAGGTGGCGCCGGGCGACTGCATCTTTCTTCCTCCGGGAACGGTGCACGCCCTGTGCCGGGGGCTGGTGCTGGCGGAGATTCAGCAGAATTCCGATTTGACCTATCGCATCTGGGATTGGGGAAGAGTGGGCTTTGACGGAAAACCCCGCCCCCTTCATATCAATAAGGCCCTGGAAGTGATAGATTTTTCCCTCACCGGTCCGCCTAAGTCCGCCCCTAAACCTCTGGAACAAGGCCCTGGCAAAAGGAAATGTCTCGTAGAGTGCGATAAATTTATCCTGGAGCACTGGGAATTTGAGCCAGGCGAGTACCGCTACCATATGCCCGGAAGTTTCTTAATCCTGATGGCCATTGCAGGAACTGGCGAGATTCTCTATAACCAAAATGACGCCGAAAGGATAAAAAAAGGCCAAACTGTGCTCATTCCGGCATCCATTAAGGATTTTGCTTTAAGATGCGGGGAGCCGCTGGAGTTCATCGTTTCCTATCTTCCGCAAGGCTGAGGGGGCAAATTTGGCGAAGATGGCCATAATCGGCACCGGCAATGTGGGGGCCACTCTGGCCTTACTCACTCTCCAGAGGGAACTGGCTGAGGTGGTTCTTCTGGATATCGTCCCCGGACTTGCTCAGGGCAAGGCGCTGGACCTGGCTCAGGCCGGGCCGGTTCTGCGTTACGATTCCAGAATAAAAGGGACGGAAAAATATGAAGACATCGCCGGAAGCGCGCTGGTGGTGATAACCGCTGGGCTTGCCCGGAAGCCTGGAATGAGCCGGGCGGACCTTTTGGATAAGAATAGCCGCATCATCAGCCAGGTGGCCGGACGGGTTAAGGAGTTCGCGCCAGAGGCCATTATCCTGGTGGTGACTAATCCCCTCGATGTGATGGCCTATGTAGTGATGAAGCGCACAGGCTTTCCCAGTAAGCGAGTCTTAGGGATGGCTGGTGTACTGGATACGGCGAGATTTCGCTTCTTCATAGCACAGGAACTTGGTGTGGCACAGAAAGATGTGGAGGCGATGGTTCTGGGAAGCCACGGCGACCGAATGGTGCCGCTTGCAGGAGGCTCAACCGTAAAGGGAAGACCTCTCAGCAAGGCGCTCTCTCAAGCAAAGATAGAGGCCCTTATCCAGCGCACCCGTGAGGCCGGCGCCGAAATTGTAGGACTTTTGAAAGAATCTTCGGCCTTTTATGCCCCGGCAGCAAGTGTCCTTCTAATGGCCGAGGCCATGCTTAAAGATAAGAAGCAGGTGCTTCCTGCATCGGTTTTTGCCCGGGGCGAATACGGCCTTGAGGATGTCTTCATCGGTCTTCCTGCCAGACTGGGCCGAGAGGGAGTGGAAGAAATCATTGAAATTGACCTTCTCCCGAGCGAACTTAAGGCTTTGCATAAATCTGCTCAAGAACTAAAGGCCATTATGGCCAGACTCCCCAAAGATCTCTTTGAGGCACAAGAATAGCGCATTTCAAGCGTCTCCAGCGCCCTGATATTCAAGAAAAACCTCAAAAATCCCTTGACAGTATTTTTCCCTTTGTGGTATAATTTTTTTATTAAAATAAGCAGGAAAGCGAGCATCAGGGGCTCTGTTCAAGATAGAGAGATAGCAGGTGGCCGAAGTAGAATTGGAAAAATTGACCAAGATATTTCCCGGAGATGTGGTGGCGGTCTCAGGGGCCACACTCAAGATAGATGACAAGGAATTTCTGGTTCTGGTAGGGCCTTCGGGATGTGGAAAATCCACATTTTTGCGGATGATCGCGGGTCTGGAAGAGCCTACCGCGGGGACGATAAAGATAGGCGGCAGGCTGGTAAATGATGTCCCGCCCAAGAACCGGGACATTGCGATGGTATTTCAAAATTATGCCTTGTATCCGCATATGACCGTTTACAAAAATATGGCCTTCGGGCTCAAACTGCGGCGCTTTCCCAAGGCAGAAATTGACGAGCGGGTAAGGGAGGCGGCGCGCATCCTGGGCATTACTCAACTTCTGGACCGTAAGCCCAAAGCCCTTTCCGGAGGTCAGCGGCAGCGAGTAGCCGTGGGCCGGGCCATCGTAAGACAGCCCAAAGCCTTTCTTTTTGACGAGCCTTTGAGCAACCTGGATGCTAAACTGCGGGTGGAGATGCGCGCAGAACTCAAGAAACTCCATCAGCGACTTCAATCTACTATGATTTATGTTACCCACGACCAGGTGGAGGCAATGACCCTCGGCGACCGCATCGTGGTAATGAATGAGGGCCTTATCCAGCAGGTGGATGAGCCTCTTAATTTATACGATTATCCAAAGAATATGTTCGTGGCCGGCTTCATAGGAACACCACCTATGAATTTCCTTAAGGGCCGCCTTATGCAAGAGGATAGCCGCTATTATTTTGATGAGGGCACGGTCAGGATTCTCTTGCCCGATAGGTTGAGTAGCGTCGTTGCACGCCTTGCGGGAAAGCCGGTGACCTTTGGCATCCGGCCGGAGGACCTATTTGACCTTGAACACTATCCGGGCGGTCCCAGCGACAATGTGGTGCGGGCCACGGCCAATGTAGTGGAGCCTTTGGGCAATGAAATGATAATTTATTTCTCCACCAGAAAAAATGAGTTCATAGGCAAGTTCGATGCGCATCACAGAATTGAGATGGGCCAAGAGATGAATTTAGCCGTCAATATGGATAAAATCCATCTTTTTGACAGTGTTTCGGGCGACAATATCGCCTTACAGGCGCCGAAGCCCTAAGAGTTATTTATCAAAGGAGGAGTGACGCCAGAAGAGAGTGGCCTTACCTGGCCACTCTTTTTGTTGCAAGTAGAATTTGCAGAAGAGGTTTTCAAGATGAACGGGGAGTTACTGCGAATCATAGATAGCATTCACCGGGACAGAAACATCGATAGGGAAGTGGTGTTTTCTGGAATAGAAGCGGCGCTTCTTTCGGTCCTGAAGAAAAGACAGGGCTCTGCGCAGGGGATGACGGTTACTATTGATAGGGAAACAGGAAACCTGGAAGTGGAAGGGGCAAAAGAGGCTATCCAGCCAGAGGAGTTGGGCCGCATCGCTGCTCAGGCCGCCAAACAAGTCATCATCCAGAAAATCCGTGAAGCCGAGCGGGATGTAATCTACGAGGATTTTGAAGGCCGCCTGGGGGAGATAATTTCAGGCAGGGTGGCACGCTTCGAAGGACCGAATATCATAGTGAATCTGGCCCGCGCCGAAGGGGTACTTCCCAAGAGCGAACAGATACCTCCGGAATCCTATCGTCCTGGCGACCGCATAAGGGCCTATGTCCTGGATGTGCGCAAATCCGGACAAAAGGTGAAGATTATTCTCTCCCGCACCCATCCGGATATGCTGCGCAAACTCTTTCAGATGGAGGTGCCGGAGATTGCCGAGGGCATTGTCACCATAAAGGAACTGGCGCGTGAGGCCGGGTTTCGGAGCAAACTTGCTGTCACTTCCAAAGACCCCCGGGTGGATTGTGTCGGTGCTTGCGTGGGAGTAAGAGGAAGCCGCATCAAGGGCATCGTGGACGAACTCAATGGGGAAAAGATTGACATCGTCCGCTGGGATGAATCTCCTGAGGCCTTAATAGCCAATGCGCTTAAGCCGGCAGAGATTAAGGAGATAGTCTTGGATGAAGGGTCAAAGCGCGCTGAAGTGCTGGTGAGTGAAGATCAACTTTCTTTGGCCATAGGTAAGCGGGGGCAGAATGTGCGGCTCGCTTCCAAACTATCCGGCTGGGATATTGATGTATATAGCACGGAAGAAGTGGCCCAGGCGACCAAAGACGCCCTGGAAGAACTTACCGGGCTTCCCGATGTGGATGAGGAGATGGCCCAAAAACTCATAGATGCCGGCATATATGCTGTAGCGGATATTGTGGAGGCGGGCGTAGAGGGCTTGAAAGAGGTAGTGGATATAGATGATGTCGCTCTTTCCAAGTTAGTGGCCGCTGCTTCGGATAAACTTAAAGAACAGGGCGGAGAGAAAAAGGATGAAGCATCTTCGCCTTAACTGCACGGATAACCCAAGGTAACCAAGAAAAATGGCAAAAAGAGTTTACGAATTAGCCAAAGAATTGGGACTAAAGAGCAAGGAAGTTCTCGTCAAGGCCGAGGAACTCGACCTGGGGCTAACCAGCAATTTCAGCGCGGTGTCGCCTGAAGCCGAAGATAGACTAAAGAAAGCCCTGGGCAAATCGCTCGCCCAGCCTCCTTCCCGTCCCCCGGCTGTAAAGGCAGTAGAGGAAGAGGAGGAAGAAGAGGAAGTTCCCCGGGTGCAAAAAATAAGGCGTATGAAACCCTCCAGAGACGAACCAGAGACCGAAGCGCCACCTCGGCCCAGGCGAAAGCGCATCCGCCCCATTAAACTTGGTCGGCGGCAACCCCAAAGGTTCCGGCCGAAAAGGCCCACACCTGCTGTTGCTCCCAAAGAGCGCAAGATAACCCTGAAATCCCCGGTGACGGTTAAAGAACTCTCCTACGGGCTGGGCATAAAGGCCAACCTCATTATCTCCAAACTTATGCAAAAAGGGGTAATGGTCACTATAAACGAGCCGGTGGACGATAATTTGGTCGAAGAAATAGCCCTGGAATTTGGCCTGGAGATAGAGATAAAGAAAGAGGTGGACCTGGAAGAAGAACTTCTGGCCCTATCCAAGGCGCAAGAGGGAAAACTTGAGCCCCGGGCCCCGGTGGTTACCTTGCTCGGCCATGTGGACCATGGCAAAACCACCATCCTCGACCGCATCCGAAAGTCCAATATAATCGCTACTGAATCTGGCGGCATTACTCAACACATCGGCGCCTACAGAGTGAAGACCAAAGAGGGAAAATTTGTGGTCTTTCTGGATACTCCTGGCCACGAGGCCTTCACTGCTATGCGTGCCCGGGGGGCCAATATCACCGATGTAGTAGTCCTGGTGGTGGCTGCTGATGATGGCGTAATGCCCCAGACCGAGGAGGCCATTGACCACGCCCGGGCCGCCGGCGTACCTATCGTGGTGGCTATAAATAAGATAGATAAACCCGAGGCCTCTTCCCAAAGGGTCAAACAGCAACTTGGAGAGCGGGGATTGGTTCCCGAGGAATGGGGTGGCAAAACTGTCTTTGTCGAGGTCTCCGGC
>LIZR01000173.1 GCA_001302825.1 Planctomycetes bacterium DG_23 | reverse complement strand
ATTTGCTCCAAGACCCCTATAACAGAAGACTGAAACCAGCCCCAACCGTGCCAACCGTCGGTTTTGACCCCTGGCATAGGTTCTTCCTTGAGGCAGCCGATTAAAGGCCCCACCGCTTCCACAGAGCCAATCCAACCCAATGCCAGCGCTGCGTTATACCGAACAAGAATATGGGGGTCGGACTTTAGGGAGGCGATCAAAGGGAGAGTTGCTTCATCCGACCTAATCTCATATAATGCCTGCGCCGCACTCCACCGAGCCTGGGCATCCGGGTCGCAAAGGAGTTTTATCAAATGAGGAAGGGCTCTTTTTTCCCCAATTCTTCCTAAGGCCCACGCCGCCGAGGCGCGAACCGAAACTTCCGAATCGGAAAGCAATTTGATTAAAACCGATACCGCACTTTTGCCGCCGCAGGTTCCCAAAGCACTTGCTGCGTAGGCCCGAACATTGGCATCCGGGTCCGAGACGAGTTCAATTAGGCGCGGGCCGGCGGTTTTCTCCTTAAGACATCCTAAGGCGAATGCTGCCCTTGCACGAACCATGCTCTTTGGATGAGAAAGAAGTTTAATTAGTCGCACCCGAGTCCTTCTGCCCACACCTTTCCAATCGAGGCCCGCAAGAAAGATTTCCGACAAGAGGCGCACTTCTTCGTTGTCATTCCAAAGCCCCTCTACCACATAAGGGGCCGCGTCTTTGCCTTGGCTAAGAAGCGTCTCACGAGCCCAATGGTAGGTCTTGTCATAGCCAAGAAGATAGATAAGGATATTCATCTTCACCGGCATATATAGATAATAAAGGCCGAGAGTAGTTCCAAAGAGAACCAGCGGAATAAGAAACGAACTGGCTATAATCCAGCGCTTGAATCTATCCGGCCGGTTGGGCAAAGTTATCCTCCGGCATTCAACTACCAATCACGAAAACACGGAATTCCACTGAAACACGGAAGAAAAATTTTGGTCGTAGGGCTGGGCTGTCCCTGGTCCAGCCCTGGCGGGCTCGGGGACGAGCCCGCCTACGGCATCTGTTTCAGTGCTTCTGCCTCTTCCGTGCTTCAGTGATTAATCTTTGCTTTTTTTCGTGTAATTCGTGTTTTATTTTATGTGCGTTAATCTGCGGTTTCTCTGTCAACTTCACGGCTCTTTTTTATCCCCGGATACCCAGGCGGCAAACATCATAACCAGGGCCAGGCCTCCGAGAAGACCCTTCACCAGCCACCCGCTGCCTGCCTCGGCACCCAGGTAGAGGAAGAAGGCCATAAAAAGCATAGCCAAAAGGGCGGCCGCCTGCAGGGCGAGTCTATGCCCTTTACGGAAAGCCGAGGACATAAATTCTCCTATTGTAATCTCAAAAGGTAAACCGCCGCCCAGGCCAAAGCGCCGATGATGCCGGTGATAATTATGCCGTAGACTATGGTCTTACGCAAGACCAGGCCTTCCCGGCCTTCAAGGCCGGCGGTGCTGCAACCCACGATAATCTTTGCCGGGGCCAACATACTGCCCAAAGAGCCGCCGGTAGTCTGGGCGGCAAGAATAATAAAGACGCTTATTCCTGCCAATAGATGCGTCATCCCGCAGTGCGACATAATGGTGGCAAAACCCACCATAGAAATGATGCCCACGGTTGCGGGAACAGCGCTATGGATGGTGGCGGCGAGGATTTGTCTGGTGGCGCCGGGCTTATAGCGACCCATCGCCCGATATAAGAAGAAGGATATTATGGCCGCGTAGAAAATAAGCGCCCCGGCGTGACCGAAAAGACTAATGGCCTTGCTCGGCCCGGCCGGCGTCTGGAAGCCGAAGCGGGTGGTAAGTGCAGGGAAGTCCAGCACAATCTTTTTCCAGGAGAGAAGCCGAGTCACCGGGCCCACCAGTTGGGCCACAATCACAATCCCGCTCAAAATCAAGTAGGCCGAGCAAGCGGACAAGAAACCCATAGGGCGCCGACCGCCCGATACCGGCGCTGAGTCAGAGCTGGTCGCACCGGTTCGACCTTCATCTTCTATTTTGCCACCTACGAAGACCCCGGGCCGGCGATAGATATTAAGCCGCGCCACCAGTGCAATTATCCCCATACCAGCCAGCCCCGCCACAAATGAAGCCAGAGTCCACAACTTGTGCGTGGCCAGGAGAAGTTGCGCCGCTCCCATACCCAGACCAACCACTCCTACCGCCAGAAGGCCGTGCCGAAGGCCTTTACCCCCGGCCAGGAGATGAGCCGTGGCCAGCCCGCACAATATACAGGAGATGCCCAACAAGATGCCGCACCAGGGTGCAAGGGCGGTGGCTTCAAGCCCGGAGACGGCCTCCAGGGCCTTGAAAGATGTGGCCATACTGCCGAAAGTGACCGCCCAGGAATGGCCCACGGCCACCGCAGCCACCGCGGTCACCGGCTCAAAACCTAAGCCTATGAGAAGCGGGGCTATAAGCGCAATAGGCACGCCGAAGCCGCCCACCCCCTGTAGAAAACCACTGAAGGCCCAGGCCAGAAGCAGAAGTTGCAAAAGGGGGTCTTTCGTAAGGCGCATAAGCCCGGAGCCGATTTTCTCAATCGCCCCGGCGTAACTTGCCACCTGATAAAGAAATAGCGCCATCCACAGGATATAAAGCACATAGAGCGCCAGGAGCGCGGCCTTGGCCTGGGAATAGGCCAGGACGCGGGCTGTGGCCCCGAAGAAGAAAACACTCACTAAAAATGCCGTAAGCCAACCCAGAGGGCCGGCCCTTGAGGCACCGAATTTGAAGCCCACCATAAGCACCAGAACCACACCTATGGGCGAAAGGGCCAAAAGCCAATTGAGAATACTCACTTCAAGCGTCACCAGAAACCCGCCTTTTCTATTTCTTTTTTGTGCTGAAAATGCAAAGGAGGCTCGCGCAAAGGTCTGGCCTCCTGTGGCTATTTTCAGTTCTGGCTGGGTCAGGGACGACCCAGCCCTACGACCTCGCTACTTGGGGAGCCTGGAAGAGAGCGCTTGTAGCACGCAGAGAGATGAGCCTTTAGACTTGCCTGACTTGGCGCCGGCGAGAAACCGGCCCTGCCGAAAGACGACCACCGGCCCCAGGTATTCTGCTTTGCCCGCGAAAGATTCTTCGCCCAGTTGGGCCAGCGCTTCGCACAGGTCTTCACTTTCTTCTATTTCTTTTTGGAAGAGGCTGGCCGCATCCTGCGCCTCTTCCGGGGCCCCATACTCACAGAGAAAAATGGTGAAACGCTCGCCTTCCACAATATATTCAGCGGTGATACCGTTTTTCAGGAAACGGTGGCCCAAAAGGGAACGCAGATAATAAGTCTCGCTTTTTTCCACCAGACCCTGGGGCGGAAGATGTTTCAGAAGCGGGATTTCTTCTCTCGTTTTCGGTATACGCGCCGAGATGGCCCGGGCAAATTCCAGCCCGACTTCTTTGGCTTCAGGAAAAGGTCTTGCAGGATAAATCTCCACGAAGTAGCGATTTTTCCAGAAGAAGACCGTATCCTCTGCTGCATATCCTTCCTGGGCGAGACTTATGAAGTCTGCATCCGGAGCCCGCCCCAGGCTATATACGCCGAAGGCATTTGCCGGCCGCCTCATATCATAAACATCTACAACTATGGTCCTGGAGGCATCCCCGGCGTAAACGAATTCTCTGGTGGCGAGCATCAGGAAGTCATAGGCAAAATAGGTTTCGGCTGCACCATTTATGTATTCGAAAAGACTATCCTCGTCGTAGAAAACGGTAGGGCCTGCTGGATGCCAGTCAGGCAAAGACGCAGCCAGGATTTTGCTTAGTGCCTGTTGGGGGCGAAGCGCCGGCCTACCCGGCCAGGAAGGTACTTCTGCAGTGCCTGAGGACGCACAACCACTGCTTAATGCATAAAGCACACAAAAGAATAAGAGTAGGATTCTGAAAAAACTCACGCCGCTTCTTCTTTTCGTCATAGGTCATCCGCCACTCTTTATTAGGAGAACAAATCTTGAGTGACACATTAGGGATTACCCGCTCGAGGCGCTGAGGTCTTCTTCCACTTCCTGAATGTCTTTCATCCCCACCAGCAGGGCATCAACATCTTTGTTCTCAAGCAGTTTCTTAAGCGTATCCTTATAACTGCCTTCTCTATATTCTTTTACGGTCTTCATGGCCATAAAGCCCATCCCGGCCTTTTTGGCCTCGGCTACAAGGGGGTCCAGGGAGGCCCTGTGGGACAAATCATAGCGAACGAGCATTACATCAAAGATGCCCCGCTTTATGGCCGCTTGCATCACCGCGGCCATATTACTGTGGCAGGCCAACCCGAAGAATCTTACCTTCTTCTTCTCTTTAAGCCTGGCGTAGAGTTCCGGGAGTTCCGGCCGGTTTACCCGCCTGAGGTCATGTATAGGTGTCAATACCATATCGCCAAACATGCGCAGGCCATCGCCCCGCTGATATTTATAGGAGGTATGAATGAGATTAACTCCTTTATCAATAGCCGCCGCCAGCACCGCGGCTTCAGCGATATAAATGCCGCCGAAGGAAATTTCACTCACCTTAAGGCCCGTCTTTCCCAGAGGCCGATACTTAAGCCCTTTTTCTTGAGCCAGACTTTCGCTTACAAAAAGACTGGGCCCCAGCCCCGAAAGCAAAGCCCCCATTCCGGCCGCGCCTATGGCCGTGCCTCCAGCCAGCCGCTTTACAAATTCTCTCCTGCTAATCTTTTGTTCTCGCTTTTTCACCTCCGCCTCCTTCCGAAACTAAAACCTTTTCAGCCCATATTATATCAGAATATTCTCTCGATAGCAATCCTAAAAGGAAAAAATTAACCGCGGATGGACGCAGATAGACACAGATAAAAGAATAAAACACGAAGGGCGCGAAAAAATTACACGCCCTTCTTTCACTTCAGTTTCTCCGCACTTTGTGTTAAGATATTCCAAAGGCAAGGAACGATTTCGTATGAGAAAAAGGACACTTACTAAATTAACGAAAGTTCCTGTGGCTTTTTTGCTCATCTTTTTTTGTGAGAAATCTCACTCAAGGAAAGGGGCCGTAAGAGTATGGAGAAAGCCGGATGGATGCGGTCGCGGGAGGAGGTTCTCCAACAGAGCCC
>LIZR01000060.1 GCA_001302825.1 Planctomycetes bacterium DG_23 | reverse complement strand
GTAGTAGTGGAAATCGTGATCGTGCGCGCCCCAGCAGCGCACGAAAAGCCGCACCGGTCTTCCCGAGCGGCGCAGGCCCTCCTTCATCGCATCGTGCAGCAGTTTCATCATTCGGCTGAAAGGAATATTACGGCAGTGTTCGCAGCGGTGCCAGACCTGGGTTAGAGTTGCGCTTTCGTTGTTGGTATACATAAACCCATCCAGGTCCGGAAAGGCACGGCAAATCTCCGCCACCTTCTGAGAAAGCGCTTCACGCACCTCGGGCCTTGCCACGCAGAGTTGGCGCAGACGCTGTTCCGGAGTGCGGTCGGAGCGATACTCCTTGATGGCCGGGGAGTAAAGTTCCGGGTAGGCCTTTTCAAAACCGTAAGGCATAGCGAGTTCGTAGGTATGATAAATCACTTTGAGCCCGGCCTTCTTTGCGTGCCTTATGAGCCTGCGCACCCGCCTTCTATTGGCCTCCACCAGACGCAAGCGCTCCTTGGTGCGCACCTTTCCCAGGCGCGGGTAATCCGGCATATAGACAGGCTGGTCTTCGTGGGGTCGCTCGCATGTCTTGTGACCTGAGGAGGCCACCACCGCCCAGTTCATACCCAGACGCTTCCCGTAGTCAATAAGTTCTTTGGACGACGCATAAATCATCCTGATATTGAAAGGCGACGCGCCCTTGGCCATTTCCTTCTCCTTTCATATAGGCGCTCAAATCTTGCCGCGCACAAACTTAGAGCCAGCCCTTCGTGGTCCGGCGGCCCATACGGGCCGCCCGTATGGTGCGGCATACTCTGCGGCTCTCTTGATCATTCGCCATTTATACAAACACCTTCTTCGGTTTCAAAACTGCGGAGGTTTTATCGGGCTTGCCCGGGCCGCCCAGGGCGGTCATTATGGCCACCAATTTCCCTTCTTGATTAAGTGCCGCAATATCGTGAGTTCGCGCATCCGATGGGGGCAAACCGCCCTTCGGATGCTGAGCATCCTTCCCTCGACCCTGAGTCTCGGGACGAAGGGCAGGATGCAAACCGCCGAGTGCGTCCGGCAGAGGTATCGCCTGGCCCAAACTTATTTTTTTTATCTCTTCGCCACCCACGGTGATTTTGGTCAAATCCTTTACCGCCATTTCCATAGGCAGAAGGTTGTTCGTTATGAAGTCGGCCGTTTGCCGCCCACTGTCTACAGCGAAAAAATTATCGAGCGAGACTGCATCTTCTATCCTAAAATGGCCCACCCTGGTTCTTCGCAGTTCTTCCAGGTAGGCCGCGGTTGCCAGGCGCTCGCCCACATCACGAGCCAGCGCCCGGATATAGGTGCCTCTGGAGACAGAAACTTCTATTGTAAGAAGCGGAAAATTATATTCCAGTATTTTTATGGAATAAATCAAGACGCGCCGGGGTTTTATGGGGGCTGCGGGTTCGTTTCTGCGGGCCAGTTGGTAAAGCCGCATTCCGCTCACGCGCACGGCGGAATATGCCGGCGGGGTTTGCTCTATCTCGCCCACAAAATCCTGCAAGACCTGCGCCACCTTCTCCTTTTCCGGCGGCTCTGCAACTTTTGCCTCTTGAATCTTTCCGGTTTTATCCAGGGTATCGCTGGTGGCACCGAGATGCAAGGCCGCGATGTAGGTTTTGGGGAGGCGGCTGATATATTGGGCCAGGCGGGTGGCCTTACCGAGGCAGAGCACCAGGACGCCGGTGGCGAAGGGGTCCAGAGTCCCAGTATGGCCCGCCTTTAGCGGGTGAGGCCGGCGTGGGCGCCTCTCGCGGGCTTTGGGCTGGCCGGAAAGACGAATTATCTCATCCACAACCTGCCGGGAACTCATTCCAGCGGGTTTATCTATATTCAGTATCCCATCCATTTGAGCCATACAGCTTTGGGCTATCCAACGTTGCCTGTCTCGCTAAGGGGTTTTGGGCGGCTTGCCTGCCAATGCCGCATTTATTTGTTTAAGACGCACGCGGGCCCAGTGGGCCTGTTCCGAGGTGCTGTCGTATTTTAAGTAGGTCTCCCAGCATTTTTTCGATTCCTCGAGCCGACCCAACTCCATAAGGGAAGCCCCTAAAGCCCAATAGAAATGGTGATAGTCCGGCTCGATGGCGATGCCCTGTTTATAGACCTCTACTGCCTCAGCGCGCTTGCCCTGGTCGTTGAGAAGACCACCCAGGGCGTAGTAAGCGCGATAGTAATAGGGATTCATATTTATAGCCTTCCTGCAATTTTTTTCGGCCTTGACCAAGTCGCCTTTGTTTTCATATGTGAGCCCTATATTATATTGGGCCTGGACATCATCCGGATAATATTTCAATTCCTCCTCAAATTCTTTGAGGGCCTCATCATATTTTCTCAATTTGCGCAGACAGCAGCCGCGCATATTATGGGCATTTTCGTAGTTAGGCAGCATATCATAAGCGGCTTTATAATATTTTGCGGCCTCTTCGTGTAACCCTTTATCGTAAAGGGCGCCGCCTTTATTAAAGTTCAGGTAAGAATCATAAGGGTCAAGGGCCAACCCGCGGTCAAAATATTCTATGGCCTTATCCAAATTGCCTTTATCTTTTTTATTTCTATATTTATCTCTATAATTAACTCCTATATTATTTAGTATTGTAGTATCCTCAGGGTTTATAGCCAGGCCGCGCAGATAGGCCTTTTCGGCTTCAGAATATTTTTCGTATTCGTTGTGAATATAACCAAGAGTAGACCACCCCAGGGTATCTTCCGGATGTTTTTCTGCAGCGTTTTGGGCGGCCTTCACGGCTCTTTGGTAGTCGCCAATGTAGCAATAGGTATAGCCGAGGTTTACATAGGCACGCAGGTAATCCCGGTCCAGGGTGATGGCCTGCAGGTAGGCGCGTATGGCATCGCTATAACGGCGGTTGATGCTGGCTATCCGACCATTGCAGAAATGCTTGAAGGCCTCCAGACTTCTGGTGGGCGGCCGCCTTATTTCCGCCTCCTCTGTTTTAGTAAGATAGCCGCCGACGGACCTGGCTACCTGAACCGAAATATCATCAATTAAACGGAAAATTTCTTCTTCCTGGCCCCTGGCGATTTTGTGGATTTTTCTTTTTCCGGTGTGAGCATTGACCGTAGTGGCTTTAATCTCAATCTCATTCCCTATGCGATTAACCTCTCCCACCACGGCATATTGGCATCCTAAGGCCCTGGCCACATCCATACCTACGGAGGCAAAGCGGGTATCGGCCTCATCAATGGTTTTCAAGGCAAGGTATTTTTTAGCCACCGACCAACGCCCCGTAACTGCCCTCTTCACCGCCCGCAGGTCATCCTTTATCTCAAGGGTTATTCCATAGGTTAAAGGATCAAGGGAATTATCTTCTGAAACATTTTGAAAATAAAAAACGATAACCCGCCGTCTTATCCCCCGGCGCACATAAGGGCTGATAAGATAATATAACCCGACCGCCACTGTGGCGAGCACCACAAGTAATATAATGAGCGTGAGTCTCTTCCTTTTCATCTGGCTACTGTGGGGATTTTTCTCTTGCATCATAACCTCTGTAGCACAAGGCGAGAGAGCCTCCCTTACAGGCTAAACCAATATATCCAGAATCACTGCGCCCATCAGCCCCAGGCTCACAAATCCATTTACCGTGAAAAAGGCCACATTGACCCTGGATAAAGAATCAGGCCTCACTATGGAATGCTCATAGACCAAAAGCGCCGCAACCAGCGTTACCCCGGCAATATATATTAGGCCTAAATGGCTGAAGCGGAGTAGCGAAAAAAGCGCGCCTATCATCAAAAGATGAAGCCCGGTGGAGACTTTAAGCCCTGAAGGGATGCCCCATTTCGCCGGGATAGAGTAAAGGCCCTTTTTTCGATCAAATTCCACATCCTGCGTGGCATAGATTATATCAAAGCCCGCGGTCCAGAGACATACCGCAAGGCCGAGGATAAGAGGCGCCGGGGCAATCTCACCGCGGATGGCCATCCAGGTGCCTATGGGCGCAATGGCCAGACACCCGCCCAGCCAGAAATGGGTCCAGATGGTGAAGCGCTTGCTGAATGAATAAGTAAGCACAATTGCCAAAGCCAGAGGCGAGAAGTAGAAGGCCAGTTTCTTTTCAAAAAGGGAAGTGGTGGTGATGAATAAAAGTGAAAAAAGGATGACCAGGGCGATGACCGTCCAGCGCTTGATTTTTCCTTTGGGAAGGGCCCTACTTCTGGTGCGGGGATTTTCTGCATCAAGTTTAAAGTCGGCCAGACGATTGAAGGCCATAGCCGCGGTTCGGGCAAAGACCATACAGAGCACGATGAGCACAAAATTCTTTAGAGTGGGCCAGCCGGCGGAGGCCAAAAACATAGAGATGATGGCAAAGGGCATCGCGAAGAGCGTATGCTCAAATTTTATCATCTCCAAGAAAAGGGCAATTCTTTTCAGCAAAATCTTCACAGCCGTTCAGCCGTTCAGTCATTTAGCCATTCAGCCAGGCAGCCATCTGTTCGTCACTGGTCATTTGTCATCCGTCATCCGAGTGACCCTTCGGATGCTGAGCATCCTCAGGATGCGAAGCACGAGTTCCCGGTGACGGATGACTGAGGCCCACAGCGTTTAAAATCTTGCCTACCAGAAAATCAATTAGGTCGTCAATTTTCTTAGGGTTTCTATAGAATCCGGGCATAGCGGGCAGGATAGTAGCCCCGGCCCGGCCCAGGCGTGCCATATTTCTTAGATGGATTAGGCTGAGCGGGGTCTCCCGAGGGACCAGGATTAGTCTGCGGCCTTCTTTCAGGGTTACATCCGCCGCACGCAAAATGAGATTTCCCGAAAGACCTGAGGCGACGGCGCCCATTATATCCATACTGGCCGGCGCAATTATCATCCCGGAGGTGGGATAGGAGCCCGAGGCTATTTCGCTGCCTATGTCGGCATAGTGAAAATACTTGACCAAGTCCGTGTCTTCGCCCAGAAACGCCGCCAGATCGAAATCTTCCAAATTGAGAGAAATCCCCAATTCCTCTTCAATCACCAGCCTTCCGGCCGGGGAGATGATAAGATGAACCTTGATCCCCTTTTCCAGGAGCACTTGCAGGAGCCTTTGGCCATAGATAACCCCGGAAGCGCCGGTGATGGCCAGGATTAGCGGATGTTCAATGTTTCGGCTCATCAGCGTATTCCCTTTCCGTCACCAGGCAGGAGTTGGTCAAGCTTTCTCAGGAGGAGGCAATTTCCATCCTGGCGGTAGGCAGCGAGGCGCTCCTCAAAAGAATCGAGACAGGAAAGAAAATCACGCACCGTCTGCTGGTCTATATTCTCGGAAAATCTTCCGTAGCCCAGACGCCCCACATAGAGGGCATTAAGGACTTGCTCGAACTGTTTCTTTATGGGAATTGATAGAATGGGCTTTCCCAGATATATGGCCTCAGCGATAAGGGAGAAGCCGCCGTTAGTAATTACCGCACGGGCAGTGGCCAGGTCGCGGATAAAGCGGGATTCGTCAAAGGTCCGGAAGAAAAGATTGCCCTCTTCGCCTTTAGCCTTGAGGCCGTAGACAAAAAATTTCTCTTCATTGATAGAACGCAGGACGGGAAGGAGTTCTTCGTAAGTCTCGGCAGTCTGGTAAACAAGGATGTGCTCACCCCGACTCCTGGGGGCCTGCAGGATTTCTTCTCGCAAGACAGGCGGAAATAGATAGGTGCCCTTGGCATTCACCTGGGGATAGAAAAAAGTGGTGATAAGATAATGACTGACATTAAATATACGGGAACGGATGAGCAACCGGGCTAAATAGTAATCCCTTTTATAACCTCGGGGCACCTCCACCTTGCAGCGGTTGATTATTTGCATATTGTCTATACTTATAAGAGGAGTGCGTCGTGCCAGGGCCAACAGTCCGCTGAAGGATTCGAAATCGGTGATGACCACCTCAGGCCAGCCGCGCCGCAGGATTTCCCGGGCGTGATGCGAATTGACGCGGAACACCCGGGGAAGCGCCCGCAGATTGCTGAGCACGGTCCTTACCCTTTTCACCCGGCCCCTGCCGTAGATGAGCCTTTCTCCCTCTATCTCGTGCACCTGGGGAAAGAAAGGGGCGAGGAACTTATATGCCCGCTGGCTGGCCAGCACGATAACCTCATATTTCTTGGCCAGTTCTGCGATAATCACCTTGCTCCTGATGGCGTGGCCCATCCCCTCTCCGGCAACTCCGTATAGTATTCTCACTTTTGAGTATTATCTCCTGAATAGTCGTGGTCTTCCAGCCCGGGGTTCATCCCACATTCACCAGATCAAGCCTCTGGGCGAATTTTGCTCTGACCATCCGGCTTAAGAGAAAGTTCTCAGGCCGGCTGAGATACGGGTCGGCCTTAACCAGAGAGAAGGCATCCTTGCGAGCCATCCTCAAAAGTTCGTAGTCCTCTATTAGATTCGCTATCTTCAGTTCGGGCATACCGTGCTGGCGGATGCCGAAGAATTCGCCGGGCCCGCGATTTTTCAAGTCCTCTTCGGCGAGAGAGAAGCCGTCGGTGGTCTGGGTCATTATCTGGAGGCGTCTTCGGGCCTCATCCGTTTTAGGTTCACCAAAGAGCAGGCAGAAGGATTGGTAGCGCCCCCGGCCTATCCTGCCCCGCAGTTGATGTAAAGCAGCCAGGCCGAAACGCTCGGCATTTTCAATCACCATTATGGTGGCGTTGGGCACATCAATGCCCACCTCAATCACCACCGTGGAGACGAGAATTTGCGTCTTGCGCGTGCGAAAATCCAGCATAACCTCTTCTTTTTTGGCCGAGGGCATTCGCCCCGTGAGTAGCGCCACCTTGAATTCGCTGAAGACCTCACGCGCCAGGAAATCGGCCATCTCCGTGGCTGCTTTGGCCTCTATGGCGTCTGACTCGCTAATGAGCGGATAGACGATATACGCCTGGCGGCCTTTATTTATCTCTTTGCGGATGAATTCATAGGCGCGCTCTCTTTTTTGCGGCGGGACCAGATGTGTCTTTATGGGCACGCGACCCGGCGGAAGTTCATCAATAACAGAGACATCGAGGTCGCCGAAGACGGTTAAGGCCAGAGTGCGGGGGATGGGTGTGGCCGTCATAACCAGACAGTCCGGGGTGAGCCCTTTCTGGCGCAGTCTCGCCCGCTGAACCACGCCGAACTTGTGCTGTTCATCCACCACCAGTAGCCCCAGGCGCTTGAAGTCCACATCTTCCTCCACCAGGGCGTGGGTGCCCACGGCCAGGTCCACCTCGCCCACGCGGATACCGGAAAGCGCTTCGTTTCTCTGGGAGCGGGAGATGCCGCCAGTGAGAAGTTTCATCCGGACTCTTGCCTCTCGCAGGAAGAAACTCAGGGTATTATGATGCTGTTCGGCGAGGATTTCCGTGGGGGCCATAAGTGCCACCTGCAGTTTATTGGCCACGGCAGCGAGAAGGGCATACACCGCCACCACGGTTTTGCCAGAGCCCACATCGCCTTGCAAGAGCCGATTCATTGGCTCCTGATGCTGCAAATCCTCCGCAATCTCACTTATGGCCCTATCCTGGGCAGAGGTTAACTTAAACGGGAAAAGGCGGCGGATGCGCTGGTCAATCCTGGGCGTTACCTGGATTCTATGCGCCTTATGTTCTTCCTTTATCCCCCGGCGGCGAAGCGCCATAGCCACTTCCAGCAGGAAAAATTCCTCATAGGCCAGGCGTCTTTTGGCCTGCCGGGCTATCCTCAAAGAAGGCGGGAAATGCACGCTCCTCAGGGCCTCTTCTATGGGAAGAAACTGCCGCATTTTGCGGAAATTCTCAGAGAAAATCTCCGGAAACTCATCCGCATATTTTTCCAGGGCATTTCGCTCTATGCGGCGGAAAGTTTCCTGACCCAGTCCGGAGGTGGTGGGGTAGAGGGGCAGGAGCGTCTTTTGACCTCGTTTTGCGGAAGGAGAAAGTCTCGCTTCCAATTCTTCTTTGCTCAGGGTGATGATTTTGGGCTGGATGAGTTGGAGTTTGTCTTCATACATCCGGGCCTTGCCGGAGAGGGTGACCTCATCCACCTCGGAGAGTTGCTTCGAGCGATACGACTGGTCGAACCATACGGCCTCAATCTCGCCGGAGTCATCGGCTAAGAGAACCCAGACCCGGCTTTTGCCGAAGAGTTTGGGTTTATAATCTTTATCCAGGATGCGGCCGCGAATGGTGACCAGGGCGCCGGGCTTGACTTGAGAGATGGGAATGAAATTGAGGCTTTCTTCGTAGGTGCGGGGAAGATGCAGCAAGAGGTCGGCCACGCTCCTAACCCCCAGTTTCTTCAGTAGTTCATAGCGCCTGGGCCCCACGGCCTTCACATATCGGGCATCCGTTTCCAGAAGTGATTTTTTATCCAGCCGAGAAATCCTCAGTTCCTCCTCGCAGCGAAGGATTGATTAAGGCCCGGGGAAGGTATCGTAGCCGCGGGCTTGAAGTTCTGCTTCTAATTTTCTGGCCTCGGACCAGGAGATGAGCCTGCCTATCCTTACTGCATAGAGAATTTGCTCGTGGCGGAAAATCTCCTCAATGCTGGCCGGATAACCCTGAGCGGCAAGGTCTGCGCGCAGGTTTTCCGCGGAACTGCGTTCACTGAAGGCCCCCACCTGCACATAAAATCCGCGGCCCCGGGCCACGATTTCCTTGGCCATCGCCGCTCTGGGGCTCTCGGGATAATTCATATACACATCAACCAGAAGGTTTTTGGCCTCATACCAGAGGTCGAGCCGGGCGTAAGAGAGGGCGAGTTTATAGCGCACGGCATCGTCCTCGTAGGCTTCTTTGGAGAATTTAAGGGCTTGCTTATAATACGCCTTGGCCGAGGAGAAATTGTCCTGGACAAAGGCCACATCGCCGAGACCTATTAAGGCCCCGGCGCGCACCTCGTCGCTTCTGGCTTTCTTCTGCGCCTGGCGGAAATCCTCCCCGGCGGCTGAGTAATTCTCCATCGCCAGATAGGCCTTTCCCCGGAAATAATGCGCTCTTGCCGCATAGGGAGAGCGGCGCTTTCGTGCCAGGAAGTCACTGAAGGCCGAGGCCGCTCGCGGGAAATCTCCCGCCAGGAAATATTTCTCTGCCTCGGCAAAGGTCCGGTCACGAACCGGTAGTGGCGGCTCGCCGCGAAAAAGCGCGCAGGAAGAAAAAACTAAACTCAAAGCCACCAAAAGCAGTAGATGCCAGTTTCGCCTATCCATTATTCTCTCCTCAATAGATATGAAGCAATGGTTTTGAAAAATGAATGATAAATAGATAAAACCTTCCTGTCAAGGCAAATCAAAAAGCATAGTGCCTTTATTTATACTTGCGATGTCGGCCAGGGAAAATATAATATCAAGGGCGCTTCGCATCCTGCCCTTCGTGTCGCCAAAGGCGACCAGGCCGCCTGCCCGCCTTCGGCGGGAGACTCAGGGTCGAGGGAAGGATGCTCAGCATCCGAAGGGCAAAAATGCGGGTGGCCTGAAGGGGGGTTAAAAGGGAGGTCTTTTCTATGCAAAGCATTGTCGGTAGTGTGGCAGAGGTTGCGCAAGAGTTCGGGGAAAATATAGCCATAGTGGATGGCGACCGGCGCATTAAATTCCGGGAACTTCTCCCCGCGGCGAGCGCTTTGGCCCCGCTTCTTGCTCAGGTACCTGTAAAGAATGTGGGGATTCTCCTTCCCACCTCTTTCGGGTTCGTGCAGACTTTTCTGGCCGCTCAGGTTTCCGGCAAAACCCCGGTGCCCCTCAATTTTTTCCTCCCTCCTGAGGCCATCGCCCATATCGCTGCCGATGCCCAACTGGATACCGTAATAACTACAAAAGGCCTTGGCAGATTGGTGCCTGAAAAGACGCGCAAAGTGTTATTGGAGGAAGTCGCTCCCTCTCTCAAAGCTGACGCCTCTTTCCTTGACCCGCTGCCGTCTGGCCCTGAGCCCGCGGTCATTCTCTATACCTCCGGCACTACCGGCTCGCCCAAAGGAGTGATGCTCTCTCAGGGCAATCTTTTGGCCAATGCCCTGGCCTCCAGGGCCCATTACCAGATTGACGAAAGTTATTGTATCCTGGGAATTTTGCCCCTGTTTCACACCTTTGCCCTGGTGGTTACGATGCTTCTTCCCCTTCTTGCCGGAGCGAAGGTCGTTTATTTGCCCACCTTTGCTGCGCCGGCGGCGCTGGAGGCCGCCTGCGCCGAGAAGGTGAATACCGCGGTGGCCGTGGCCCCCATTTATCGGCTCTTCATTCGCTCCAAACTGCAAGGAGATTACGATACCTCTTCGGTGAGGATTGCCATCGCCGGCGGGGGGCCGGTGACGCTGGACCTGGGGGAGGCGTTTGAGCGGGCCTTTGGCATTCCCCTTTTGGAGGGTTACGGCCTCACTGAGGCCGCCTGCGTGGTCTCGGCGAATCCGCCAGAGAAAAATAAGCAGGGCACCGCCGGAGTGCCTCTGGGTAATGTCGAGCTCAAGATAATGGATGACCAGGGCCGCGAGTTGCCGTCGGGCGAAGACGGCGCTATTTGCGTCAAAGGCCCTTGCGTAATGCAGGGGTATCTAAATAGGCCGGACGAGACGAGCCAGGTTTTGAGTCCGGACGGCTGGCTCAATACCGGCGACATTGGGCATCTGGACGCCGAGGGCTATCTCACCATCACCGGACGCGAAAAGGAACTGATAAAGACCGGGGGAGAGAATGTCTGGCCGCAGGATGTGGAGGATGTCCTGGAGAGCCACGAGGAGGTGGCCGAGGCCGCGGTGAAGGCCGTGCCGGATAAACTGCGGGGCGAGGTGCCCAAGGCCTTCGTGGTGCTGAAAGAAGGGGCAAAGGTTACTGAGGCCGCACTAAGGGATTTTTGCCGCAAATCGCTCGCCCCCTACGAAGTCCCGCGCTACATAGAATTCCGTGAGAGCCTCCCCAAAGGCCCCACGGGCAAAATCCTTAAACGCGCGCTTTGAAAAAGATAAATACAGAAAATTTCACC
>LIZR01000059.1 GCA_001302825.1 Planctomycetes bacterium DG_23 | reverse complement strand
CTTCATCCGGCGTGTCTTTTTTGAAAAATCCCCCCACGCCTGAATAGAACCCTTCGGTATTTTCCCTCACCACCACGAAATCTATATCCTCCGGGCCTTTATCCTTGAGGGGGCAGTCCACACCGGGAAAAAGTTTCACCGGCCGCAAATTTATATATTGGTCAAGGGCGAAGCGAAGGTAGAGGATTATGCCGCGCTCCAAAATGCCCGGTTGGACATCCGGGTGGCCCAGGGCTCCCAGAAGAAGGGCATCAAAAGATTTAAGCTCTTCGGTGGCCCCTTCGGGCAAAACTTCCGGCCCCTTCGGGCAAAACTTCCCCAGTCTTCAGATACCTTTTGGCCCCGTAATCATATTCTTTTGTCTGGTATTCGATGCCGAAGCGTTTGGCCACTGCCTCAAGGACTTTGAGCGCCTCCCGCGTTACCTCAGGACCGATGCCGTCTCCCGGTATTACCGCAATGCGATACAAGAGAAATTCCTCCTTTCAACTGTAAGTCTAAGCCCGGACTTCTGATGAAAAATCCAAATTATAATACCTTCTTTTCAAGATTCAAGGGAAAATTTGGGGAAGGAGGCTTAAGGAATTTTAGCGGCCATTTTCATCTGCGTAATCGTCCGTGCAGACCCCGTATGGGCCCGCCTCCGGCGGGCTTCATTTCATCTGCGTAATCGTCGCCTTTGGCGGTGCATTTGTCCCTGAAAACTGAGTGGCCCACTTAACTACGCCGTTCTCTGTCGGGCTCAGGGACGAGCCCGACTACGGCAATGAGCGACCCACTTAACTACGCCGTAGGCTGGGTCGTCCCCGACCCAGCCCCTCTGTGCATGGGGACTACGCCGATTGAGTTCTGCGGTCCATTTTGGCCTTGACGAAATTTATCAGCCCGCCGGCATCAATGATTTCTTGCATCTGCTGCGGGAAGGGCTGGAAAGAATATTCCTCGCCGGTGGTCTCGTTTTTAATTATTCCTTTATCCGGCTCTATAGCGAGAAGGTCGCCCTGGGAAATCTTCCGGGCGGCCTCGGGGCTTTCAAATATGGGAAGGCCGATATTTATGGCATTACGATAAAATATGCGGGCAAAGGATGGGGCGATGACGCAGGCAATCCCGGCCCCTTTTATAGCCAAAGGAGCGTGCTCTCTGGAGGAGCCGCAGCCGAAATTCTTTCCCCCCACTATCACATCCCCGGGCTTTACCTTCTGCATAAAATCCGCATCCACATCCTCCATAAGATGAGGGGCCAGTTCCTGGGCACGGGAGGCACTCAAGTAACGGCCGGGGATAATCTGGTCGGTGTTTATGTCATCACCGAATTTCCAGACGCGGTGAGACATCTATTTTTCCTCCTCCAGGAGAATGAGCACGGTCTGGGAGAGGGGCTTTTTTGGTCCAGCCCAGAAGTGGCCATCCGCGTCCACATCCTCCTCGGCCTTTTCCGGTCCCATCTCTTCCCGTAGGGATTCGCGCTCAGGAGCCTCATCGTAAGCATAGGTGATGCGCTCGCCTACACGGCGGGCCTCGGCCGGGCGTGCGGGCCATTCTATCCCTGTGGTTATGAAGTTGTCGGCCCAGATGGCCTGTTCCAGAACGCGGTCAAGTTCCTCATCGGTGAGGCCTACGGTAAAGACAAGACCCTGAGGCAAAGGCCCAGGGCGGGAAATTCTTGCTCTCATCTCCGCAGGGGCAGTGCGGATGGGAACTGGGCCGCCGCGCATCCTGAAGCGAAGTGCCCCCGCTTCTTCTCGGGCCAGGCGGCCATTTTTTTCCGCAAAGGCCAGTATATCCTCAAGTTCCTTCCGGGCCTTTTCCAGGTCGCGGCTGGCAAGATAAATATATTGCGCCTGGGGGCCGGCGATACCTTTTTGCTGCACAAATGAATTGGCGATTAAGTTGCTGGCCATCTGGGTCTTATATTTTTCCTGGTACTCTCTTTCCTGGCGAGCGGCTATCTCCTTCTGCCAGCGAGAAAAGCGTTCCGGAGGGACCCGTGGAACTTCTTCCATTACCTTCCTTTCGGCCGATATCTCATCTTTGAAGGTTTGGGCCAAGGCTATGGCCTCGGAGGCCGTGGGAAGTTTGCGAGCGACTTCAGTTTCAGCTATGGGGAGGGCCTCTACTTCTTCCTCGGTCACTCTTCCCATCCCCCTGCGGGCCATCCTGACCTCGGGGCGGGAAGGTTCGGCCTCCCGGACAAGATAAGTGTCCCGGGCCGCAGGAGCCGAGACCGTCGCAGAAGGCACTCTTTCTTTTGGCAAACTGGTCACGGCCTCAAAGGATTCTCTGGGCGGCCTGAAGGAATAGAAAATACCGATGGCCACAAAAATGAGGGCGGCGGTGGCCAGTGCCCCTGAGGCGAAGGCCCACTTCGGCCGCAGCAGGAACTTCCTCAGCCTCTCTTTGGCCGGGATGGCGAGTGCCGGGAGCCGGGCCATAGTCTTTTGGGCAAATCCTTCTGGCGCAATCTCCTTAGGAAGAGCGCGCAGGAGGCCCACTACCCGACGAAGTTCCTCAAGTTCCTCTGCGCACAGCCGGCAAGAGGCGAGGTGCTCCTCAATCAACTTGCGCTCTTTTTTCGTTGCCTCTCCGTCCAGATAAGCGGAGAGAAGTTCTCTTATTTTCTCACATTCCATTAAGCGAATCCTTTCAGTTTTTTTCTTAAGGTGTTTCGGGCCCGATGAAGGCGCGATTTCACCGTACCCTGGCTCACCTTGAGCACCCGGGCCACGGCCTCATAATTCAGGCCTTCTAAATCTCTCAGCACCACCACGCTCCTCAAGTCCGGCGCAAGCGCGGCCAGGGCTTCTTCAATCAGGCGATTTCTTTCGGCCTCCTCCAGAGAAGAGGTTTCATCCGAATGCGGATTGCCGGAACCACCGGCAAAATCACTGAGAGCCACTTCCTTGGCCACTTGCCTTTTCCTTCGTCGGGAAAGCGCACAATTTATAGCGATGCGATAAAGCCAGGTGGAAAAGGCGCTTTTGCCTTCAAATCCTCCAATATGTGCAAAGGCCCGTAAGAAGACCTCCTGGGCCACTTCGGCCGCATCATCCGGGTCCGAGAGAAGGCGCATCGTAGTATTATAAATGCGGTCCTGGTAGCGAAGCACCAGAAGGCCGAAGGCCTCCCGGTCGCCTCTCTGAGAGCGCCTTACCAGTTCCACATCCCCAGCGCCTTGCTCAGTCAAGACCTTTCCTCGCTTTATTAGACGCACAAGACCTGAAAAAGTTCCCTCAATATGACCACGGATTTCGCCGATGAACGCTGCGCATTTCGCCGACAAATGCCGCAGATTTCGCGTTTATACACATGCTTTAATATGTACGAACAGAAGGGCTGGGTCAGGGACGACCCAGCCTACGGCGTAGTTATCAATTCCCGTAGTCGGGCTCGTCCCTGAGCCCGATAGATAACGGCGTATTAAGCGAACGACTCAGATTTCACGGACAAACGCCGCACCTTCGGCGACGATACCGTAGATACAGATAGCCTACAATTCCTTGACGATGGCCTCAGCGCTACTGACCCAGGCGTGGTTGGGGTCTTCGCGAGGGGTCAAGACCCGGGAAGTCCCGGCCATCATCCAGAGATAATAAAGCCGGTAGCCAGCCGCTGCGGCCACCGGATGATAGCCCTCTGGAATAACCACGGTATCCTGGTCCTGAAGCACATACAGCCGGTCTATGCGTCGGTCGTCGGTATATATGCGCTGGATACCAAAACCCTGCGCAGGCAGAAGGCGGAAATGGTAAATCTCCTCCATATCCACCTCTTCCGGAGGCTGGTGTTTATCGTGACAATGGGGCGGGAAACTGGACCAGTTGCCCGGGGGATTGAAGGTCTCGCCCACCACCAACCTGGCCGCCTCAGTACGCGTATCCAAGATACTATGGATATAGCGTTTCCAGTTGTGCGCGCCTACAACTTTAACTTGCACCTCGTCGGGGGTAATGAGCCAGGCCTTGGCATCCAGGTCTGAAGGGGCCTTAACCAGGGCCACCTCTACCGCTTCATCGGCGGAAAGACGAGCAGAACGGTTTGGTGGGATGTAGAAGCCGGTGGCCTTACCGGCGAAGACATTGGGCCGGGCGCCGATTTTGTCCCAGAGAAAATCCTCGCCGGAGACGGTGCATTTGCCGCTGAGGATAACGCCGGCCCATTCCTTCTTCTCGGTCTCAAATTCAAAGGTCTCTTCCGGGGCGAGTTTGAGGATGCCGAATTCCAGGAACTCCATATCCTCATTATCCTCGCCCACAATCTCGTTAAAGCCGCCTTTCAAGGATTTGCGAATATGCCAGGGCATCTTTTTCCTCCTTACCGTGTTGACTGTCATAAGCGAACCGCAGCACCACGCGCGCTGGCGAAAGCCAACCTACTTCTTTGCTTTTAATTATAATCATTAGCCGGCCCTCTGTCAACGGCAATTTGCCTGGGCGGATTTGCTCCTCACTTCCCAGGCACAAAAATGCTTTGACAGTTTCACTTATCTCGCTTATCATAAAATAGAAAATTTTGAGCTTCTCCAATCCAATTTTCAAAAAAGGACTACACTATGGAAGATAAGCGGCGAGTGTTCCAAAATCCTTTAATCACCCGCTACGGCACCCGGGAGATGCTCTATGACTTCAGCGACGAGAAGCGATTTCGCCTCTGGCGCAGGCTTTGGATTTCCTTGGCCGAGGCGGAACGGGAACTCGGCCTTGATATCACTGAAGAACAGATTGCCCAGATGAAGGCCCACCAGGATGATATAAATTATGAACTGGCCGAGAAGAAAGAGAAGGAACTTCGCCACGATGTCGTAGCCCATATCGCCGCCTTCGGCGAGCAGTGCCCCAAGGCCAAAGGGATAATCCATCTGGGCGCCACTTCGGCCTTTGTGGTGGATAATACCGACCTCATCCTGATGCGTGATGGCCTGGAGATTTTGAAGGCAAAGTTGGTAAATGTTATAGACCGGCTTGCAGCCTTCGCGGAAAAATATAAGGATTTGGTGACGCTCGGCCTTACTCACTTTCAGCCGGCCCAGCCGACCACCGTAGGAAAGCGAGCGACGCTCTGGCTCCAGGACTTGCTTATGGACCTGGGGGAACTTGAACATCGCTTGAGTAAATTGGCTTTTCGGGGGGTCAAGGGCACCACCGGCACACAAGCCTCATTTTTAGCCCTGTTTGAAGGAGACCACGCAAAGGTGGAGCGTCTGGAGGCTTCAGTCGCTCGAAAGATGGGCTTTGAGGAGGTCTTCCCCGTGACCGGCCAGACCTATCCCAGAAAACTCGACCATTTGATCCTGGCCCTTCTTTCCAGCATCGCGCAGTCCGCCAAGAAGTTCGCCACCGATATGCGGCTTCTCCAACATCTCAAAGAGGCAGAGGAGCCCTTTGAGCAAACCCAGGTGGGCTCTTCGGCTATGGCCTACAAGCGAAACCCTATGAGGTCGGAGCGGATATGCGCCCTGGCCAGATATGTGATTACGCTCGCCCAGAGCCCCGGATTCACCGCCTCTGAGCAGTGGTTTGAACGCACGCTGGATGACTCGGCAAATAAGCGGCTGGTTATCCCGGAGGCCTTCCTGGCTACCGACGCCATCCTGGATATTTTCCTGAATATAGTCTCGGGAATTAAGGTCTATCCCGAGGTCATAAAGAAGCACCTTGAGGCCGAACTTCCCTTTATGGCCACAGAAGTCATTCTTATGGAAGCGGTGAAGGCCGGCGGCGATAGACAGAACTTGCACGGCAGACTTCGTGAGCATTCCCTGGCTGCGGCAAAAAAGATAAAAGAGGAAGGCGCGGAAAACGACCTGCTGGAGCGCATTCGGGAGGACCAGGCCTTCGCGGCCATAAAAGATAAACTGCCCGAAATCTTAAAGCCTGAAAGATTTGCCGGCCGGGCCAAAGAGCAGACGGAAAAATTCCTCAAGGACGAAGTCCAGCCCATCCGCAAGAAATACAAGTCCCTGCTGGGCCTCAAGTCGGAGATGGAAGTGTAGGTTTGTCATTGGTCACTCGTCATTCGTCATTCGCAACTCGTCACCCGCAACTGGCCATTCGATAAGTACAATCTGGAGAAGTCGGCGGTCAGCAGTCGGCCGTCGGACGAAAAACGCCGGACGGCAGACGGGTGACGAAAAAGCGTCACTCGAAACTCGTCACTGGAGAACAGCGTAGGCTGGCTCGTCCCTGAGCCAGCCTTTATGGAGTCGGGGTCAGGGACGACCCCGACTACGGGGGGGAAGGATAGATGACGGATGACGGATGACGAATTATGGCTTGCGAAATTCCTTCCAGGCATCTATGAAGGTGAGCACATTTTGCCAGGTGCCATCTGAAGTATCGCGCACATTATCCACCGGGGAAAGGATGAAGCCGCCACCCGAGGCGAGTGCCTCTATGGCCTCTTTGACCGCCTTTTTTATTTCCTCCGGCCGCCCGCGTTCAATGGTGATGAAGCCGTTCACCCCTCCCCAGAGACAAATCTTCCCGCCCAGGGTCTCTTGCAGAAGGCGCAAGTCCGTCCCTTTTCCCTGCACCGGGTCAATGCCTATAATCACATCAATGCCCAGTTCCAGAAAGTCCTCCAGAAGCGGCATTATGCCGCTGGTGATGATATAACCGAATCTGGCGCCGGCCTGGTGGGTGAGTTTGATATCTTCTTTGAGCACCGGGGCGATGAATTTGCGGTAAAGCGCGGGCGACCAGAAATCGCATCCCTCATACCAGGCCCGCTTGATGAGTAAATCTACGCCCACATCCAGAATGACCTCCATTCTCCTGCGGTTCCAGAGGGCAATTATGTCAATGAGTTCTTCCAGGAAATCCGGCTGGTCGTAGGCCCAGTAAAGGGGGTTTACCGGGCCCGAGAGCCACATCAGGGCATCAATACCCATAGTGCCCGGGTCAGAGCCGATGATTGAAGTCTCATCCGGCCTCGGTCCGGAACTCCAGCCGCCGGCAAGCAAAAGCCCCTTATCCCTGGCAAACCTTTTCGCGCCGAGAGCCGCTTCCCGGAAATCTCTTATATCTTCGTCTTCTGGAGCAGCCAGAAGCGAGCGAAGCGCGGGTAAATCCTGGGGTCCGGTGATGAGAAATTTCAATGACCGCGGGGCCAAATAGTCGTCAAAAAGCGGGATGTGGTCGTGGTAAGGCCAGTCCTGCGTTTGTCTCGTTATGGCCGTGAGTTTGCCGGCCGGCGTAGCATATTCCTTGTGCAGGATAGGACGCTCTTTGCCGGGCGGATGCTCTTTCCACTCCCGAATGGAGACTTCTGGAGCAAAGCGAATGGGAAGGTCGCCGAGACTCAGGTGAGCGTCGAGGCCGAGTTCCAGCTCTTTTTCCACGAATTCAAATTCATCCGCGCAACGCTCTTTAAGGGCGGTGAAAATCATAAAGGAGCAGGGGATATAGTCCGGCTCTTTGAAGTCAAGGGCGGCCAGCATCCGTTCCCGGGAAGTCATCCTCTTGCTTGAAATCCCCACCAAATATCCCTGCCTTGAGAGAGCCCATCAGCCAGGCGGTATCCTGGCCTGCCGCTGACGGACCGACTGCGAGTCGTCTGAAAGGCTGTAGGGCTGCAAGGCTCTGCAGCAGTACTTTAATAGGTATTATAGATTACAAAGTTTCTTACTTCGCCGTTATAGACCTTGATAAACCCGACCGGGTCGTCCAGGACGCGGTAGCGTTCTATCTTGAGAGGTGGTTTGGTCTTGAGCGTGGAAAGCCAATGGAATTTCAATACCACTTCTCCCGCCGAGGCTTCAGTAACAGAGATTTGATTATAATCGGCCTTTATCTTTCCACCACCTTTGAGGAAAAAGGTGGGTCTTCTATTCACTTCATAAAGTGAGAAGTCACCTATAGTTTCTGAGACGGTTGTGTAGTAGGGATACTCGATAAAGGACTTTTTGGCTTTATTTGACCAGGCGATAATCCATCTTATGTTATAGGTATCAAAATAGTCTCTGAGCAGGGAGGGGGTATAGAGGCCGAGGTCTTTTTTAAACAAAACCCCGCCGGTGAATTCGGCGAAGTGATGGAGTATGTAGACATCGGGCACCGGGCCGCCGATGAATTGTCTTCTGGTATACCAGGGCAAAAGAGCCGGCATCTGAGTGCCGAAATATTTGTGCCCGCTTTCTTCGCTGGAATCTTCGATCAGTATCCTGCCCTCGCGGCTGGTGTTTTTCCTTATCCATTCTATTATCTGCCAGGCCTCTGGAGGAAGAGTTGCCTCAAGATGTTCTCCTTTTGCCGTCAGTTCTCTAAATAGACAATCCTCGCCCGGTTCCCAGACGGCGATTTTCAACATCTGAACCGATAAAACCAGGAGCACCAGCAGCAAAAAGATTATCTTGAACGGCCACTGGCCCAATTTCCTCAGGAGCCCCATAGATTTCGCCAGATTAAGAACGCCTTGCTGGAGAAACCGAACAACAAAACCAATGCCCCTGGCCGCGGGGATGGAGGCGAAAAAGGCGAGCGGCAGAAAAAACCTGAGAGGCTCCAGGTCGTGGAAAACAGGCAGTTGGGAGCCATAGGCGGTTACCACCGTTAAAAAAAGGCAAACAAAGAGCAGAGAAAAGGCCTTGATGTGCTTTTTTTCCAACGCCCATAAGACTACCCCTCCCCAGGCAAAAGGTAACATAATATTTGCTACCGGTTTGCTATAGATATGCCCCAGTCCCATAGAGGGGAAGAATTCCTTGGTGGGAATTTTATAGTGCAGAAATTTCCAGAGCGGCAGTACCCAGGGACTATTGGTTAACCCAATCCAAACCACCCAGATAAACATAAAAAGATGAAATTTGCGCTTCCGCTCTTTGATGGATAGCAAGTAAGTGAAGCCCACAGGAAGAATAAGGCAAAAAAGCACAAACACATGCGTCCAAACCGTCCAGGCCGAAACCAAACTGAAGATTACGAAATCGCCCAGTTTCCCCGTCTGCAAATACTTATAGAAAAGGGAAAAACTATAAAGCGAAAGATAACTCATCAGGGCAAAACTAAAGCCCCCCCACATGGGGAGGCTGTCAACCCAGTCGCAGAAATACCAGAAGAAAAGAGCCAGAGTGGAGGCGATGGCGGCCTCGGGATTGGTCAGGTCGAAATTCCGCGCGGTAAGATATATAAAGATGGGTAAGGCCAGATAAATTATGAAGACATAGAATTTGAAGGCGCGCCCCTCCCCCAGAAATGAAAACGCCCACACCACCAGCCCCGTGCTTTTATTGTCCGCATCCGTTACCGTGCCCACCGGATAGCCGGCCATAAAGTGAGGGTCATATCCCCAAACGGCTCCCTCTTCCCAAAGCATTTTTTTTGCAATCAAAGCCCGATAAAAATGCCCGCAGTAATCGTCCTGGTAGATGGGGTTCTCATTGAACAATTGGTCGGGAGGAATTAGAATAAAATTAAGATAGATGTGAAGGCCTATGAGTAAGGCCATATAAACGGTAACCTTGCGCGCCTTGAGTGATTTAATCACAGTTAATCACCTGTTCAGCGGTCTGCCGTCTGCGGTTTGCCGACTTTCGACGGCCGACTTTCTGATTATATCTTTAAGGTCCGTTCAAAGGCAAGGGAATAATCTCAATTCAGCCAGATAGCGAAACAGCGAGGCCGCCTCGTCATTCGTCACTCGGGCCACGAGTGACAAGTGACGAATGATGGTTGAATTTCCGTGCTTTAGTGATTTTTTTTGAAAAGTGGCGTGATTTTTCGTGCATTTTTCTGTCTAAATAATGTGAAAGACACGATGGCCCGCCAAAAGAAAGCCGGGCCCGTCTGGCAACTGACGGCCCATATCCGCCGAAGGCGGACAGGCGGCTTGGTCGCCACGGCGACCCGCCCGTATGGTGCGGAAGGGCCATCCGGCCTTCGAGGGCCCATAGGGGCCGCCCGTATGGTGCGGATGGCTGACCAGGAGAGGGCCCTCATAAGGGGACTGAAAAGGGGGGAACCTGCCGCCTTTCGCTTCTTTTACGAACATTATCATCAGCAGGTCTACAGCGTGGCCTATCGTTTCTTCGCGGACCATCATTTGGCCGAGGATATAACCCAGGATGTATTCTTGCATCTTTTTGAAAGCCTTGCCCGCCCGCCTGCCGGCAGGCACGGCCGGCAGGCAGGGATTAAGGGGTTTCGGGGAGAGAGCAAAATTTCCACCTATCTTTATCGGGTGGTGACCAATTTCTGCATAAACAGGGCCAGGACCCAGGCCCATAAGGGCCCTATCTCCGGGACTCCTGGAGAGAGAGCGCGGCATCTTTCCCTGGAGCAAATTCCCGAAGTTACCGCCCAAAGAGAAGGGCTTAGCGTGGAAGCAAAGGAAAAAAAGACCCGTGCGCAGCAGGCCCTCTTGCACCTGAGTGAGGAACATCGCGCCGTGCTCATCCTTAAGGCCCAGGAGGGCCTTACCTACAAAGAGGTGGCCGAGGTTACCGGGCTTTCCCGGATTCAGGTGCGCGGCAGGCTCTACCGCGCCCGCAAGGCCTTCAAAAAAAAGTATGATGAATTCATAAGGAGGGATAGATAGTTATGGAATGCGACCGTTTCCTGATCAATCTTTCTGCTTATCTTGACGACGAACTTGAGCAAGAGGAGCGGCAGGATTTAGAGGCACATCTGGGTGCTTGTAAGACCTGCCGGGAGGAATTGGCTCTTCTGGAAGAGACATCCCAACTTTTAGGGATGCTTTCGCCTCAAGAGCCAACCAGAGACCTCTGGCCGGCCATCTCTGGGGAATTCGGCCTCGCACCGCGCCAGCGGCGTGAAGAAGTGGCGGGCCTGATGCGGCTGGTATTCAAGCGGCCTTTGCCCGCAGCCGCAGCACTTCTCGTCTGTTTAATAGCCGCGCTTTTTGGCTACTGGAAAGTACCTTATCAACCGACAGCACGCCAGCCTGCACAAAAGGCCTTATCCGCTCTGGATGCGGAGAAATTTCTGGAAGCCGACCTTACGATGGCGGGCTCCTGGCGCGGGCTCTTCGTCACGGCGAGACCTGAACCCCGCCCAAAAAAAGAAAAACCCCGGGGTAAAGATACCTCTCAAGACCCGCGCCAGCCGCCCGTCGAAAGCCCTACGGGCGACCGACGGACGCCCACTCTTTTGGCTTAACCGAGAGGGATGAAATGACAAATTCCGCTGAGGGTTCCGAACCCAAACCTGCTTTTCGCAAAGGCAAACTCACCCTGGACGACCTGGTGTTATTCAATCGGCAACTCGCTTCCCTGGTGGAGGCGGAACTGCCTCTTTCCCAGGGGCT
>LIZR01000058.1 GCA_001302825.1 Planctomycetes bacterium DG_23 | reverse complement strand
TAAGGCTCGGCAAGAACACCATACCCCAGTTCGGCGCATTGGCTATATCGGCCAAGTACCGTGTCCTTTATGGCAGGGCTCACACCGAGGAGGAGGCCCTGGTCTGGAAGACGGTCGAGGCCACCATTGAAGATTTCAAAAGTGCCGAAAAACTGGTGATTTCCTCGCCTATGTGGAATTTCAGCATACCCTATCGTCTGAAGCAGTATTTTGATGTGATTGTGCAGCCGGGCTATACCTTCTCTTACTCGCCCAAAGAGGGCTACCAGGGTGGCCCGCGGCGGGGAATATGCCCCGGGCACCGAGGGGGCGGCACTTGACTTCCAGAGGCCTTATCTGGAGTCCATTCTGCAGTTCATAGGTTTTACCAAGATTGATTCCATCGTGGTGGAACCAACGCTTCAGGGAGGACCGGAAGTGGCCTCAGAGAAACTTGCCGAGGCCATTTCTCTGGCCAGCGCAAAGGCAAAAAACTTCTGAACCCACTTATTCTCTGGTAATAGGGCGAAAACTTCTAATGAAAGAGACGGACCTAAAACGAGCGCCAGGAAAGACTCAAAATCGCCCCGGGGCAAGTATAATCAAGATTGCCCAGAAGGTCCCCCAGGCCTTTATCGCATTTACAGACCGTGCCCAGGCGGGAGGGCGGCTCGCTGCATTCCTGGGTGCGAAACCCCGGCCAAATTCCATAGTGCTGGCACTGCCGCGCGGCGGGGCTCCGGTGGGTGAACCGCTGGCCCGGGCCCTCCGCGCTCCCTTGAACCCAGTAATGGTGCGCAAACTCCCTATCCCCTATTCCCCAGAGGCAGGGTTCGGGGCCGTAGCCCTTGACGGAAGCGTGGTTCTTAACGACGACCTTGTCCGGCGCGCTGGCCTTAGTCGTCGTCAAATCGATTCTATAGTGCAGCAGGTGCTGGAAGAAGTGCGCCGGCGGGCGCAAGAATATCTCGGTGATTACCGACCGCCTGAAGCACAGGGAAAATGCGTTTATCTGGTGGACGATGGCCTGGCCTCCGGATACTCTATGATTGCTGCAGCCAGGATGGTGCGCCAGCAAAAACCTCGGCGACTTATCCTCTCGGTGCCGGTTTCTCCGGCGCATTCCCTCCCTCTCGTAGAGCCTTACTTTGACGAAATCTATTGCCTTTTTTGCCAGACACATCTTCCTTTTGCCGTGGCCTCATTCTACGCTGATTTTCACGACCTCACCGACCAGGAGGTGCGCCAGACCCTTGAAAGGAGCAGAAAATGGATTGCCGAAATCTCGGACGCGCCGGGGTAAAGGTTTCACCGCTTTGCCTTGGGTCTATGAACTTCGGCCGCCCTACTGACGAGGCCGAATCCATCCGCATTATCCATGAAGCCCTGGATGCCGGTATCAATTTTATCGATACCGCCAATGTCTATAACCGGGGCACTTCCGAGACCATCGTGGGTAAGGCCCTCAAGGGCAAGCGAGACCGGGTGGTGCTCGCCACCAAGGTGCACGGAGTGATGGGTGAAGGCCCCAACGAGCGCGGCAATTCCCGCTATCACATTACCCAGCAGGTGGAAGCGAGCCTCCGGCGTCTCGATACCGACCATATTGACCTCTATCAACTCCACCGCCCCGACCCGGATACGCCTATGGATGAACAACTTGGCGTGCTCACGGACCTGGTGCGCCAGGGCAAGGTGCGCTATATCGGCACCTCCTCCTTCCCGGCCTGGGAGTTGTGCGAGGCTCTGTGGATTAGCGACAAATACAACTACGAACGCTTCGTCTGCGAGCAACCGCCTTATAGCATCCTGGTGCGGGGCGTTGAGAAGGAAGTATTGCCCTTTTGCGCCAAATACGGCTTCGGGGTGATTCCCTGGAGCCCGCTGGGAGGTGGCTGGCTTACGGGCAAATACCGCAAGGGCAAAGAAGCGCCGCCGGATTCACGCGGCGGCCGCCGCGGCTGGGATTTGAGTTCTCCGGCCAGCCAGAGGCGCTTGGATGCGGTTGAAAAACTCATCCCGCTGGCAGAGGGGCTCGGTGTGACCTTGAGTCAATTTTCTCTGGCCTGGGTGCTGGCCCATTCCACGGTCACCGCGCCCATAATTGGACCGAGAACTACCGAGCAGTTGCACGACAACCTGAAAGTAGTGGATATTGAAATTCCGGAGGAGGTTCTGGAGAAAGTGGACGAAATAGTGCCGCCCGAGACCGACTTACCCAGATGAATTGCCAAACCTTGAAGTGGTCCGGCTCTTGCGGCCCATACGGGCCCGTCGCCGTGGCGACCAAGCCGCCTGTCCGCCTTCGGCGGATATGGTGCGGCGGAAAAATCTAAAGGAGCAAACTATGTCTACCATTTTGACTCGCAGGGAAATGATGAAATCCGCTGGTCTCGGTGCACTTGCCTTCACGCTGGGCGCAAGCAACACCGGGAGACTCTTCGGCCAGGAAAAGCCCCCAAGCCGGCCCAAGGTCTATGAACTGCCGCCTTTGCCTTACGCTTACGGCGCCCTTGCCCCGGCAATTGAGGAGAGGATCCTCCAGGTCCATCACACCAAACATCACGCCGGCTATGTCAAGGGGCTCAATGCCACATTGGAGAAATTGGAAAAGGCGCGTGCTTCCGGCGATTTTTCTAACATTAAGGCCCTCTCACGCGACCTGGCCTTTCACGGCTCCGGCCACATCTTGCACACTCTATATTGGCAAAGTATGAAGCCGGGAGGCTCGGGCGAGCCCGAAGGCGTGCTGCGGGAGGCGCTGGTGCGCAACTTCGGCACATTGGGGGCCTTCAAGGCTCAATTTCTCGCCGCCAGCAAGCAGGTGGAAGGAAGCGGCTGGGGCATACTCGCTTACGAGCCGATGGGAGAGAGGCTCCTTATCCTCCAGGCGGAAAAACACCAGAACCTCACCATATGGGGTGTAGTGCCGCTATTGGTCTGCGATGTGTGGGAGCACGCTTACTATGTGCAATATCAGAATCGGCGCGGCGACTATGTGGACAATTTCTTCAAACTCATTGATTGGCCGGGAGCGGCCAGCCGCTACACTGCGGCAATTGAATAGGGAGGGGGTCGTCTCTCGCCTGAAAAATAGTACCCGAGAAAGCGGGCCGAGAGACGACCCTTCCTAACAGCGAAAATTGCGCTAAGGAAAGCAAATTGAGGATAAAGAGCTGAAACAGACCCCTGCTGCGGAAGGAAGGCTAAGGGCTTTCGCACCAAATAGGCGAAAACACGGAAGCACTAAAAAATTAATCGCGAAAGTGAGGAAGTGGTGGAAGCACCGGAAAAAAGGTTAAGCCGTAGGATTGGGTCGTCCCCGACCCAGTCCTGGCGGGCTCGGGGACGAGCCCGCCTACGAAATTTTTTTCCGTGTGTCGGCAAATTCAGTGTTTCCGTGATTTAGAATTTGCTTGACTTATCCGGCGGCAAGAAATAGGGTAAATAATGTTGAAACTGGTCATTCGCCGTTCATACGGACGGCCCGTATGCGTCGTAGGCTGGCTCGTCCCTGAGCCAGCCTGGTCCGGACGGACTACGGGTCGAATGATCGATGACGAGTGGCGAACCCGGAAGGAGGTAGTGAAAATGACTGCCCGTGAAGAAAAAGCAAAGTGTGAGGAGGACCTTTTTTGCGGGGTCAATAGACCCAAAGACCCGGACAATATGACCGACCTGGAAAAAAAGCATATACCGGTGATTACCGCTCCCACCAGCGTAAAGAAAGGTGAATGCTTTGAGGTCACCGTGGAGGTAGGCAAACTCCTGGCGCATCCCAACGAAACTGGACATTTCATCCAGTTCGTGGAACTCTATCTTGACGACACCTATCTGGCTCGCATGGACTTCACCGCCAAGACCACCTGCCCCACTATGAAGGCCTGCGTGGCGCTGGACCATGCGCACGGAAAACTGCGCGCCTTTGAACGCTGCAACCTGCACGGCACCTGGGTGGGTGAAGCCCCCATCGAGGTAACCGGATAAGAGGGTCTCGCCTGAGGCCCTTTCCCTGAATCCAGAATACCAGCCAGCCGGGTTGCGCCGAGGCCTGGCCGGTTATGAAGAAAGGAGGCTCATTTATGCCGGAATTCGTCAACCCTTTCAGTGGTATGACGCCCGATCGTAAGATGACCGACACCGAACTCATTCGGGCCTTGAGGCTTAATTTGGCCGCGGAGGAAGAAGCGGTTCATCTTTATCAGGCCCATGCCGACGCCACGGACAACGAACTGGCCAAGAAGGTGCTTTTGGACATCGCCGACGAGGAGCGCGTGCACGCCGGCGAGTTCCAGCGGCTGATCAACATTTTAGCCCCTGATGAGGAGAAAATGCTTGCCGAAGGCGCCGCTGAGGTTGATGAGGTGGCCGAAGAATCGTAGAGGGGAAGTAACCAATAATGGGCTCCTTCTATGAAGGAGAAGACTATGGCGAAAGTAGAGGATACCCCGGAAAACTTCAAAATCTGTATGCAGAAAAACTGCAATACCTGTCCCAGTTTTCCCAGGGGCAAGGGTGAAGGCCTCTATTGCGCCCGCGGGGCCAGCCAGCAACCGGTAGAAAAGAAGGGCTGCAATTGTCCCGAATGCCCGCTGTGGATAGATGCCGGGCTTTCCCGGATGTATTATTGTGTCCCTTCTTAGTGGCACCGAAATGGAAGCCGCTCATATGGAGATGCCTATGCATAAAGCGACAGGCCAGAGAATATGAGTGGTAATGTAGGCGTAGCGCTGGGTCTTACTGCCGCGGCCGGGCTTTCCACCACTGTGGGAAGCCTCTTCGCCCTGGTGGTTAAAGAGCCCGGACGGCGATTTATGGGCTTCACCCTGGGTTTTTCCGCAGGCGTTATGATATTGATTTCCTTTGTTGCGCTTCTGGCGGAAAGCATCGAGTCCATCAAGTTCTTACCTGCGCATCTGGCATTTTTCATGGGGATGGGGGGTATCTTTCTCATAGATATACTGGTGCCTCACGAATATATTGCTGAAGAAGAAGCCAGTGAAGGCCCCAGGCTGGAGCGGTTAAAACGCACCGGGCTTCTGGTCGCTTTTGGAATAGGCATCCATAATTTTCCCGAGGGTATGGCCACCTTTGCCGGCGCTCTAAAAGATGTGCATCTCGGACTTGCTATTGCCGTGGCCATTGCCATCCACAATATCCCTGAGGGGCTGGCGGTAGCCACGCCGGTTTACGCGGCCACGGGAAGCCGCAGGAAGGCATTTTTCTGGTCTTTTCTTTCTGGTGTGAGCGAGCCTACCGGCGCCTGTCTGGCCGCATTGGTGCTTTTGCCCTTTTTGACCCCTACCGTGCTGGCCTGGGTGATGGCCGGGGTCGCCGGCATAATGGTGGCTATAGCCTTGGATGAACTGATGCCTGCCGCAAAGTCATACGGCAGCGCTCATATGCCTATTCTTGGCGCCATTTCCGGTATGTTGGTGATGGCCGTAAGCCTCTGGCTGTTGAGATAATGGCGCGGTTCTATTCAAAAAACTTAAGTGGCCCGTATGCGGGCTCGTCCCTGAGCCCGCAAGAGAGACACATTGGCCGGGTTTCACCCGCGGCTGGGTCAGGGACGACCCAGCCCTACGGCGTTTATTGAATCGGGATGAACTACCGTCATTGTTTTGATTTAGGCGCAATCGTTTAGAATGGAGAAAGTGGGATGGATGCTGATACTCAGAATTTCCTCAATCACAAAGCATTGGAGATGGGCAAACTCATCGTGCGCATGACCACGCTTGCCGGGTCCGGTCATCCCAGTTCGGCGCTATCTCTGGCACATTTGGTAGCGACACTTATGTATAACCAGATGCGCTACGACCCCAAAGACCCCTGGAACCCGGCCAGTGACCGGCTGGTGCTCTCCGAAGGCCACGCCGTGCCCGTGATTTATGCCGCCTACGCGGACCTGGGCGGCGTTATGGGCACATCCAAAGAGGCGGCCAGGGAACTTACTCCTGAGTATTGCGATACCCTGCGCCAACTGGATAGCGAACTGGATGGCCATCCCAATCCCCGGGTGGGATTTCCCTTCTTTGATGCGGCCACCGGCTCGCTCGGCCAGGGGCTTTCGGTGGCTGCGGGACTGGCTCTGGCCGCCCGCCTGGACGGCCTGGACAGGCACATCTACGCCATCATCGGCGATGGGGAGGCGCGTGAAGGTCAGATTTGGGAGGCCACCGACTTCATCGCCGACTACAAACTCACCAATGTAACCCCCATCTTCAACTGCAACCGCCTGGGGCAGGCCGGCTATGTTTCCCCGCAGCAAAGCCCGGAAAATATAGCCCGGAAATTGGAAGCATATAATGTGGCCGCGGTAGTGGTGGACGGCCACGATGTAGCCGCCATCCACGAGGCCCTCAATACCACTGACCCCACGGGCCGGCCGGTGGCCGTGGTTCTGGTGACCCAGAAGGGCTGGGGGGTCACCGCGCTTCAAGGCGAGGGCCATCACGGCAAACCCCTGGAGGCCGAAGAGATGGAACCCGCCTTGGCTGAATTGGAGAAACTTTCTCAGGCCCTGCCGCCTCTCGTAGATTTGGAAGTTAAACCTGAACCTCCTGCGCCATCTCCAAAGGTCTCATCCGCTAAGGCCGCTGAAATGCCCCAGTGCAATTTTGAGAAGATGCTGGCTGGCGATAAGATGCTGGATACTCTGAAAAGCAAAGGGGTGCTGGCCACCCGCCGGGTCTATGGCGTAGCCCTGCGCGAACTGGGCAAGGTTAACCCGGATGTGGTGGTCCTGGATGGCGATGTAAGTAACTCCACCTTCGCTGAGATTTTCGGCAAGGCATTTCCCGAGCGCTTCTTTGAATGCCGCATCGCCGAGCAGAATATGTTCTCCGTGGCCGGGGGGCTGGCGGCGGCGGGCAAGATACCCTTCGTGAGTAGTTTCGCCAAGTTCATCACCCGCGCCTACGACCAGATTGAGATGCTCACCATCGGCGGGCTCAATATAAAAATCTGCGGCAGCCATTCCGGGATAAGCCTGGGGGCGGACGGGCCCTCACAGATGGGGCTGGTGGATGTGGCTTTTTTTCGCTCTTTCACCTCGGCCTTGGGGCAGGAAAGCGACTGCGCCTGCATCGTCTTCATTCCTGCCGATGCCGTGGCTTCATATTACTGTGTGAAACTTGCTGCGGAATATAACGGAATGGTCTATATCCGCACCGTGCGTCCGGATGTCCCGCTAATCTATCCCGAGAATCAAAAATTTGAAATAGGCGGGGCCAACGGAATTTTGGAAGGAGACGATATTACCTTCATCAGTAACGGCTATACATTACACCATTTGACGGAGGTAATAGAAACCCTTAAGGGTGAAGGAATTAGCGCGGGGCTGGTTGACGCCTACTCTTTCCCCTTGCGCTCCAGGCTCCTGGAAGATTTGACTTCCGACCCCAAGCGCATTCTTATCACCGTGGAGGACAATTACACCGGGGGGCTTGGTAGCGCAGTGGCCGAACTTGCGGCATCCACTCAGGGCGCCCGCGTGCACTGTATGGTGGCCAATCGTATCCCCAAATCCGGCAAGACCGCAGACGATGTCTTTGACTACTGCGGATTGGGCAAAGAGGCCATAGTGGCCAAAGTGAAGAAAATTTTGGGCAAGTGAGTCCCTCATAAATCGGCTCCCGAGGACTATTCGTTGGCACTTCTGAGACTGTAATGCTCTTGCCAGAAATCTTGCGAGAAAACCTGCGGCAAGGCGCTGGTTACCCCTATGCAAGCAAGTGCAAAATTACTGAGATTTAAAAGACGGCTTTCTGTTTATTTGCTGGGAATGTCCATCACGGGCCTTTTGTTTTTCAGTGGAGGCAATTTGTCACCAGGTTCAAAATCAGAAAAGGATGATAAAATGAGCCAGCCGGTGCATACCAATAGACTCATCGGTTCCACCAGCCCCTATCTATTGCAGCATGCCCACAATCCGGTGGACTGGTATCCCTGGTCGGATGAGGCGCTGGAGCGGGCAAAAAAAGAAGACAAGCCCATCTTCCTCTCCATCGGCTATTCGGCCTGCCACTGGTGTCATGTGATGGAGCGGGAATCCTTCGATAACCAGGAAATTGCGCGCATTATGAACGAACACTTCGTTAGCATCAAGGTGGATAGGGAAGAACATCCGGAACTTGACCGGGTATATATGGATGCGGTGCAGTTAATGACCGGAAGCGGGGGCTGGCCCTTGAATGTCTTCTTGACCCCCCAGCTTAAACCTTTCTATGGCGGGACTTACTTTCCGCCCCAAGATAGACCGGGCCTTCCTGGACTGCGAGGCGTCCTGCTTGCCGTGGCCCAGGCATATCAGGAGAAACGAAAAGATATTGAGAAGAATTCAAGACTGATTGTTGAGGCCCTCAATAGTTCAATGGAAGCCCCGGTAGCGACCACGGAAGCACTCGATCTTGGCCTCATTGAAAAGGCCGTGACAGATTTGAGCAGGATGTTTGATGCTGAGTGGGGTGGTTTTGGCGAAGCCCCGAAATTCCCGCGGCCTACTGCCCTTCGTTTGCTCCTGAGGGACTATCACCGCACCGGAAGCGAAGAAGCCCTCCGTATGGTCACGGTGACTCTGGACCGGATGGCCTACGGCGGAATGTATGACCAGTTGGGAGGCGGCTTCCACAGATATTCCGTGGACCGCGAGTGGCTGGTGCCGCATTTTGAAAAAATGCTTTATGATAATGCGCAACTTGCCGCAGTTTATCTTGAGGCCTATCAGTTGACCCAGAAACCGCTCTATCGCGAGGTCGCTCGTGAAACCCTGGACTATGTTTTGCGGGAGATGACCGCTCCTGCCGGCGGCTTTTATTCCACGCAGGATGCCGATAGCGAAGGCGTAGAAGGTAAGTATTATGTGTGGAGCCTGAACGAAATCAAGGAGATTCTATCGGACGAGGATGCTGCCATATTCATAAATTACTACGGCGTTACCGAGAAAGGGAATTTTGAAGGTCAAAATATCCTCCACATCCCGAAACCACCTGAAGAGTTTGCCCGGCAAGTGGGTATTTCCCTGGAGGAACTTGAAGCGCGTCTGGCTGAGGGGGGAAAGAGGCTTCTGGCTGAAAGGGCCCAGCGCATCCCGCCCGGAAAAGATGACAAGGTGCTGGCCGACTGGAACGGCCTGATGATTTCGGCCTTTGCCCAGGGTTATCAGGTTCTCGGCGAAGATAAATATCTTCAGGCCGCCGAAGGAGCCGCCGATTTCATTCTCGCCCATATGAGGAAAGAAGGCAGGCTTCTCCATACGCATCGGGAAGGAACCAGTCACATAGATGCCTTTCTGGACGATTATGCCTTCTTCGCCCAGGGCCTGATAGACCTATATGAGGCCACATTTGATGTGAAGTGGGTGCGCGAAGCCAGCGCCCTTGCCGATGAGATGATTGAACTATTCTGGGATGAAGAAGCGAGCGGATTTTATCTCTCCGCCAAAGGGCGCACCCGTGTTATTGCCCGGAGCAAGAAGGGCTATGATGGCGCGGTGCCCTCGGCAAATGCGGTGGCTGCCCTTACGCTACTACGCCTGGCAAAACTTACCGACAACAAAGATTATTTCGCTAAGGCCCAGAAGACGCTTCTGGCATTCGCCGCTACTGCCCAGCGGGTGCCTGCGGAATTTGCCGGGCTGCTCTCGGCGCTGGATTTCTATCTGGGGCCCACAAGAGAGATAGTCATCGCCGGGTCCTTGGGCGAGGAAAACACGACAAAACTGCTCCAGGCGGTGCACAGGCGCTATCTTCCCAATAAAGTGGTCGCCGTGACCGACCCCGCATCTTCGGCCGCAACCGGCGAGACCCTCCCTTTACTTGAAGGCAAAGGAATGATCGGCGGCAAGCCCACCGCCTATGTATGTGAAGGCTCCAAATGCTATGCGCCCGTCACCTCTGTAAGTGCACTGGAAAAGATTCTTGGAGGAAGATAACTGCGCCAGCCGGTTGGCACATTATAAGGAGGTTGGGGTGGAAGTTCTAAAGCCGAAAGTGGCAATTATTGGGGTGGGTAATGTGGGCACGCGCTATGCCTATGCCCTGACCATAAGGGGGCTGGCCCGGCAGATTATCCTGGTGGATATTGATAAGAAAAGGGCGGAAGGGGAAGTAATGGACCTTTCCCACGGGGCCCCTTATGTCTCGCCGGTGGAGATAATAGCCGGAGATTATCCGGATATAGCAGATTCGGATTTGGTGGTAATTACTGCCGGTAAGAAACAAAAGCCGGGCGAGACTCGACTTGATTTGGCCAAAGATAATGTGACCCTTTATAAAAGAATTATTCCGGAAATTGTCAAATACGCTCCCCAAGCCATACTTCTGGCGGTGACCAACCCGGTGGATGTGTTATCTTATGCGGCTTATAGATTCTCCGGCAAGCCGGCAAAGGAAGTTATTAGTTCCGGGACGGTGCTGGATACCGCCAGGTTCAGATTTCTCCTGGCCCAGCATTGTCAGGTGGACCCGCGCAATGTGCACGCCTATATCCTGGGCGAGCACGGAGACAGCGAATTCCCCGTATGGAGCCGGGCGATGATTGGCGGCATGCTTTTTAGCGATTACTGCCCCTTGTGCAAGCGCGCCGACACCTGCAGACGCGAAGAGGAACTTCGCCACATTTTTGTCGCAGTAAGAGATTCTGCATATGAAATACTTGAAAGGAAAGGCGAGACTTCTTACGGCATAGGGCTGGCCCTGGTAAGGATAACCCAGGCCATCTTGAATGATGAAAATGCCATTCTTCCCGTGTCTTCTTTGGTGGATGGTTACTTGGGAATAAGCGATGTTTATTTGAGTTTGCCTTCGGTAATCAATAGGAGCGGCGTGCGCGAAGTGCTTAAAATTCAACTCAATGGAGAGGAAGAAGAGGCCTTCAAGAATTCTGCCCAAGCCCTCAAAAAGGTTATTAAGGAGGTTGGCTTGTAAAGCCTGTGTCGGAAGTCGGCCGCACCATACGGGCGGCCCGTATCGGCCATAGGCAAACCGCAGACGGCAGGCGGGCTTCTTTTGCGAGGAGGAAAAAATGAGTATCCAATTCAACGCCGATGAGATTTTCGAAATGGCTGAAGAGATAGAGCGAAAAGGGGCCAGATTTTATCGCCAGGCCGCACAAAGCGGCGCCAGCGCCCGAACCAGAGAGCGTTTAATTGAACTCGCTCAGATGGAAGAGGACCACCTAAGGCCACCTAAGGATTTTCGCCACGATGAGGAAGGAATCTTCCGGCCAGCAGTGGGCCGAAACGGTCTATGACCCGCAGGGTGAAGTGGCCTTATACTTAAGGGCGATGACCTCAGGGAAGGTCTTTGATGTGAAGACCGACCCGAGCACGCGTCTAACCGGAAAAGAGACAATGGAGGAGATTCTGCACATAGCGACGGGGCTGGAGAAGGATTCCATCATCTTCTACCTCGGCATTAAGGATATGGTTCCGGAAAATCTGGGAAGGGACCAGATTGACAGAATCATCAAGGAGGAGATGAGCCACATTACCACCTTGAATGAGGAACTTGCGGCCTTAAGCAAATAACTGCTACGCTTTCTGC
>LIZR01000057.1 GCA_001302825.1 Planctomycetes bacterium DG_23 | reverse complement strand
TATCGCTGCGGGACTATCATCGAGCCTTATTTATCTCTGCAGTGGTTCGTGAAGATGAAACCGCTGGCCCGTGAAGCCATCAAGGCTACTGAAGAAGAAAAGGTGCGCTTTCATCCTGCGCGCTGGCGCAAGGTCTACTTGAGTTGGCTGGAGAATGTGAGAGACTGGTGCATTTCACGGCAGATATGGTGGGGGCATCGCATCCCGGCCTGGTATTGCGAGAGTTGCGAAAGAATAACGGTGGCCCGGGAGGACCCTGAAGCCTGCAGCCACTGTCAGAGTGAAGAGATAAGGCAAGACACGGATGTACTGGATACCTGGTTCAGTTCGGCGCTGTGGCCTTTTTCCACGCTGGGCTGGCCGGAAAAGACGCCTGAACTTTCCTATTACTATCCCACCGATGTCCTGGTGACCGCCCGGGACATAATTTATTTCTGGGTGGCCCGTATGGTGATGATGGGGCTTTCCGAGATGGACCAGGTTCCCTTCGGCGATGTCTATGTGCACGCCTTCATCCTGGATGAAAAGGGCCGCACAATGAGTAAGTCGCTGGGAAATATTGTAGACCCGGTGGAGATGGCGGCCAAATACGGCGCCGATGCCGTGCGCTTCAGCCTCATCCTGCTCACTGTGGAGGTGCAGGATGTAAGGTTTTCTATGCGCAAGTTTGAAATGGGGCGCAATTTCGCCAATAAAGTCTGGAATGCCGCTCGTTTCTTACTTATGAATATAGACGGCGCCGACCTATCCCGGGCCAAGGAGGAGAAGTTGAATTTTGAGGACCGCTGGATATTGAGCCGGCTGGTCTGCACTATCTCGGAGGTGACTTCTGCTCTGGAAAAGTTTCAGTTTAATCCTGCCGCCTCCAGGATATATGAATTCATCTGGCACGAATTCTGCGATTGGTATCTGGAGGCCATAAAGCCTCGCCTTTTGGGCGACGAGGGAGATGACCAGGAGCGCCTGGCAACGCTGGCCACCTCTACCCTGGTGCTGGACCACATACTCCGTCTTCTTCATCCCTTTATGCCCTTTATAACCGAAAAGTTGTGGCAGCGCCTGAATGAGGCCGTGCCTGATGGTCGGGGCTTCGGGACGCCCCTTGAGGCACCATCGGAAAGCCTCATCCGTACCAGGTGGCCTGAGGCAAAACCGGAGAGGCGAGACCAGAAAATGGAAACCTCTATGCAAACGCTCATAGAAGTCGTGCGCGCCCTCCGCAATATCCGCGCGGAGACCAACATCCCTCCCCGGGCCGAAATCAAAGCCATTATTTCCACCCCTGAGGAAAAGACCAAAAAGTTGCTCCAGGACCGCCAGAAGTTCATTAAAGATATGGCCGGGGCAGCCGAAGTCACCATTGCGGAACGCACCGCTCGGCCCAAAGACTCCGCTCACGCCGTTGTCGGCCAGATGGAAATATTCGTCCCCTTGGCCGGGCTCCTGGACACGCGCGAGGAAAAAAAACGCCTCGAAAGACGCCTGGCGAAACTTTCTCAGGAACTGGCCACGGTTGAGGCCAAATTAAGCAACAAAGATTTCCTGGCCAAGGCCCCGGCCGAGGTCATCCAGAGCCAGAAGCAAAGAAAAAAATCTCTCTCTGGCGAACGAAAAAAATTAACCGCCTCCCTGGAGGCCTTAAAGGACTAAAGGCCCCTTCTCAAAAACTCCTTGACTTCTCTCTAAGGAGAAGGTATAATTTTTTTGGTTAATTCTTTGCTAACATAACTTGGTTTGTCTGTCGGTATATTTGGATTCTCAGCAGTGGGCTGGCTCGGGGACGAGCCAGCCTACGGCATCATACAGGTACGGCCCGGTAAAGAATTAAAGAGAAACTTCGTAGTCGGGGTCGTCCCGGACGCCGACTTGCCGGGAAGCAAAGCAGCGAGGAGAGATTTGATGATTGAGATGGTTCTTTCCCGTATAGTGACCAGTGACAAAAGAGAAACCCAGCTTATCTGGCTTAAAGAACGGGAAGGCGAAAGAAGTTTTGCCATTCTCATCGGCCCCTGTGAGGCCCGGGCCATAGAATATCATATAAAGAAATTCCCCACACCGCGGCCTTTGACCCACGACCTCCTGGCCAGTGTCATAACCGAACTCAATTGCCAATTGGAACGAATAGAAATTACTGAACTTAAGAACGGCATCTACTTCGCCAGATTGATTATTCGTCAAGATGGCGAGGTGGTGGAGGTGGATTCCCGGCCCAGCGATGCTATTGCGCTGGCCTTAAGACATAATAGCCCCATCTTTTGCGCGGAGAAAGTGATTGAAGAGGCCGCACAGTTCCCTTAATCTCTTGTTCACTTCTTAATCCGGTAAAAGATATATCTGTAATTCAGATCACTTTACGGAGGGATGGCCGAGTGGTTTAAGGCGACGGTCTTGAAAACCGTTGGCCCGCAAGGGCTCGTGGGTTCGAATCCTACTCCCTCCGCCAGTATGAAAAGGGGAATTTATGTCCAAGAAAAATGTTGCACGAAAGGATTTGCGTGAGGCCAGAAGCGCTCCACCCGGTCCTATGGACACCATTCTGCTCAAGGATTACCAGCCCCGGTCTTCAGTGGTGGTCCCGGTGACCTCAGTACCCAAGGCTATGTATCCAGCCATCGATGTTCATTCACACGGCTATCACTTGACCCCCGAGAACCAGGCCGAGCGGGTCAAGATGATGGACGAGGTGGGGGTAGAGTTAGTGGTGGTCCTGACCGGCTGGGGAACCTCTACGGGAGCGGAGTTTGACCGTTTGTTGGACCTCTTACTTAAACCCTACCCAACCCGTTTTCAGTTTTATTGCGGATTAGAGATGACCGATTTCGACAAAGCCGACTACCCCGAGCGGGCTGTGGCGGAGTTGGTGCGGTGTTACGAGAAGGGAGCGCGCGGGGTGGGCGAACTCGTTGACAAGGGCTCGGGCCTGTACGGCTTGAGGGAGCAGGCCAAGGTGCCCCGCGATAAGCGCCTGCACCCTGATGACCCCCGTTTGGACCCGTTCTGGGACAAATGTGCGGAGCTGAAATTGCCCGTGAATCTGCACATAGCCGACCACCCTTCCGTATGGACGCCGCCGGATGAACATCAGGAGCGCACGCCGAACTTCCAGCGTTACAATCAGTATGGTGGGGATGGACTGTCCTACGAGGAACTGCTGGCCGTTCGGGACCGCACACTTGAGAAGCATCCGCATACGATTTTCATCGCCTGCCACCTGAGTAATCAGGGCAACGACCTGGAGGCGTTAAGCAAGGCGCTGGATAAGTATCCCAACCTTTATCTGGACATCTCGGCACGACACTACGAAGTGGGGCGAACGCCCCGAGCGGCAGCGAACTTTCTCACCAAATACGCCGACCGGGTTCTGTTTGGGTCCGACCTGCCCCCGACCAAGGATATGTACCAGAAGTGGTGGCGGTTGTTTGAAAGCGCTGACGAGTATATCGACGGCCCCTCGTGGTGGCGGCTTTACGGCCTGGAGTTGCCTGCATCGGTGCTCAAGTCTTTGTACCGGGACAACGCCAAAAGAATCCTCAATTGGGAGGAGGTTTAGGATTTGCCGAGACCACTGATGAAAGTAAACGAAGGGACGGCGCCCCGGTGATGAACAAAGTCTCAGGTGCCAAGTCACACTTCTTGCCACTTGAAGGGACTTTCTTGGTGCGACCTGCGTCGTGCGACATTTTTTGAAGATCCTTCCGATTACCCTGTAATTTAGAAACGGAGGCCTTGATTATGAAGTCGTTGAGTCGTCCCCAGGCGAAGGAAGAAGTGGTGGCCGAGCTCGACCTTAGGGGCTGCCCGGAAGGTGAAGCGTTGAATGAACACGCTCCGAGCCCGAATGTAGACCGGTTCTTTGAGGGATGGGATAATCCCTTAACCCCCCATAAGTCGTGGCGAAGACAAAGTTTCCTCCGGGTAATCCTTGACCAGGGACAACCAGTGCTTGAATACTATCTGAGCCGGCGCCACGAACATCCTGAGCATCGCTCCTGGATTGGGTCTTGTGCACCCCGGTGTCTACGCACCGGGGAAGATTTCTGGCGAGACTACACCCTCCAGAGTGAAATTCGTATAATGAACGAGCAGACCGAACCCAACTGCGACAATGAACTGGTTTTGCCCTGGGCCGGGTTAATGTTCCGTTATCAGGACCTGCGACACTACTACTTCTTCTGCCTCCAGAACCCCGCCGCCGAGGAAAAGAAAATCGTCCTCTACCGCCGCGCCGACAACGACTGGCACATACTGGCCGAAGAGCCTTTCCAGGTCGATACCACCAAATATTATTCCTTGAAGGCGAAACTCCAGGGAAACCGCATTTACTGTTACCTGGACGGCAGCGAACTTTTCCGCGCAACAGATTACCTCTATACACAGGGCAAGGCCGGAGTACGCTTCAACACCGATTCACGCGTGAAAAGCATCAACATTACTATGACTAAAGGCGAACAGCACATCTTCCAGAGCGCAAAAAACAAGCATGAAGAAGAAGTGGATGCTATAAGGGAAGAATACCCGAAGCCGGTGCTGTGGAAGAAGTTGGACTTCAGCCACCTGTGGCCTTTTGGGTGCCGCTTCGTCAATTTGCGCAGCGCGGAGTTCAAAGACCTCTTGCTGCTGGGAAGAGAGCAACTCGTAGCCGCAGACCTGGAAGGAGAAGTCCTCTGGCAGAAGGAAGGAAGAATATCTATTCACAACATCATCTCTCGCCCTGATGGCAAAGTTGAGATTCCTGCGCTCAGTGGGAAAGAAATAATTATATTTGACGGTGCCAATGGCCAGACACTGAAGGCGGCACCTGCGCCGTCTACGGGCAAGCCGCGGCGCAGACCATCATTTGATATCAAAACGGTCAATCTCAGCGATACCTCCTGGAGTATAATCTTGAAACTCGGTGCCGGAAAAGATTTGTGGGCTTATGATGAGGACCTCAAGTTAATATGGACCACAAGCGTTAAGCCGGATTATGGCCATAGTAACTCCGTTATCTTTTACGATGTGGATGGCGACGGGAGCAAGGAGATTCTCGCCGGCTCCACCCTTCTCAGTCCCGCAGGAGAAACCATTTGGCAGGTGGAAGGCTACGAGGAAATCCTCAACTATAAGTCACGCGGCTGTGCCTGGCATGTGGACTCTTGCGTTATGGGCGACTTCGCCGATGACGAGGAAGTCGACCCCGTTGCCTTTCTTTCAGCTTCATCCTGTGGAGTCTGGGTGGTCGACGCCCTAACCGGCAAGGTGAGAAACATCCATTATGTAGGTCACGCTCAAGGAACCTCCGTGGGCAATTTCCGCCCCGACACGGCCGGGCTGGAGGTCCTGGTGGGAACTCGCTGGGGCAACTATGGAATCCTGAACCTTTTCTCAGGCCGCGGAGAGCGCCTGCTGACCTTCGAGCCGGATAACATAAGTCAGGGAGGCCCCCCTGCCAACTGGACCGGAGACGGCCGAGACCTCATCCTCCTGGCCACCTCACCCCAGGCCTTAGGCCTCTGGGATGGATGGGGGAGGAAGGTGGTCACTTTCCCGGTGGAAGACTTGCCGGAAAAGACAACTGACTATTATAGGAACTGGGCTGGGTGCCTCAATCTCTATGGCGACTCCCGAGATGAGGTCATCTTCTGCGCCCAGGGGAAAATACATATCTTTACCCCGGAATAGCCCATCTCTCGCCGCTAATTATGGCCGTAATTTGTTCCCCAGCGCTATTTATATGCGGGGTGTCGAAGCGATGGCCTGCCTTTAATACTGTTGACAAGCAATTTTAAAAGTGGTATAATAATTAAATAGGAATAATTCTTATTTCAGGAGAACCCCTGATGCCTTTGAATTCTGGACAAATCGACAAGCGGATACGCGCCTTTACCAAGATATGCCGGCAATCCGGAGTCAGGGCCACGCACCAGAGGCGTGAAATCTTCCGCGAGGTCGCTCGAACGGATGAGCATCCGGACGCCGAGACAATATACAAGCGCGTTCGCAAGCGCATGCCTACCGTCTCATTGGACACCATCTACAGGACTCTTTCGCTGCTGGAAGAGAAGGGACTCTTGAAGAGGCTGGAGCTCTTCTCGGGCCGGACCCGCTTCGATGCTAACACCCAGCCCCACCATCACTTCATATGCACTCAGTGCGGTCTGGTGCGGGATTTCACCAGTGAGCAGATGGACGCTCTTGCTCGGCCGAATGAGGTTCGCTCGTGGGGTGAGGTGCGCTCGGTGAATGTTCAATTGAGAGGGATATGTTCCGCCTGCCGTGCTAAGGGTCGCAGGGCTCGAGCAAAATAAAATTATTTTTTTTCTTGCCAAGTAGGAATAAATACTATATAATAATGAATCAGGATATTTTAGGGTAAGGCGCCATGACTATGGTGCCTATGTGCTGGTAGCGGCCGCGTGGTCGCTCGGTCTCGTGGGCAGTAGCCCACTTCTGGAAGGAGGAAGTATTATGGCAAGAGTAGCGCGAGAGATGGTGGAGAAGGCAGGGGTAAATGTGGATGAGCTGCTGGAGCTCTTGGTAAAAAACGCGGCAGCCGAGCTCACGACCTTCTATTATTACACGATACTGCGCGTAAACCTGATAGGCCTTGAAGGCGAGGGCCTCAAGCAAATCGCCGAGACTGCTCGTATCGAAGACCGCAACCACTTCGAGGCGCTGGTGCCGCGCATTTACGAGCTCGGCGGCAAGTTGCCGGAGGATATGAAGGAGTTTCACGACTGCTCGGCCTGCCCGCCGGCCAAGTTGCCCAAAGACCCCACCGACATCAAGGCTATGCTCAAGGTGTTGGTGGAGGCCGAAAGATGTGCAGTTCGAGGCTATACTCAAATCTGCAATCTCACGGCCGGCAAAGACCACCGCACCTACGGCCTGGCCCAGGCCATTCTGCACGAGGAGGTAGAACACGAATCCTGGTTCTCAGAGTTCCTGGCCGAAGGCCCGTCCGGACATTTCCTGCGCCGGGACGACACATCGCCCTTCGTGGGCCCGTATTTGAGGTAAGATGCAGACGAATTGGGGAAGGGTCTTGTACAACCAGGGCCCTCCCCCACTTACCCCTTGCTACTCAGGTTTTGTCTTGTGCGCTGCTTCGGTGCATATTGCGGCCAGAGTAGCACATATCAGAAAGTTAGGGAGGAGGAACCGATGCCAGCCAAGAAGATTGAAGCAGAAACCGCAGAAGCCTTCGGGCGCATTTTCGTGAAGGGTAACATCCCCGAGGTTAATCCGGTGCGCTGTTTGGCCTGCAGGCACTGCGTAGCCCTTTGCAAAAAACTGGGACCGGATGTGCTGGACATAGTGGATGGAGTGGCCAAGCCGGTGCGGCCGGAAAACTGCATTGGCGACGGCGCCTGTATGCTTGCCTGTCCCACCAAGGCCATTTTCCTTATGAGCAAATACGAGACTTCGTCCGCTCCGCCATCTGTATGAGGGAGCGGCCGAGGTAGAATCGCTGGAACGCAGGCCAGTTCAAGGCTTTTCCGGCTATAGCCTATTTTGAAGATATGCTATTCTTCAAAGCGAATGGCTTTGAACTTCTTCATCTGCTCGGTAATGGCTACTTCCGTGGGGAGGCGTTCCATACTTGAGGCCCCATAGAAGCCGTGGACGCCCTTGGTCCTTTGCAGGATGAACTCGGCATCTTCCGGCATAGAGATGGGGCCGCCGTGACATAAGACAATCACCTCAGGATTCACGGACTTTGCCGCATCGCATATCTCCTGGACCTTCGCAGGAGCTTCTTCCAGCGAAAGAGCCGTGGATGCGCCGATGGCACCCTTGGTGGTCAAGCCCATATGGGCCACGACCACATCAGCACCCGCCCCGGCCATCTTCATTTATGGTCAAAAGAGGACGGTCTTGCCCTGTTGAAGATATCTACTCTGTCGCGCCGCGATTGTCAAGCATTACCTACTATGCTGACGGATAGCGAAGCCTCTTCGCCGCCAGCAAACCTTTCCAAGAGGCGAAATTTTAGACCTGGGGGAACCTTACTCCGCTGCACTTTTCAGCCGATGTTTACACCAGGCCAACAATTTGCGAAACTACCGTTGACTGACACCGATAGAGTGATAGAATAACTATGCACAAAGTATGGATATGTAGTCTTGAGAATAACTTCCCCTATGGACGCAACTATCCAGACTACCACTGCGGTAAAAGGAAATGGACGATGGCAGACTATCTAATGGGCATTGATTACGGGACAGGTGGAGCCAAAGTATGCATTATCAACCCTGAAGGCGAAGTCCTGGGCTTTGTCTTTGAGGAATACCCCTTTATTCACGAGAAGCCCGGTTGGTCAGAACATGACCCGTTGCTTTACTGGCAAATCGCCTGCCGCCTGATAGCCGAAGCCATCGCCCAGGCCCACATCAATCCCAGGAACATCCGAGGCATTGCCGTTTCCTCCGCCTTACCTTCTATGGTTATGGTTGATAAAGACCATAACCCCATCCATCGGGCCTATAACCTGATGGACCGCCGCGCCACCAAAGAAGTTGAGTGGTTAAAGGGAACAATCGGGGAGGATAGGATATTCAAGTCCTCGGGAAACAGGATGGAAGACCATCCCACCATTGTGAACTTACTGTGGGAGAAAAACAACCGCCCGGATTCCTTCAAAAGAATCCACAAGGCGCTCACTATTGACGGTTTTATCACGCTCAAACTCACGGGCAAGGCGGTGCTCAACTATTCCGCAGCCTGTTTCTATGGCGTGGCCTATAACATCCGCCAGCGTCAATTTGATGAAAAACTCCTGCAGGAAATCGGCATTCCCCTGGACCTTATGCCCGACCTCTTTGAGTGCACAGAGATTGTAGGTGAAGTAACTCGAGAGGCCGCGGCTGAAACAGGCCTGGTGTCGGGTATCCCGGTCGCTGCCGGGCAAGTGGATTGCAATGCCGGCTACCTCGGCGCTGGAGCGATTGAAGAAGGCGATTTCCAGAGTAATCTGGGCAGCGTGGGCAATTTCGGCGTCATCCACAAGAACACTGATTTCATCTTCTCTCCTGTGGGTTATGTGATGATAAATTTCGCCTACACCGTTGATTCAAAAAATACCTATATCACCGTGCCTTCTACCACTACGGGCGGGCAATCCATCCGATATCTGCGTGACAATTTTTCTCAAATGGAGGTGGAGATGGAACGCGCCCTGGGCGTAAGTTCCTACGACCTGCTCAACCTGCAGGCGGAAAAAATACCACCGGGCAGTGAAGGCTTGATCATACTGCCCTTTTTGATGGGGGAGCGGACGCCTATCTGGGATGTTTATGCCAGAGGAGTCATCTTCGGCCTGTCTCTCAACCACACTAAGGGACACATCGTTAGAGCGATGATGGAAGCGGTCGCATATGCCCTTTATGACTCCTTCCGCTTAATCAAAGAGGCCGGCCTTAAGATTAATTATCCTCTGGTGCTGAACGAAGGCGGGGCGGTGAGCAAACTGTGGCGAAAGATTATTGCGGATGTTTTCGATGTGCCCCTCGTGCTGGTGAAGCGGAGAACCGGCGCTCCTTTCGGCGATGCCATTCTGGCTGGCGTGGCCACGGGCGTTTTCAAAGATTTCGCCGTGGCTAAGCAGTGGGCTGAATACATCGAGCCTATGGAACCCAGCCAGGAAAATCACCAGCGCTATATGCAGTATTTTGACCTCTATAAGCGGCTTTACGAGAATGTGAAGGACGACTTCAGGGCCTTGGCTCGACTGAGGGACAAATCATAGGCTTACATTTCATTAATTGAGCCGTGCGCTTCGCATCCTCCCTGCCCGGCCAGGGAGGATGCTCAGCATCCAAAGGGCGCTGACTAATGGAACTCTACGAGCACTTAAAAAAGAGACAAGCAAAACGCAATCCCATTCGGGTGGGTCTCGTCGGTTGTGGACAGATGGGGTCTGGCCTGGTTCATATAACCAACCAGATGGCAGGGATGGATACCGTAGCCATCTCGGACATCGACCCGAACCGCGTCCTGACCACGCTCAAGGAGATGGCTGTTCCCGCCTCTGAAATCTGTATTACTGATAGATTAGATGAAGCCGAGGATGCCCTCAATGCGGGAAAGTTCCTGGTCACTGAGGATGCGCTGCTTCTTGCGAAACTTGAAAGCCTGGATGCGGTGGTTGAGGCCACCGGGCTCGCTGAAATCGGCTCTCTGGTAGCCTGGAACTGCATCCAGCACAACAAACACATCATTATGTTGAATGTGGAGACGGATGTAACCGTGGGGCCTCTCCTCCACCACCTGGCGAACGAAAAAGGCTGTGTCTACACTGTGGCCTCAGGCGATGAGCCCGGCGTATGCAAGATGCTATACAATTTCGCCCGGACGCTCGGCTTTGAGGTGGTGTGTGTGGGCAAGGGTAAGAACAACCCCATCGATTTCGATGCCACCCCGGAATCTTGCCGGGAAGAAGCGGAAAGCAAGGGTATGAATCCCAAGATGCTTTCTGCCTTCAAAGATGGGTCAAAGACGATGGTGGAAATGGCCGCTGTGTCCAACGCCACCGGGTTCGTTCCCGACATCCCGGGTATGCATGGCCTCCGGGTAGATGTGCCGGACTTGAATAAGGTCTTGGTGCCCCAAGAGGACGGCGGGGTCCTCAAGCACCGTGGATGTGTGGATTATTCCACGGGTAAAGTGGCCCCGGGTGTGTTCGCCATCATCACCACACCCGACCCACACATACGAACCGATATGCAGTTTCTCGCTATGGGGCCTGGGCCATACTATACCCTGTATCGCCCCTTTCACCTCTGCAATGTCGAAACACCAATATCAATCGCTGAAGCGGTCATCAATCACAAAAGCACTATCCTGTCCAGGCGAATGGTTTCTGAAGTGGTGACCATCGCCAAGCGCAACCTGAAGGCCGGTGAAAAGGTTGGGGAAATTGGCAGTGCCGACATTTTGGGCCGTATCTATATTTATCAGGAGGCCCGTGCATTTAAGGCTATTCCTCTGGGTATTGCACCCGATGGTAAGGCCGTAAAGGATATCGCCAAGGGTGAAATGTTAACCGAAGAAAACTTCACGCCCCATTCCAGCAAGTTCGTATACAAATTGCGCCAAATGCAGGATGCCCAACTCAAAGTGGAGGATTAGTCTTAGGCCCTAATAGGCAAACGAACCTC
>LIZR01000009.1 GCA_001302825.1 Planctomycetes bacterium DG_23 | reverse complement strand
CCCGGGACCGGCAACCATTTCAGGAAACTTTTCAATAGCGCCGGTAATGCGCTGGGCGGCAGAGGCCCGCTCGGCGCTTAAGCCTACGCGCAAGGCTTCTGGTCTGGCCAGACGAGCATAGGCCAAGGCCATCTTTTCCAGGGACAAAAGAAATGCTGGCGCCCCGCAACCATCGATTCCGACCTTTATATCCTGTGGCTGGGCCCCGGCCATTTCGGCTATGGTTTGGCGAATCAGTTTCTGAACCGGATGTTCAGGCGAGACATAGTCTTCCAACGAAGCGCCCAAAAACTTCGCCAGAACCAGCATCCCTGCGTGCTTGCCTGAGCAGTTATTATGAAGCGGACTTGGAGCGATTCCCTCCCGAATTAACCTTTCTCTTTCACTCGGATGGGCCGGAGCATGGATGCCGCAGAGGAGATTCTCTATCTTGAGACCGGCCTTAGTGAGTATCTCCTCCACAGCGCGGGTGTGAATCTTACAGCCTGAATGCGAACTCGCGGCGACGGCTATCTCTCGTGGAGAAAGGCCGAACTCATCCGCCGCACCACTTTCTATCACCGGTAAGGCCTGAAGGGGTTTGGCTGCCGAACGCATATACAAAGGCCGCTTTACATCGCCGGCCGCACGAAGCACCTCACCAGTAAAATCAACCACGGCAAAGGCCCCACGATGAATGCATTCCAGAAAATCGCCCCGGTAGTTCTCAACCAGAACAGGATTAGCGACCAAAAGCGGCCCTCCTACTTGTGGGTAAATTTAAAGACCCGCCCGGTGCGCCCGGATTCCAAAATAGCCAGGCCCATCTCCAGAGCCCTGCGACCATCATAGGCAGTAACTACTGGCTCGGTATCCTCAATGATAGCCTTGATAAACGAATGCAGTTGGTCTTTCATATGGGAGTTACTCTCAAACTTATGATATGTGGGCTCTTTTCCTCCAGTCAGGGTTATGAAACTGTATTTCCTGGTGTCCACATCTTTTGTGACCTCTGGCGGGGCGCCAAAGGCCAGGTGGCCTTGAGGCCCGATGGCATCCTGAATAGAGGTGGCTTTTGCGTCCGGGGGGAGTCCCCAGGAAAGAAGCATAGCCAGGGAGTCGCCGGAATCGAAATTGACTACTGCACTGGCTGTATCTATGGCCGAATGAGTTTCCTGGAATCGGGCAGTGGTGGCATAGACCGAGGTGGGCTCGGCGAGCGCTTCGGATGAACCGAAGAGATAGCGGCAAATATCGTAAGTATGAACGGCCTTGTCAATTACCGGCCCACCCCCCTTTTTGGCATCCGTATACCAGGGATTACTCGGCGCTCGGCGGCTGTTGACGACCCTGAAGACAACCGGACGGCCCAGAGCACCTTCACGGACCAGTTGAGCGAATTTCATCATACGAGTTGAAAAACGAAGCCCAAAGCCTACGGTAAATTTAACCCCGGCTTCACTTGCCGCACGGGACATCCTGTCTGCATCCTCCAAAGTGAGCGCTATGGGCTTTTCCGTCAGGATGTGCTTGCCACTTTGGGCAGCGGCTACGGCCGCCTCGGCATGTAGATGCGTGGGAAGGCAGATGTCCACCATATCCACCTCGTCGCTCTCTAAGGCCCTGGTGTAATCGGTGAAGTGATGATGAGCACCAAATTCCTCCTGGGCGGCCAGGGCACGATTTTCATCTATATCCACCACGGCCACCAGACTCGCCTCTTTTATCTGCGCATAAGCCCTGAAGTGGCTCCTGCTTATGCCACCGCAGCCGATGAGACAAACACCGACCTTTTCCAAGAAATCCTCCCTTTCTATCGTCATTCGTCATTCGGAACTCCTCACTCGCAGTAGGCTGGCTCGTCCCTGAGCCAGCCTGGTCCGGACGGACTACGGGACCAATGACGAATGACCAATGCCTTTCTATTTCACCAACTCAAGTAGTGCATCTATGCTGGTGGAGATGTCCCGCAGGGCCTTGTCCGGAAACTGCGCATAAGGCCCCAGTTCCGCCGACAGAAAGCCGTCGTAGCCTGTTTCCTTGAGGGCGGCCATCACCGTGTGCCAGTCCACATCGCCGTGGAGTAAGTAGGTGAAATAATTTCCGCGGCGAGTTATCTTGAAATCCTTGAGGTGCACTTCCTTAATCCTCTTGCCCAGTATCCGTATCCACTGCTCGGGATAGCCGAAAAGGAGGATATTGCCCACATCGAAATAAATCCCCACATAGGGGCTATCTATCTTATCAATGAGGTCCCGGGCCTCTAAAGGGCTCATAAGGAATTTATTCCACACATTCTCCAGGGCGAGGGCGACCTTATTTTCCTCGGCCACCTCGCGCAGTTCGCTCAAACCTTCCATAACCCAGTTATACATATCCAGATAAGTTACGGTGGAGGTGACCGGGCCGGGGTGCACCAGCACATTATCGGCGCCGATTTTTGCAGCGACTTCCACCGCCCGGGCGTACATCCGCCGGGCCTCCTTGCGGTCTTCGGCCTTCTCAGCCCCCAGCCGATGGGGCACTCCAGGGATAAAGGAATGAAAGGCGATGCCCAGTTCGTGGGAAAGGCCTCTTGTTTTTTCCAACTCATCGTCGGGTGTGGTGAGACAGACTTCGGTATCTTTTTCGCTGAATCTTACTTGCATCCCGTCAAAGCCAGCATCGCGGGCGCGCCGGGCGGCTTCAGCGAGGGGCATCTCCCGCGGGAAAAATCCCTGACATATACTCTTTTTCATCCTCTCCTCCTTTTCAGCGAAACAGCGAGTCAGCCGTTGGGCCAGTCATCCTGGCGACCTGGCAGCCTCGCTGTCTGACTAACTTGGCCTCTCCCCTGTCCTTATCCAGTCAACCAGTTCCATAGTCAAGAGGGCATCGGCGAAATTGGTCATGGGCTGCCGGCCTTCCTTAATGCAATCCACAAAATACCGGTTTTCGGCGTAGAAACCGTAATACTTATAAAACTCCCCGCTTCCGGCGAAACCTGAGGCGTCCAACACATCTGGCTGGCCCTGGCCATCCCGATAGATGAGGGCCTCAACATCCGGGTTTATGAGGGCGGAGATATCCAGGGAATGCATTTCAAAGATGTGGATTCTGGCGCCTGCGCCATAGTGGGTCTTGAGTATCCCGATAGAGCCGGACTGAAATTCTATCAAGGCGTTGAAGGTATTGGTCCAGTCGCTATGATGCCGCGCAGTGATGGATGTCACCTCACTGGGTTCGCCGGCCATCCAGCGCAGAGCATCCACGCAGTGGATGGCGTCTGCGGTGAGCACATCCACCCCGGCCTCGGGCCAATAAGGGGCCCTTCCTGCCATATTCTTGTAGAAACTGGCCACCGCGAGGAATATGGGCCCGCGTTCCTCCACCTGCCTTTTGGCCTCCGCCATCACCGGGATGAACCTGCGATTAAATCCCACCATAGTCAGCACACCAGCGTCTTTGGCTGCCTGGGCCATTTGTCGGGTCTGGTCGGCGGAGACTCCCGGCGGCTTTTCGATGAAGATATGTTTCTTTTGCTCCAGGGCGTATAGGACGATATCCAGAAGCAGGTACGGACGCATAATGATGTAGACCGCATCCATTTCCACATCCGCAAGCATCTCTTTATAATCCTTGAAGGTATCCCTTATGTGGAAATGGGCTGCGGCGGTAGCCCGGCGCTGAGCATCAAGTTCCGATACTGCCACAATCTCCGCATCCTCAAATTCCGCCAATGAGGGATAATGCACCTTCATCGAATGCGTTCCCGCACCAATCATCCCTATCTTGACTTTGTCCATCTGCTCACCTCTTCTCTCCTAAAGCCCTCATCTCTGTATAAGGCCCTGGTCAAACATCCACTGGATATTGCGCTCCATCCCCTCCTCCAGGGATATCTTCGGCTCGTAACCCAGTTCCTGCCTTGCCTTGGAAATATCAATACACATATGTTCGCATACGAAGCGGGCGCCCACAGGATTTATGGTGCCATCCTCTTCGTAAAGCGCAATTAATTCTTCAACCGGAATGTAATAAGTCCTGGACCTTGAACCGAGTATTTCGGCAATGAGCCGGACATATTCATTTAAGGTCAACGCCCGGGGACTGGAGACATTGAAAATGTCGCCAATGGATTTCTGGTTCTCCAAGGCCAAAGCAAAGGTCTCGGTCAATTCCTCCGCATATCCCGGCTGAAAAAGTGCCCGCCCATCATTGGGGATGGCTATGGGCCGATGGTCAATGAGGCGCTGAAAGAATTTGGGATTCCTCGCCCCCCAAATATCAAGGGGCACATCCCCGGGTCCGTAGATATTGCTCGGCCGCATTATAGTCGCGGGAAAGCCGCTTCTTTGGTGCGCCTCCAGAAGAACCTTATCCTGTTCCCATTTGTGAATAAAGGTTATCCCCTCCACGATTTCTATTTTGTCCTCCTCCCGAGCAGGCAGGCGCCGTATGGGAGCATAGACGCCCGTAGAACTCGTGTGGATGAAATGGGAGATGTGCCCTTCAAGCAGCGGCACCACGAATTTGAGGTCGTCGGCCTCCAGACAGGTGTCAATAACTGCATCAAACTTGAGGTTAGTCAAATCGGCCTTAAATTTCTCCCTATCATTTTTATCGCAATATACCCGCACCACCTCATCCGGCAGTAGCCCAGGACTCTTGCCTCGATTTAAGGCGATTACCTCGTGTCCGTGGGCAAGAAGGTGCCTCGCAATATACGGGCCGATGAACCTCGTCCCACCAATAATTAGGACTCGCAACTTTGGCCTGCCTCCAGAGTATTTTATTGTTTTGTGTATAAATCTTAGATTTTTACGAACAACTTTTTAACGAGTTAAGGCAGTTCAATCTCTGCCGGCGCTGGGGCTTCCGGGGGGACGGATGAGGGCGAAATTCGGGCTTCAATTTCGCCGCCGATTTGCATCACCGCAATATCGCGCATTACGGCGCCGGTTCCCTTGAAAGATAAATTGCCGGTGGCCCCGGGGAAATCCCTTATCGCCGCTAAGCCCGAAGCAAGATTTTCTCGCGTGGGCACAGACACCGCTTTCAGGGCCTGAACCACCAGAGAAAAAGCGTCATAAGCGAGTGCAAGCGTATCTGTCAGTTCCACCTCTCCCAGTGACTGCTGAAGTGAGACAAATGCCTCCCGTTCTTCCTCCGGGCCAAAGTAGTCGGTGATGAAGCATTGGCCTAAAATTTCTTTACCAAGGCCGCTCATCTGCGGCCCCATCATTCGGGAAGTGGCAATAATGGGAATATGCAGATTTGCCTTGCGGGCCAGAGGGATGATTTTGGCACCCTCATCTGCATTAGCGAGAACGAAAAGCACCTGTGCCCCCCGGGCCTTAATGCGTTTTATCTGTCCGGAGAAATCCTCATCGCCGCTAACGCAGGCCACCTGAGAGCGCACCTCGCCCCCTGCAGTTTCAAATGCTTCTCTGGCCCGAGTGGCGGCATTCCTTAACCTTGCATCTTTGATATCCACCAGTACGCCAGCATATTTCAAACCCAGAGTACTAACAGCGAACCGGGCGGCGGCTGCGGCCTCATCCTCCGGAGCGAGCCCCAAGCCAAAAAGATAAGAAGACTCAGCCAAAAGCGCCTCATCAGAATTATTCAGCAATATAATGGGGACGCTCAGTTCCTGAGCCAAGTGCCCAGCGGCAGTTTCCTCTTTTACTGCCCCGGTTATGACGGCCAGGACATTCTCCTCTAAAACCTGTTTACGGATTAGATTCTCGGCCTCGGAGGGGTCGCTTTTATCGTCCTCTATGAGGAGTTCCACTTTGAGCCCAAGAGCCTGCTCAGCCCTGGCCGCGGCCAGTTCCAGGCCCCTTTTGGCTTTCTGGCCCTGAACTTCCGAGGCCCCGGTCAAAGGAAGCACTGCTCCTATTTTGATGACCTGCGGAAGCAGCGGCGGGGCAGGTTCTGGCGCCTTGGGCGCCCCTATGGGTAAAGCAGGTGGCGGCGGGGCCTTTCGGCTTTTGAATTCCAGATACCACCACACCCCGAGTATCCCAATACCCAGAATCACCAGAACCGTCAAAAGCCGTCCTTTCATCTTCCCCCTCCTTATCTCCGTTAAAAGTTGAACGTTTATCGTTAAACATCGCTTAGAAGCCGGGCCAGGTTCTCGCCCAAAATCAAATCCTCTTGCTCAGGCTTCAAGCCGATACGCTTAATATTCTCCACACACAAGTCCGGCCAGGTTCCCGGAGCATTTGACCCGAAAATAACCCTTTCCGCACCCACCTCTTTCACCGCCTGATATATAAAGTATGGCTCGCCATTTACCACCGTAGTCCCCAGATATACATTTTCCCGGCGTTTGGCCACCTCTATGGCCTCTCCCACACGGAAGCGATGGCCCATATGGTCCATTATTATGGGCACATCAGGAAAGGCCTCGGCAAGAAGCCCGATCTCCAGAGGATAACAGCCGTAAGTCCCCGAATGGATGAGCACCAGTAATTTGGCCTCGGCGGCCTTTTCCATCACCGGATGCACGATTTTATCGTGAATAATATACCCGTGAAATGTGGGCTGAAGTTTGATGGCCGAAAGGTGCCATTGGTTTATGACTCGTTCCATCTCTTCGGCAGCCTCATTGCCGAGTTTAGGATTTATGCAGGCGCAGCCGATGAGCCGCTCGTAGCCGGCGATGGTCTCCACCAGCCACTGGTTCTGCGGCCGTGCATCGGGCGGGGGCATTATTATGGCGCGCTCAATACCCGCGGCGTCTTCCAGTTCCAGGAGTTCATCCGGACCGTAAGGCTTTCCCATAACCAGACGCGGCACCAAATAAATCTCAAAATCCATCCTGCGGGCCATAGGCTTCTCCTTAAGGCACTTTCAGCTCGGCCAGATAGATGCTGGTTGGACCCTCGTGAGAGGAGTAATAACTCATTAAAAGTCTATTCTTTGCGAGGGGCAAAAAACCGGGATAAGAGGTGTCGCCGCCGGAGGGGAGGGTGAGAATTTCCACGAGCTCTTCGTCCTCTAAGACATAAAGGGCGGTTTGGGCTCGCCCCAGGGGACCGGCTTCTTTTAGGTGTTTCCTGCCCGCAGCGTAAATCTTACCGCCCATTTCAATTATTGCCGGCCCGTGCAGCGGAGCATTGAGGTCGGAGATTTCCCAGTCTTTAAAAGGCGCTCTGGATTTGGCCAGGGCGGCTGGTTTTTCTTTTCGCCTGACCACCGCCAAAAGCCTGCCATCGGGAAAGAATAAAAGGGCGGTCTCGCTTGAGCCGTCGCTATGAATGGTGGAAACCGACTCCCAACTTAGAGCATCTTGAGACTTCAGTAGTTCCACCCGACGCTCTTCAAGAACCGGCCCCGTATAATAGTAGGCTGCCAGATAATAAAGGCCCTGAAACTCCTTGGCCCGCCAGAAGGTGAAATTATCAGTAAATGCCTTTTGGGGCTCGCTCCAATTGCGGCCATCAGTTGAAAACGAAACAAGCGTCCCTCCCCGGCGAGGAGTAGCGCTGGTGCGGGAGGGGAAGAAAAGAAAGAGTTGCTCGGAAGTAAGCAAAAATTTGGGGTCGCGGTCATCCCCGGCAGTGGAAATCTCGGCCTCCAGCTTCCAATTCTCCAAATCCTCGGACGAAATTATTAAGATGCAGCCGTCCATAGAGCCGTGGCTGGTGCCATTTCTGAAAGTAAGAAAATATCGGCCCTGCCATTTCACCAAATCGGTAAAGGCATTGTGCCTGCCGCCCATACGGGCGTCCCGTATGGGTGACCCGCACGGGCCGTCGGCCCAGACTTTCCTCAACCAATTAATGCTTGCCACTGGAATCTCCTTTGTTGTCAAAGACTTTCTCTATCCACCCACCGCCCAGGACAACTTCTCCTGAATAAAATACCGCGGCCTGGCCCGGGGTGATGGCTCGCTGAGGCCGGGCAAATTCTACCCTGGCCGCGCTGCCGGTTTCCGCTTGCCCGGCCAGGGGAGTAACGACGGCGGGAGCGGCCTTATGAGCGTATCTTATTTTGACCTGCGCTTCGAATCTTGCGGGAGGCTCGCTAAAAGCAACCCAGTTCACATCCGAGACTGAACAAGTAGTTTGATAAAGGTCGCTTTCACCACCCACTATCACCAAATCTTTTTCTTTATCAATGGCCACCACATAAAGGGGCTGACCTTCGGCTATGCCCAGACCATGGCGCTGCCCCGTGGTGAAAAATTCTATTCCCGGATGCTCGCCCAGGATGCGGCCGGAGAGGTCTACTATCTTGCCGGGACGAATTCGGCTGCCCCGGCGTTCTTTCAGGAGCGTGCGATAATCATCTTCAGGCACAAAACATATCTCCTGGCTCTCCGGCTTGTCTTTGGTCTTCAGGCCCAGTTTCTGGGCAATCTGGCGTACCTCGCTTTTCCTCATCTGGCCCACCGGGAAGATGGCCCGGGAAAGTTGCTCCTGGGAAAGGGAAAAGAGGACATAGGCCTGGTCCTTATCCGGGTCTGAACCTCGCTTTAAGAGGAAACGACCATTATTTTTTTCGACCCGCGCATAATGGCCGGTGGCCACATATTCGGCCTTGAGGCTCCGGGCAAAATGGAGAAGGCGGCCGAATTTCAGACGCTGGTTGCAGATAATGCAAGGGTTGGGCGTGCGCCCGCTGGAATACTCTCGGCAAAAATAATCTATAAGCATGTCAAAATCGCGCTCGAAGTTCTGGACAAAAAAGCGGATTTTGAGCGCTTCGGCCACACTGCGGGCATCACGGGCATCATTAGCGCTGCAGCATCGCTTTACGCCGGTTTCTTTATCCCGGGCGAAGATGCCGGTGCGCATAAAGACCCCGATGACCTCAAAGCCGGCCTCTGCGAGCCTGTAAGCGGCTACGGATGAATCCACCCCGCCGCTCATCGCCACTACTACTTTTTTAGCCATCTTTATTTCAACCTCCAAGCCGTATAAGGAGGCTCCCTTTTTGCCCCTTCTATTTTAGACCAGAACGAATATCTGTCAAGCAATTTAGATGTATGTCCAACTTCTGCTGTCGGCGTCAGACCTTTTTTGGTTTGACTTGAAACAAATTTTTGTTAGGATATTTAGACGATACTACTGCCAGCCTGGCGGCCTGGCTGTCTATCGGTTGTGCTTTCTTATGAGGAGAAGATAATGAAAAATGTGGCTGTAGTTGGCGCCACCGGCGCAGTGGGCATTGTAATGCGCCAGGTCCTGAAAGAGAGAAACTTTCCGCTAAAAAAGATAAGTTTTTTCTCCTCCGAGCGCTCTCACGGAAAGAAAATCCAGTTCAAGGGCGAAAGTTTCCGGGCCCAAGTGCTTAATGAGTCATCTTTTGATAAAGGCGATATTGAGATTGCCCTTTTCTCCATTCCTGCCCAGGCCTCAAAACTATTTGCCCCTATAGCCGCAAAAAACGGCGCCATCGTCATTGATAATTCCAGCGCCTTCAGGATGGACCCCGAGGTGCCTCTGGTAGTGCCGGAGGTGAACGCCCACGCGGTCTCCCGCCACAAAGGCATCATCGCTAATCCCAATTGTTCCACCATAGAGGTGGTGCAGGTGATAAAGCCGCTGCACGATGCCGCCCGGATAAAGCGGATGGTGGTTACCACCTTTCAATCAGTATCCGGGGTGAGTTTGCAGGCTATGGATGAACTGCGCCAGGAGACCCGGGCTGTGCTCGAGGATGAAGAATACCAGCGGCAAATCTTCCCTCACCAAATCGCTTTCAATCTCATTCCACAAATCCCGCAGGAGAATGCCTTCGGGGCCAATCTTTACACCACTGAAGAGATGAAGTTAGTGGATGAGACGAGGAAGATCCTGGAGGATGATTCCCTGCGCATTACCGCAACCAATGTGCGCGTGCCCGTACTGCGGGGTCATAGCGCATCCGTAAATATAGAAACGGAGAAGAAACTCACTGTAGAAGAAACCAAGCAGTTGCTTTCCGAGACCCCGGGGATTGTGGTGCAGGATGACCCGGCGCGCCAGATTTATCCGATGCCCGCTTTCGCTACGGATAAAGATGAGACCTTTGTGGGCCGCATTCGGGAAGACGAGTCCGTCCCTTGCGGTTTGAACCTCTGGATAGTGAGCGATAATCTGCGCAAGGGCGCTGCCACCAACGCCATCCAGATTGCCGAACTGCTCCTTTAATGGTCATCCGTCATCCCTGCCTGCCGGCAGGCAGGGGTCATTCGTCATCAGTCACTCGGATGGCGAGTCCCGAGTAACGAGTAAATGCGCAATATAAAACTTACTCTTGAATATCAGGGCACGAGATACCACGGCTGGCAGCGCCAGAAAAATGCCCCCAGCATCCAGGAGCACCTTGAAGACGCCATAAAGAAAGTTACCGACAAGAAATCTATCCTTTACGGAGCCGGAAGAACCGATGCCGGCGTCCACGCCCGCGCCCAGGTGGCCAATTTCAAGACCTCATCCAGACTCTCTCTGGAGGCCTTACTCCACGCCATTAATGCTCATCTGCCCAGGGACATCGCGGCCAAGAAAGCCGAAGAGGCCCCCCTTGATTTTAATGCGCGAAAAAGCGCCCGGGGCAAGGTCTATTCTTACCACATTTATGACGGACCTGCGCGGCCCGCACTATTTCGGGATTTCGCCTACTACTCAAAACATAAACTGAGCGAACGAAAGATGCGCCGGGCCAGCCGTTTCCTCCTCGGCAGGCACGATTTCCGCGCCTTTCGCACCTCCGGCTCTTCTGCCGTAACTTCGGTGCGCGAGATACGCCAGATAAACATTAAGCGCCGCGGGCAAAAACTCTCCATCACCATAGAGGGCTCGGGCTTTCTCTATAATATGGTGCGTGCCATCGTGGGCACGCTTATGGAGGTGGGCCGGGGGAAGATAGAGCCGGCCAGGGCAAAAAAGATACTGGATAGTAAAGACCGCTCGCTCGCCGGCCCCACCGCGCCGCCGCAGGGGCTTTTTCTGGAGAGGGTACTTTATTAGATGTTCGAAGTCCGACGCTCAAAGTCCAACGGAAGAATGAACAGAAAACCAAGTGTAAGTAAAAATCCGGAGCCGCCCATAAAGGTTCTTCACATTATTACCCGTTTTATTCTGGGTGGGGCGCAGGAGAATACCCTTTTCACCGTGGAAGGTCTTCACCGCTCGCCCAAATGGGAAGTGGCCTTAGCCACGGGACCGGCTATCGGGCCCGAAGGGGAACTCATAAATAGGGCCCGGCAAGGCGGCCTTCGGCTTTTCATCATAGATGAAATGCGGAGAGAGATAAATCCCTGGCGGGATTTGCTCACCCTCATCAAACTTTTGCTGCTCATCCACAGAATGCGCCCGGAGATTGTCCACACCCATTCCTCCAAGGCCGGCATCCTGGGCCGTCTGGCGGCGCACCTGTTAAAAGTCCCGGTCATTATCCACACCATCCACGGCCTCCCCTTTCACCCCTATCAAGGCCGGCTTTCAAACCGGACATTTATTACTCTGGAGAAAATGGCCGCCAGGTGGACGGATAAACTCATCTGCGTGGCCGATGCTATGCGCGACCAGGCCGTAGCGGCGGCTGTCGCTCCTCCAGAAAAATTCATCACCATCTATAGCGGGATGGAGGTGGAGGAATTTCTAAAGGAATCCGATGAAGGCCAAAAGGTGCGCCAAGATTTGGGCATTCCGCTAAATGTGCCGGTGGTGGGAAAGATTGCCCGTCTTTTCCCGCTCAAAGGCTATGAGTATGTACTTCAGGCCATCCCGCAAGTCCTGGCAAAATTCCCCCAAGTTCGGTTTCTTTTTGTAGGCGATGGGATATTGAGAGAGGCGTTGGAAAAAGAAGCCCGGGAGAAAGGCTTCGCCGAGAATGTCGTTTTTGCTGGCCTGGTGGAGCCGAAGAAAATCCCGGTTTTCCTCAAGGCTATGGATGTGGTGGTGCACGCAAGCCTGAGAGAAGGCCTGGCCCGAGTGCTGCCTCAGGCACTGATTTCAGGCAAGCCGGTCATATCTTACGATGTAGATGGGGCCCGGGAGGTGGTCTTTCCGGGCAAAACGGGCTGGCTCATTCCGCCCAAATCGGTTGATGAACTCACTCGGGCCACAGTGGAGGCATTGAGCCAACCGGATGAGGCCAGGAAAATGGGCGAGCGTGGCCGCAGCCTCTTCACCGAAAGATTTCGGGCCCAAGTGATGGTGGAGCGCATCGGCCGGCTCTACCAGGAACTCCTCGCAATATGTCGCACGTCCGACGTCCGACGTTAGACGTAATTCAAAACTACTCCTACCAATTCCGAGCCGGGCTCTGAGAGGCGCCGGTAAATTTCCGGGGCTTCCCTGTAAGGGGCTTCCAGGGAGATGAGTTCTTTCACTTTGAGCCGGCCCGTCTCAAGATAATTCAGGATGAGTTCCCGGTTGAAGATTTGCGTGAAAGGCGTTAGAGGAGTTTCCTCCCTCGGACAGCGCGGCTGATGACGCCCCAGCATAGTGAGTTCCTTGAGTTGAAATTCGGTAAATAAATCCAAGGAAATGAGGCCGTGCAGCCCCCCTATTACCACAATCCGACCCCGCTGGGAGGCAATCTTGAAGGCTTCAGGGATGGTTTTGGGATTGCCTGCGGCCTCAATTACCACGCGGGCGCCTTTGCCCTTAGTGGCCTCCCGGACCGCCTCTTCAAGGTTTTCTTTTTGGGGATTAATGATATGGGTTGCGCCCATCTGGCGGGCGAGTGCCAGTTTGGCATCTACCAGGTCTATGGCGATTAGAGGCTCTGCACCTGCAAGTTTGGCGAATTGCAAGGAAAGCGCACCCACCAGGCCCTGGCCGAAGATGGCTACGGATTCACCCAAAGTCAATCCTGCCTCCCGCACACCGTATAAGGCCACCGCCGCTATGGTAGTGAAAGTAGCGTGGGAAGAAGGCACCGCCTCGGGCACCTTAAGAACCATATCTTTTTCCACATCCAGCAGGCAATGAGTGGCGTGGGTGGCTTGAGAATATACCCGCTCGCCGGCAGAGAAACCTTCCACTTCCTCCCCCACTTCTATGATTTCCGAAACATTGGCATAGCCGGGGTAAGAAGGGTACCGCTTCCCGCTCAGGCGTTTGGCGTGTAAGTCGACCAGTTCGGTTCCTACAGATATGAGGGATGAAATGGTCCGGACGAGTATTTGCCGCGGCCCCGGGCCTCCGAGTTCAAAATCTTCTACCTTGACCACACCTTTTTCCGGGAAGACAATGCGACGAGCCCGGTTTGAGGCCTTGGACCTACCAGGGCGAGCGACTAACTTAGCCATTTCTTTTTCTCTCCTTCCTGGAACTCAAAAAATTTCGTGTATACTCCCAGGAGTCTCACCACACAAACAAGACGAGCAAAATAATAATGAAAAGGCCTATGAAAAAAGAAAGGAGGATGCCAAGGATTAAGCGCCGCAAGTGGCGCAGGAATTTGTGCTCAACTTCGGGGTCTTCCTGGGCGCGGTTGAGGAAATCTATGCGCTGGCCTATGCTGAAATGACGCCACGAAAAGTGTCGCGTGGTGCGGCCCGAGAAAAACGCGAGTTTCTCCAGGGCGCTTACCAGCGCCGCCGAACCAGCCACATTTGCTCCATAAAGGTCGGCCTGGCGTTCCAGGCGGCGGGAGATGTAGCCAAAAAGAAGTCCCCAGTAAAAAAGAAAGGCCACACCCAAGACCGCTAATGCGACGGCCTCGGTTATCTTGTTGCCCATACTCAAGAAATCAGTCAAAAAAGAAAGAAAGACATCAAGGAGGAGCAAAAGGATGATGAAGACACCGGCGAAAAGGAGGTAAAAGCGGAAGTGATGCTTTTTTATGTGGCCCATTTCGTGAGCCAGGACCGCCTCCACCTCCTCCGGAGAAAGGCTTGCCAAAAGGTCATCAGTGAAAAGGACATAGCGAAACCGAGAAAGAAGTCCGGCCACGCAGGCGGTGAGGATGTGGCCGCCGAAAGTGGGCCAGATAAGCAGTCCGGCATACCCGAAGTTCACTCTCCTGGCGGTTTCCTCCAGCCGCACTCTCAGGGGGCCCTCGGGCAATGCTTTCGCCCGCCAAAGACTTTTAAGCGCAAGCGGGGCAAATAGATAAATGCATATAACCACAAAAGGGATTACTACCCAGGCTAAGGGCGCGGCTATTGACTGGCTCCCCGGGGAAGACGCAATGATGCTCAAAAGGTCATAAACGCTTAAAAGGATAAGAAGCGGCAGAAGTACGACCAGAAGAACCGTGCGAACCTGAAAACTGATGTATTCCTTAAGCCCCCAGGCCGACCCGCGCAAGAGTCTATCCACCGGGAAACTCGCTACAAAGGAAATCATCATCTTGAGCAAAAAAGGCGAAAGGATTAGTATTTCGTCCAAAAGCACCCAGTTTTTTAGCCCCCAATATTCGTTCACTAAATACGACCACTTGAGGCCGTAGATTTCAAAGGCGTAAAGACCCAGAAGAAGCCCCCGGTAAAATAAGAGAAATCGCAAGAGGCGCCCTGTCAGACGCCTTGCGTCCAACAGGGGGAGTCGGGCCATATACGCAGGATGGGGACCCGAGTCCCGCGGCCGAGCAAGAAAAACCCTGATTACTGCTATGCCCAGATATGCATAAATTAAGGTCAAGAAAGCCACTAATATTATAGAAGAGGAGGGAGAAAAATGAGCACCCGGCTGAGAGGGGATGTAACTTAGACCCAGGATGATACCTACCACGAGCAATAAATACATATTTCCGTCCCAAGTCGGAAGTCGGACGGCAGACGGCAGACGTTTAAGGCCGAAAATCCATGCGGGGCGACAGACCCTCTATGGTGAAGGTCAGAAGCCGGGCAGCATTCTCCAGGTCAGCCAGGGAGACCACTTCCACCGTGGTATGCATATAGCGGTTGGGGATACTGACCAGGGCGGTGGCCACGCCGGCGCGGGTGACCTGTATGGCAGCGGCATCGGTGCCCGTCCTGCCCGGTTCTCCGCTAACCTGATAGGGGATGCGCTTTTTCCTGGCTACATCAAAAACCAGTTCGCCCAGGACGCGATTTATGTTGGCGCCTTTATGAAGAATGGGGCCGCTACCCACTTTTACCTCGCCCAGTTGCTTTTTGTTTGCGTCCGGATAGTCCGAGGCGAAGCCCACATCCACGGCGATGCCCACCTGGGGGTCTATACCGAAGGCGCTGGTCTGAGCGCCGCGCAGACCCAGTTCTTCCTGCACCGTAGAAACGCCGTAAACACCCACGCTCACTTTCTTCCTGGCCAAAAGGCGCATAGTCTCGGCCACCACGAAACTTCCCACCTTGTCATCAAATCCGTGTCCTGCAGCCAGATCCCCCAGAAGCGGGGTGAAGGGGGCATCAAAGGTGATGGGGTCGCCGATGGAGATTACCTTAAGGGCATCTTCTCTGGACTCGGCACCGATATCTATCCATAGTTCGTGGAGTTTAGGGACCTTCTTTTTTTCCTCGGCCTCCATTAGATGAATGGCCTTCTTGCCCACAACGCCGCGGGTCGCACCTTTCTTGCCGTGTATGAGCACCCTTTGACTGGGAACAAGACTCGCATCCACTCCACCGATATTGGCAAAATAGATGTATCCTTCAGGGGTGATATGTTTAACCATCATTCCCACTTCATCGCAGTGGCCGGCCAGCATAACCCGGAAGCGCTTGTCCGGGTTCTTTACCCCGATGCAGTTGCCGTGGACATCCGTTTTCACCTCATCACAGTATTGGCGCATATAACGGGCCACCACCTCCTGAACCCGCTCCTCGAACCCCGAGGGACTGGGGGTCTCCATCAGTTTCCGAAGGAATTCCAGCGACTCTTTGCGCACCTTTCTCCCCTTATGAAGTTGGACATCCGATGTCAGACGTCTCGAGTGAAGTGGTCATTCCCTTTTAGGGCCGTAAAGCACCTCGTCCACGATGCCGTATTCTTTGGCATCCTCGCTACTCATATAGAACTCGCGGTCGGTATCCCTCTCTATTCTTTCCAGGGGCTGGTTTGTATGATTGACCAGAATCTGGTGAATCTTCTTCTTATGCGTGAGGATTTCCTCGGCAGCGATGGAGATGTCGCTGGCCGAGCCCTGAGCCCCGCCCCAGGGCTGATGAATCATCACCCGCGCATTGGGCAACATAAAACGCTTGCCCTTGCCCCCCGCCGCCAGAAGCACCGCAGCCATACTCGCCGCCATCCCCACCCCAAAGGTGGAGATGTCGCATTCCACATGCTGCATCGTGTCGTATATCGCCAGACCCGCAGTTACCAGGCCGCCCGGGGAATTAATGTAGATGGATATATCCTGGTCTTTGGCCTCGCTCTGCAGAAAGAGCATCTGGGCGATTACCAGATTGCTCACCGCATCACTTATGGGCCCGCCGATGAAGATGATGCGTTCCTTGAGTAGTCGGCTGTAAATATCATAGGCCCTCTCCCCGCGGCCTGTCTTCTCAATTACTATGGGAACGAGCATAGCCATTTTAATCCTCGCTTGCCCCTGATGGGGCATCCTTTTTTTCGTCAGCCGAAGGCCGACGCTCTTTTTCTTCTTTCGAACTCTGCTTTGCCTGTGCAGCTGCGGCCTCGTCGGGTGAAACCTCCTCCACCTGAGCCTCATTCAGGAGAAATGCAATGATCTTTTCCTCTCGAATCTGGCTTCTAAGTTGAGGGAGTAGATTCTGCTGCTGGATATAGTCTCGCACCCTGGCCGCAGTAACCTGTCGCGCTGTGGCCAAAGCCTCAATGCGCTCTTCTACATCCTGTTCTGTGGCGAAAATCTTTTCCTTATCCGCAATATGCTCATAAAGAAGATAAAGTTTGAGAGACTTGGCGGCCTCCTCCCGGGAGCGCGTGGAAAGTTCCTCTTCGGCCTTTGCAATTTCCTCCTGCGGCACGCCGCGATACTGCAGATAAATCTGGCGCCTTTTCAGAATATCCTGGCCCATCGACTCGGCTATATCCTGAGGGATTTCAAAATCCACCTTGGAAAGAAGGGTATCGGCCAGAGCGGACTTCAGCATTTCCTGAGCCAGATTCTCTTTGGAGCGCTTGATACCGGCCCGGATGGCCTCCTTCATATCCGCAAGCGTCTTATAGCCCGCCGCCTGGGCCAATTCATCACCCGGTTCCGGAAGGCGTATGCGCTTGACCTCATTTACTTTTAACTCCACCCGCGCCTTTTTGCCTCTATGCTCTTCTTTGGGGAATTTATCATCCAGGGTTATCTCCAGAGCGCGCACTTCACCGGCCGTAGCGCCAAGCAACGCCTCGCTTAACCCCGGCGCCGCGCACTCGGGCAGTCTATCTTCCTCCGTGGAAAGCAGCGTATTTTCATAACTCGCTATCTCTTCCCCCCCGGCTCCCGACGGGGTCCATATGGGGGACGGCGAGGAAAGTTTAACATCGGCAATCACCAGGTCGCGCTTCTTCGCCCCACCCTCACTCACCGTGTCCAGAGTGGCATTTGAATTTCGGAAGTCTTCAAGAACCCGGGATACATCCTCATCGGTAACCTCACTTTTGGGCTTTTTAAGAGATATGCCCTTGTAATCTTCAGGCTCCAGAGAGAAAACCGGGCGGGTCTCAACAGTCAGTTCGAAAGAGAGAACCTTATCCTGGTCAAACTGGACATTATCTACCTTAGGTTCGGTTAAGGGCTTGAGACCTTCTTTTTCCAGGGCTTCCTGGGAACTCTCGGCGATGAGGCTTTCTTTAACCTCATCTAACACCTGCTCTCCGAAACGAAGTTCCAGGAGTCTGCGGGGGGCCTTTCCCTGGCGAAATCCCGGCACCGTTGCCTTGGGGGCAAGTTCGCCATACTGCTTGTCCAGAGTCTCCTTTATGCGCTGGGCCGGAACTTCCACTTTGAGCAGTTTCTTACAAGGCCCCAATTCCTCTACTTCTACCTGCATATTGTGCCCCATTCATTGCTACGGCTGTCTTACTCTATCGCTAAAATATGAGCGGGCGATGGGATTCGAACCCACGACGACCAGATTGGCAACCTGGCATTCTACCAACTGAATTACGCCCGCGTGCTCGAAAATTATACACGCTGAATACGCAGAAAGTCAAGCAAAAATTCGTAACTCGGCTTTCGGCACTCGCAACTCGGATGACGAATGACGAGAAGGCTGCCAGATAAAACTATTGACAAAAAGGCTCTTTTTGTGTTAAATCCCAAATGAGTTTCAAAAATGCGCAGATGTTCCTGGTGGGAAGAAATGAACTTAAGATTGGAAACCTTTATAAGTTTGGCCGTCGAAAGCCGGCCAGGCTACCGCGTGGCGACCCGGTGGGCAGACAAAACCTGGGACAAACTTATCATCTATATGGCGCTTCTTTTGGGGCTCTTTCTCCTTCTAATACTTTTTTTCGTCATCTTTACTTCCTGGTGGAGGAGACTTACCCGGGAAAGTCCCCGCAACAGTTCCGCTTATACCCTGGAAGAACTTGCCGAGATGCGCAAAAAAAAGGTTGTGACCGAAGCCGAATATAAAAAGTTGCGCCAGAAAACACTGGAAGAGATGGAACTAACCAGAAGTCAGTCGCCCGACTCCTGACCTCTGACTTCCCACTACTTCCGAAAGGAGTAGATTATGGCCACGATTGCCATCTTACCCTCGACAAAGCCCCTGCGCATAAAGGAGACCGTAGGTGGAGCCGTGAGGGAGAGACTTAATCCCGGGGCCTGCGGGGACCTGGCCAAAAATTACGATACGGTCATAATTGGCTCAACTGCCTCTGACGCATTTTTCCGCCAGATCACCGAAACCATCCCCCCGGCGGCCCGGGAAAACTTCAAGCTTTACAGCCGCTCATATTTCAGGCGTTTCCCTGGTGCCCGCACAGGTGGCGGTTCTGATAAGGCGAAAGATATCCGCCACGATGCCTGGAAAGCGATTTTGAAGGAAAATGGCATTAAATTCGAGCAAAGCCGCAAGGTGGTAGACGAGGACTTCCGCACCGTCAGCCGCGACTTCTCCTGGAAGGAATTGAAGGATTATATCACCGATGAGCGGGTGGAGGTGATAACATAAGCAATTCAGCCCGTACGGGCCGCCTGGCCGCTTCGCTCTCTCGCTTTTTCAATAAGAGCCTTGAAAAGTGCCAGGTGTTCATAGCGTTGGGTCAGCCGTTCCGGATGCCATTGCACAGCGATTAAGAATTCCTCCCCTTCCAATGCCTCAATCACGCCGTCAGGGGCTTTTGCCGAAATCACCAGGCCCTTGCCGGGTCGGCCGACGGCCTGATGATGGCTGGAATTTACCTCTATCTCACCTTTTCCGATAATCCCGGCCAACTTACTCTGAGATACCAGTTTAACCGAGTGGAAGGTATCGCCTCTCTTCTTCTGATGCATTAAGGCCTTGGGAACTTCGTCCGGGATGTGCTGGATGAGGGTGCCACCGAGTACTACATTCACAAGTTGTGCCCCGTAGCAAATGGCAAGAATAGGCAGCGCCTCCCGGATGGCTGCTTTAGTGAGCATAATATCAAAATGGGCGCGTTCGGGTTCCTCCAGCCGCACCTCTGGGTGCTTTTTGTCGCCATAGATACTGGGGTCCAGGTCGCGACCGCCGCTTAAAACCAGCCCGTCAAGACGAGATATAAGGGCGCGCACATCCTTTTCATCTTTTATAATGGGCAAAAGCACCGGAAGTCCTCCGGCAAGACTTACCGCCCGGGCGTAGGCCGGAGGTGAAAAGAGTGGACGCTCTTCCTTCACTCTGAACTCGCAGTTTATGCCAATGAGAGGCTTCATTAAAGTCCCTTGTCGGATGTCCGATGGGTGAGGATTATTCAGCCTTCTCTTTTAGTTCTTTAAGTTTGAGTAAGGCCTCGAGGGGGGTCATCTTATCGGTGTCGATGCTACGCATTTCTTCAAGGAGCGGAGGAACCCTTGCGAACAAGTCCAATTGCGCCGGCTTGCCCTTTTCTCCTTCCGGGGCGAATTTAGGAAGCCCGGAAGAATTCACTGCTTCCGTCTCCAGATTATTCAGGATGACCTTTGCCCGTTCGATGACCTCCCTGGGTATGCCGGCCAGGCGAGCCACCTGGATACCGTAACTTTTGTCCGTAGCCCCTTCGACGACCTTATAGAGGAATATCACCTCATCGCCCCATTCGCGCACGGCCATATTGAAATTCTTCACTCCGGAGAGAACCAGCGCCAGTTCGGTAAGTTCGTGATAATGGGTGGCGAAGAGCGTGCGGGGACGGATGTGCCGGGTGAGGTATTCGCTCACCGCCCAGGCGATGGAAAGTCCGTCAAAGGTGGAAGTGCCCCGGCCCACCTCATCCAGTATAACCAGGCTTCTTGAGGTGGCGTTGTTGAGGATATTAGCGGCCTCGTTCATTTCCACCAAAAAGGTGCTTTTGCCCCGATAGAGTTCATCCGCTGCCCCCAGGCGGGTAAATATCCTATCCACCACCCCTATCTCTGCCCGCTTGGCCGGGACGAAACTGCCCATCTGGGCCATCAACACGATTAGCGCCACCTGCCGTATATAGGTGGATTTTCCAGCCATATTGGGCCCGGTAACTATGGCCATATGGGTTGCTTGGCCATCGAGACCCGTGTCATTAGGCACGAAGCGCTCGTCCAGGAGGGTCTTCTCCAGCACGGGATGGCGCCCGTCGGTGATTTCCAATTTGAGTGAATCGTCCACTATGGGCCTGGTATAGCCGTTTTCCTCGGCCACCTGAGCCAGAGACGCCAGCAAATCGATCTGGGCGATGATGTGGGCTGTCTCTTGCAGCCGCCGGGTGGATTTGGCCACGATTTCGCGCACTTCAACAAAGATTTCGTATTCCAGTTCCTTTATTCTGTCATCTGCAGAAAGAACCTCCGATTCGTGTGATTTGAGTTCGGCGGTTATGTAGCGTTCGGCATTTTTTAGCGTCTGTTTACGCACATAGTCCGAGGGGACTTTGTCCTTATGCGCATTGGTAACTTCAAGGTAGTAGCCGAAAACCTTGTTGAAACCCACTTTGAGAGAAGGGATGTGAGTGCGTTTTATCTCCTGGGCCTGGAAGCGGGCCAGCCATTTCTGGCCTTCGTCCTTAAGTGCCCGCAGGCGGTCAAGTTCCTCGTTGTATCCCTGGCAGATAATGCCCCCCTCGGTAAGAGTTGTGGGCGAGGCCGGATGAATGGCGCGCTCAAGAAGCGAGCGAATATCTTCCATTACCTCCAGTTCCTCACCAAAGCGCATTAGCAGTTTGGAGTTGCATTCGCCTAATAAGGCCTTAATCTGAGGCAGTTGGCTCAGGGACCCGGCAAGGGAAAGCAGATGGCGAGGGCCCGCCCGACGGGAACTTATCCTGGAGGTAATTCGCTCAATATCATAAACGCGCTCCAGGAGGGTTCTTACTCTTTTCCTGAGGGCGCTTTCTTTCACGAATTCCTCCACCGCAGAGGCGCGCTCCTCAATGGCAGAGGCATCTCTTAAGGGTAAAAGGAGCCACCCTTTGAGGGTCCTTGCCCCCATAGGGGTTATGGTGCGGTCAAGGATAGAAAGAAGCGAACCTTCCCGCTCTCCGCTATGGAGAGTCCGACAGAGTTCAAGACTCCTTTGGCTGGACCTATCCAAGACCAGATAAGAAGTGCTCCTATACGGTCTTATGCGGTTTATATGGGATAGAGTGGTCTTCTGGGTCTCTTTTAGATAATGGATAATGGCCCCGGCACTTCCGAGTGCCGGGCCGAGGTCGCTACAGCCGAAGCCATCCAGCGAAGCCACCTGGAAATGCTCTCTTAGAAGTTCATCGGCTCCTCGGCGCTCAAAGGCCCAATCCGGAACCGCGGTAAAGGGGCAAGATATCTCCCGGCCCAGCGCCAAAAACCTTTCGCGCTCCTCCTTTAAGGCCTTTTCCGGCACCAGACATTCTGCCGGAGCCAGCCGCGTAAGTTCATCCAGAATCTCTTCGCCCTTTAGGTCTCGGGCCACAAAATCCCCGGTGGTAAGGTCAGCCCACGCCAGGCCATATACTCCATCCTTCCCGGCTTCGCCGCCTGCTTTTTGGGGAGGCAAAAGGGCCACGAGAAAGTTGTTTTCCCTTTCCTCCAGAACGCCTTCGTCTATCACGGTTCCCGGGGTGATGATGCGGGTGACCTCACGCTTGACTATGCCCTGGGCCAGTTTGGGGTCTTCCACTTGTTCACATATGGCTATTCGGTAGCCGGCCTTAATGAATTTCCTGAGGTAGGTGCTGGCGGCGTGGTAAGGGATGCCGGCCATAGGTGCGCCCCCACGCTGGGTGAGGGCGAGGCCCAGGATACGCGAGGCCACCTTGGCATCCTCATAAAACATCTCATAAAAATCGCCCAGCCGGAAGAAGAGGATAGCGTCTTTATGCTCTTTTTTAATCTGCCGATACTGCCGCATCATCGGGGTCATAAAACGACCTCTGAACCACTGAAATACGGAATTTACTGCTTTATTTTACTGCGCAAACTTGGGTATGACAAGGCCAATTTTGCCGCAACTCGTCACAGGGATGACGAGTTTGGGATGACCAATGACAAGACCTACCTTAACCCAAAGAGCATTATAAGGCAAAAAACAGAAGGGATGGGAAAGGGGAGAGAATTTATTTGCTGCGGGTCTTAATCATAGTAACTTCGTTGCCTTCTTCGTTAAATATGACTTCATCCATATAGGCGCGCATAAGCATCAAGCCCCGGCCCGAGGGCGCTTCCAGAAAGCGTGGGTCGGTAGGGTCGGGGACACCGGCCGGGTCGAAGCCTTCTCCCTGGTCGCAAACAACCACGGTCACTCTTCCATCGGTAACACTGAAATTCACCACCACTTTTTTTTGGGAGTCCAACTTATTGCCGTGCCGGATGGCGTTTACCACGGCTTCCTCGGTAGCCAATCTCACGGCGAAGATGTCCTTTTCAGCATAGGAATGTTTTTGGAGGGCCTCCAGGAGGGCCTTTTCCACTGTGAGTTTTGCCGCAGGTTCGCTGGGAATTTCTATTTTTACGGAATTCATCGTTCTTTCCTTAAAAAGTTCGGCCGCACCATCCGGGCGACCCAGAGGGGCCGTCGGAGGTCAGATGTGTCAACCAGAGCCTTTGAAGGTCTTCAGGGCCAGTTCCTCGTCATCATATATTTCGAAGAGTAGATTAAGTTTAGTAATTTTAAATACTTCATAAATCTCCGGGCGGATGCTACAGAGTTTTAGTTCCCCATTCTGCTCCCGGACCCGTTTATGCAAAGAGATGAGTTTTCCCAGCGCGGCGCTGGAGAGATATTCCACATTCTCAAAGTTAAGCAAGAGTTTAATGCGATGGTCTTTGGTCACCAACTGCACCAGTTCATCGCCTATTTCCTGAATATTGGCCTCATCGAGGATTTTTTTGTCCATAAAACTTACTATGGTCACATCACCCCGAGGCTCGAGAAATAACCTCTCCGACCTCGTTTCCATCCCAGCCTCCTTTTCTAATCGCGACAACGGAAATATAAAGTCGGACTTTCCACTTCTTTACAAACCTCGCTCATCCCAGTGAAGAGTATCTCTGGTTTCTTTAGTATAGGCCTGCAAAGCCACAATTGTCAAGGATATTTTTGAATTTTCTCTAATACTGGATTAGCGCAGTCATCCGTCACTCGTCATTCGGATGACGGATGACCCAAATAATATAGATGTGTGGGGCAGGAGCAATCCGAAGCCCCGAAGCCTTTCATCACTACCTTTCCGCCAGAATGACAAAACTTCTGGCTGAGGACGCACTCCTTCTCCTTGGATCCGGCGAGGCTCTCAATCCCTATTACTTCCGCTTTTTCCAGAAGATAGTCGATGTGCCAGAATAGCCTCTTGTGCCTGGCAAGATGCCTTTTTATCCTGGCCTTAAGTCCTTTTTGAGCACTACCCACATATACATAAAGCCCAGACGGGAAATAAGCACTTCCCAGGGCCCCCACGGCTATTTCCTGTCCCTCCTTTAGCCGGATTTTCAGGATATAAAGACCTTTATTCACTTGGGAGAAACTCGCGTTACCAGTAAGTAATTTACGCCCCGATAGAGTGTTAGCGTGCCCGAGATGCGTACCTCCAGACGGCCGTCCCCGCTCACCTTCTCCAATTCCTCTAAACTTTTATTTTCCAACACCACATAGTAACGCTCCTCTCCCTGCGGCTTGAAGGCCCAGCGATGCTCTTTATAGACCCCGAGTTCTTCATAAAGGCAATAGATGCGGCCCAGCCGGTCGATAAGGCGAGCATTTTCCGGGTAAGCAGCCTTAAAAGGGCCTTTCTTCGCGAAAGCCACCACTTTCTGGCCGTGCGTGGCCTCGGCTTCTTCTTCTGGTGGCTCGGCAGTCCGGGCCCCGGTTGAGTAAAACCCCAAAAGGACAGCCACTGCCAAAGCCAAAAAGACCAAAATGCCTATTCTACCTTCCCTCACCTTTAACCTCCTTTCCTGTTACTCGCCTAATAAGGGATTTTATATATAGGCCGAGATTGAGGCAAGGGGAAAGTGCCTCTTAAACTCGCCCGTCCGAGCGAGCCCTGGCCGGCAGGCAGGATGCGAAGCACGAATGACCAGATTTTGGTTGACAAAAGAGCAAAATAGGGCTAATAATTACATAGAGAAACAGCGCATCAGCGATTCAGCCGGACAGCGAAACAGCCTGACGGCGAAGTAGCGAGGCAGCGAAATAGCCGTGTGGCTGAAACGCCGAATGACTGAGAGGGGGAAAGAATGAGAAGGTATTCTTATTTAATGCAGGGGGGCATCTTCGCTATACTTATTATTTTTCTTTGCTGCCAGAATGCAACACTTACAGCTGAGGAGGCTCCCCCACCCGCGAGCGAGGCGAAGGAGCAGGAAGTAGTCGAGCCCGCTAAAAAGGAACCCGCGGAGGAAATACCCACGAAAGGGGAGGTTGCCGAGGAGGCACCGGCGCCCGTTTTTCCCCTGGCCGGCGAAATTGTAGGGGATACGGTAAATGTGCGCTCGGGCCCCGGCACCAACTATTCCATTATTACCAGGTTAAATAAAGGCGACGGGGTAATAATCTTAGGCGAGGAATTTGGCTGGGTGAGGATTGAGGTGCCCTTGGCTACCTTTTCCTGGATTAGCGCAGATTTCGTGGAGCGCGGGGAGGAAAATCAGGGTATGGTCACCGCCAACCGGGTAAACATCCGCGCCGGCAGCGGCACTGATTTTGATATCCTGGGCCAGGTCAATAGAGGCGACAAGATAGAAATCGTTGATGAGGTGGAGGGTTGGTACAAAGTTAAGCCTCCGGCGGGCGCGGCGGCCTGGATTCATAGCGATTATGTTCATTACAGGGAAAAGGCCGCGCCCAAAGCGCCAGTTACTCCTCCAGATGATACGCCGGATATTTTCGCCCAGGCGGAAAAATTATATGAAGCCGAGATGCAAAAACCCATAGACCAGTGGGATTTTTCCGACCTTATTCTCCTTTACCAGGATGTGGCGAAGCGCTCGGAGAACCCCTCCTTAAGATATCTCGCCGCCGCCCGCTTGAGGATTATCTCTTTGCACCAACGATTTCAGGCCAGAGTGCAAAGAGTAGCCCGCACGGACAAGCGCCTCCAGGAGGCCTTGCGCAAGATAGAAGAAAGAAAAAAGAAAGAAGATGCCGAAATCGCTGCCCGCGCTCCCCAGAAAACCTATACCGCCGCGGGTCGCATAGAAAAACTCGAATCTTCCTTTTATCCCCAGGCTACCCACAAATTGATGCAGGGCAAAATCGCCGTCTATCTCCTCAAGGCTGAGAAACTCAAGTTGGACGACTTTTTGGGGCAGGAGGTTTACATCCAGGGAAAGGTGAAAGAGACCATCCTCCCCGGGGTATTTCTCATTCAGGTAGATGAGGTGGAACCGAAATAATATTCGTCATCCGTCATTGGTCATTCGAATGACGAGTGACGAGTTCCGAGTGACCAAATAGAGTGGCCAGGATTCTTATAGGCTATGATGTGGAAATAAGGGGGCCCTGGAAAAAGGCGTTTTCCAGAAATCCTGTTTCCACTGCTCTTTTTCTTGAAGCCGCTAAAAAACTTCACGAAGAATTATCTCTTCCCTGCACCTTCTTCATCTGCGGCGCCACTTTGGAGGAGAACCTCCCCATCTTTCGCGCCCTGGTGGGTCATCCCCTGATTGAGTTGGCTCAGCATACTTATAGCCATATTCTGCTTAAGACTATTGTTATTGAAAAAGAGGGAACGACTGACCTTCATCTCGGCGCAAGTCTTGAGCAAATCGAAGAGGAGGTAAATAGAACCCAGGAGATTTTTCGGCAGGAACTGGGGATGGAGTGCCGGGGGCTCACCGGTCCCTGGGGTTATTATCGGGGGCTCAAGGACCGCCCGGATATACTGGAGATTTTAGCCGAAGCCGGGATAAAATTTTTGCGCACCGATGCCCGCAATGAAAAGGACTATCAGCCGGTTCCTTTTGAAAATCAGCCTTATTTCTACGCATTGCAAGGGTTCCCCGACCTCTTGGAATTCCCTGTTCAGGGCTGGCAGGATACTTATCTTAGGGAAAACTGCGGCTGGGATAATATCGTGGGCTTCATAAGAGAGATAAAAAAAGGTGTGGATTATATCGCTCGCGGCGACCTCATTTGGGACTACTGTCAGCACGACTGGACCAGCATAGTCAATGATCCCCAGATGAGTATTATCAGAGAACTCGCAGTTTATGCGCAAGAAAGGGGCGTGAAATTCGACCAATACTCATCCGTGTATGAGGAATTTATTAGCAAGCGAGATGGCGACACATCTGAACGGCTGAATGCCTGAAGGGCTGTATAGCTGAATGGCTGAACGGCTCAAGAGTTGAAATACCCTTGAGATGGGGAAGTGAATCTGATAGTCTTAAGCAGAGCGAAAAAGCCGAGGTGAAGGAAGAGGACGATGATTGTAGGGGTGCCCAAGGAGATAAAGAAGGACGAATACCGTGTGGCATTGGTGCCAGTGGGGGTGGAAGAACTGACCCGCGCCGGGCATACGGTTCTGGTGGAAGAAGGCGCGGGCACCGGAAGCGGAATTTCGGATGAGGAGTATGCCGGCGCCGGTGCTCAACTTGCCCCCGGCCCGCAAAATATATACAAAAGGTGCCAACTGGTTCTCAAGGTCAAAGAGCCTCTGGGCGCGGAACTGGGCTGGCTCTCGGCCGAGCAAATCGTCTTCACCTTCTTCCACTTCGCTGCCGACCGCGAACTCACTAAAGCCATAATCAAATCAAAAATCGTGGCCATCGCCTACGAGACCATAAGGGACGAGCGCGGCGGCCATCCCCTGCTCACACCGATGAGCGAAGTGGCCGGCAGAATGAGTATCCAGGAAGGGGCCAAATATCTGGAAAAACCTATGGAAGGCCGGGGAATTCTTCTGGGCGGCGTCCCCGGAGTGACCCCGGCGAATGTAACCATCCTGGGCGGCGGCGTAGTGGGCACCAATGCCGCCAAAGTGGCCGCTGGCCTCGGCGCACAGGTAACCATAATGGATATAAATCTGGACCGCCTTCGCTACCTCGACGATATTATGCCCAAGAATGTCATCACCTTGATGTCCAACCGTCATAACATCCGGGAGAGGCTTTCGGAAACCGACCTGCTCATCGGAGCCGTCTTAATAGAAGGTGCTCGCACTCCGGTCCTGGTCACCAGAAGTGACTTAAAACTTATGAAGCCAGGAAGTGTGATTGTGGATGTATCCATAGACCAGGGCGGCTGCATTGAAACCTCCCGGCCCACAACTCATTCCGACCCTATCTACATAGTGGATGGCGTGGTGCATTATTGTGTAACCAATATGCCCGGCGCTGTGGGTCGCACTTCAACTTACGCCCTCACCAATGTGACCTTGCCCTATGCCCTGGAGATTGCTGGAAAAGGTTTCGAGCAGGCCGCCGAGGAAAACCCCGCCATCAGGCGCGGGATAAATATATGTCAGGGGAAAGTCACCAATAAGGCCGTAGCCGATACCTTTGCTCTGGAATATCAGGAACTCTAAAGGAAATCTCTTCAGACCATCGGACACCAAACAAACTGTTCCGCAAAGGATGCTCAATTAGATTTTATCGTAACGAAAGGAGGCATCTTTATGTCTCTAAATCTAATCAAAAAATGGTTGTGGAAAGCACCCCTGTCAAAAAGTATGGCCCTTTTTTTAATCATAACCTTAACGAGCACCGTAGCGTGGGCCGCGGAAAAGAAGCAAGTGAATTGGACTATTTATGAAAAAGCCAGACAAGAGGCGCTAAAGACCGGCAAGCCCATCTTCATCTTCTTTCATTTTAGGTGCGAGGATTTTGATAGAGTGTTTTATGGAACCTTTTGTGACCCTGCTTTTGTCGCCATTTCCAGGGAGTTCGCCTGTGTGGATGTACCGGTTACCTGGGCCAAGGGTGGTGCAAAAGGCGACTTAGCCGGTATGGGATGGCTGGCCAGATATAACCCAGGGCACCTAACATTCTACGGCGTGTTCCTGGACCCAGCAGAAAGAATCTTTGACTACAAATACAAGGACTGCGAAGACTCAAATCAATTCGGGGGCTGGGACCCCAACCATTATGTCAGGCTGCTCCGCAACATCCTCATCCGATATTCCCGCTGGCTGGGCCAGAAGGCATTGAAGGAACAGAAATTTACCATAGCCTCTCATAGGTTCCAGGTGCTTCTCAAATATTCTGGCGAAAAAAAAGACCGGGAATTAGCCAAGGCCGGCATCGCTCAATTGGAGAAGATTGGTGCCGAACGACTCAAAAAGGCCCAAGAAATTATTGAGGCGAAGAAATATCTTGAGGCCTACGAGGCGCTGGCCTTAATCAAAGAGAATTTTGCAGGACTGAAGGCTACTGCCGAAGCGGAAAAGCAAATGGTCCAACTCGACGGCGACCCGGTGATTAAAAGAGAGATGGACCGCGCCAGGCTCGATAGAAAGGCCCGGCCTCATTACGAGAGAGCGGTGAAATATGAAGAGCAAGCAAGGTATTATTTGGCCTATATGACATATAAAAGCATAGTAGAGTCCTTCGCCGACTGCCCCTCGGGTGATGAGGCGGCCGCCCGCCTCAAGAAAATAGAATCCGACCCCGCGCTTATGAAAACCATAAAGGCCGAAGAACAAAAATTGGAGGCCAAAAAGACTTTTGAAATGGCCGAGAATCTGGAAAAAAACGGGCTTATAGATAAAGCCCTAATTTATTATCAGAAGGTAGTGGACGAATTCCCTGATTCTTATTATGCTAAGAAGGCCCGCGAGAAGGTCGAGGAATTAAGCAGTTACTGAACCACAGGCAACTTTTTACAGACTTGGGATGCCCTTATGAAATATAGTTTTATGACCCTGGCTACGCCGGAGTGGACTATTAACGAAATCGTGGCCGCGGCAAAAAAATACGGCTATGACGGCGTGGAATTTTTCGCCGATAAAGGCCACAAATACGGCATAGGCGCCCAAACTCCACCCGGCCGAAGAAAAGAGATAAGAGGCATATTGGAAGACTCCGGTATCGCCATCTCGTGCATCGACACCTCGCTCAGATTTTCCTCCGCGGATAGAAGCGTGCGGGAGGAAAACCTGAAGCGCCTGGTTTCTTATGCGGATTTGGCCCGAGACCTGGGCGCGCCTTACCTGCGCATCTTCGGCGGTCGGCTGACCGAGGGAACTACCTGGCAAGAGGCAAAAGGTTATGTAATTGACTCTCTCCATAAGGCCCAGGAACTCCTCCAGGGCCACCAGACTATGGCCCTTATGGAGACGCACGATGATTTTTCCCGGGGCGCTCAGGTGGCCGAAATATTGAGCCAGGTGGATAAGGGAAATATCGGCGCTCTCTGGGATATTATGCACCCTTGTTCCCAGGGCGAGGAGCCGGAAGAGACTCGCAAAATTCTCTGGAAATTCGTGCGCCATTTTCATATATCTGACCGAACCGCTAAGGACGAAAAGAGCGAAGAAGTGCCCATCGGCGAGGGCGTGATGCCTATCAAGGAGGTAATGCGCATCGCTAAAAAGGAAAATTTCGCGGGATTTATTTCCGGGCAGTGGTGGCCTCAACTGGGCGAGGCGGATACAGTCCTTCCCGAATTTATCGGAAGACTGAAACAGTATGAGGCCGAGATGGGCTGAGGCGCAAAAATTCGTCATTAGTCACTGGTCATCGGTCATTCGGATGACGAAATCTTTCTGCGCCGTAGTCGGGCTCGTCCCTGAGCCCGAACCAAGGCCTTATTCTAAGTCTTTGGTAATTTATGAAAGGATGCCATATGCCAGCAAAAGTCGCAGTAGTGATGGGTAGCACCTCGGACCAGGAAGTTATGCAGCCGGCCCTGGATACGCTTGATGAACTGGGGATAAGTTATGAGGTGATGGTTCTTTCGGCCCATCGCACGCCGGATAAGACGCGCGCATTTGCCAAGGGTGCAAAGAAAAAAGGCTACAAGGTGATTATCGCCGGTGCTGGTGGGGCAGCGGCACTTCCCGGCTTTATTGCCTCCTACACCGACCTGCCGGTTATCGGCGTGCCCATTGCCTCCACTTCCCTCGGCGGCCTGGATGCGCTTCTTTCAATGGCCGAGATGCCTTCGGGCGTGCCCGTGGCGGTTATGGCCATCGGGAAGGCCGGGGCCAAAAACGCCGCGCTTCTCGCCTCCCGCATCCTGGGGATTTAGACAAATTTCAACAATGTCAAGTTCACCAATAAAAAAAGCCCGCTGAAGCGGGCGGAAAACCGGCGGTGACTTAAGCGCCCTAACCATTTTCCATCTGCCTGGCCACTTTCAAGAGATGCTTTATTTTTGGTTCCTCTTCCAGACGGCACATAGAAAAACTGATACTGGTAGGCTCA
>LIZR01000056.1 GCA_001302825.1 Planctomycetes bacterium DG_23 | reverse complement strand
GTGCTTATGGCCCTCATCGAGCGGTTAAGAGGCCGCAGGTCAAAATACGGATAGCGCCGCCAGAGGCGCTCAAAGGTCTGCAGGGGCTTGGAATAGTCGGTGACCGCAAATTCCCGCGGCTCTTTTCCCGAAACTGCCCCCAAGAGACTTTTGCCCTGGATTTCACCCAGGACTTTCTCATCTTCCACTTTGAGCATTTCCATAAGTGTGGGGAAGATATCCAGGGTCTGGGTGACATATTCTACTCTTTTGCCCCGGGGAAAAAGGGATGGATAGCGCACGATTAACGGAACCCGTATTACTGAGTCGTAGATAGTCAAGACATGATGCATAAAGGGCGGATGTTCGCCGATTTCATCTCCGTGGTCGCCGGTGAGGATGAGGATGGTGTTATCCACCAGTCCTGCCTCAGTAAGATAATCGAAAAATATGCCCAGGCGAGCATCCAGGACCGCGGTCTCTCCATTATAAAGAGCACGCAAAATCTGCCATTCGCGCGCGCTTCTTTTAATCTTTCCGGCAAGTTCCACATAGCCGTCCTGGGATATGGCTGCGGCCTCATCATCCGTTACCTCCGGGGGCAAAAATCTCTTGCGAAAAGGCTGGGGCGGACGATAGGCCGCGTGCGGTTCGGTGAAATTAGCGTAAAGGAAAAAGGGTTCTTCTTTGTCCTGGTGCTCTTGCAGCCAATCAATGAGTTGAATCACCAGGGCTAAAGAGCCCCGGTCAAACTCTTCGTCGCGCTCTTTCAGTTGCTCACTAACGCGCGGGTCGCTTTTTGCCCGACTAAGTTCCTGGGAGTCACGCCACTCGGCAAATCCGCGCTGCAGACCTGAGGCTATAGAGCACCAGCCGTTAAATGAAAGGCCGGCCGTGGTATAGCCCAACTCACGCAGCACTTCCGGCAGTCTAAGGAAACTACTTTCCAGATATTCGTGCTGCATATCTGCGCCGTGAGAGGAGGGATATTTTCCGGTCATTATGGAGGCGTATGAGGGTAAAGACCACACGCCCGGCGAGATGTTGTTGACGAAAAGCGTCCCTTCCTCGGCGAGTTTGTCAATATGAGGCGTGGTCTTTTTCTCATAGCCGTAACAGGACATATCCTTGGCTCGCTGCGTGTCCATAACCAGAAGGATTATGTTGGGCCGGGCATCTTTAGACACTTTTCGTCTCCTTGCTATGAACATCTGTTGTTGACGAGAACCTCTCGGCCGTGAGGCGCTTCCGCAAGAAAAGCCGCCCAAATGCCCGGAAGAGCCTGCCCGTATTTCGCCCGAAGAAGGCCCTCAGACGAGCCGAATAAAATTCCATCACCAACACGATGATGATTATGGTGGAGGCAACTGCATAGGTGTGTATGGACACGAAGGAACGGCCGTATAAGTAGCCGGTGTGTATGAGGCGCGCCCAGTAGGCAAATCTGGGCGAGGGTAGTTCCTGCACTTCTATATCCAAGCCATTTGGGGCGACCTTTACCTTGAGATAATGGAAAAAATCGTGCTCAGGGTTCTTCAGGAGCAAGCGGCCTCCGGCACCGCCGGATATGGTGTAGGGAACGCCCCACCACTTGCCCGTGTAGTAAGCGTGGATATGGCCACAGAATATATGGGTCACATTATATTCGGCGAAAAGTTCCGCCGCCCAGCGAGCCTCGGTATCATCCTCCAGGGCGTGCCGCATAGCCTTACGGTAAACCTTAATCCGACCACCGTCATCTGCCTCATCGGTGCGCGGGTCATAAAGGGGAACATGCATAAAGATGAATTTGTGCTCATAGCCCTTCGCCCTTTCCAACTCTTTCACCAGCCAGTCCTTTTGTGGCTGGCTGAAACGGACTTCGTTGGCATTATCCAGGATGATGAAGTAAGTATTGCCTATGACAAAGGAATAATAAAAATCGCCGAAGATGTCGTAGTAGAGGGCGCGGCCTTTATCCTTGATGTCGTGATTACCAACCGTTGTAAGTAAGGGCTTGCCGAATCCTTCTATCTGCCCCAGAAAATAGCGGTATTTCTCTTTGTCCCCTTCAGGAACCAGGTCTCCGCAATTTATGGCAAACTGTATCTCCGGGTCCGCATCCACGCGGCGCAAAAGTTCGTTGAAGGTTCCGCGGCTGCCTTGATTATCGCCGAAAACGGCGAAGGTAAATTCTTCGCCCAGTTCCAGCGAGGCAATGTTCTTTATTTCCTCATAATTTCTGCTGTCTACACCTACCGGGGTGTAATGAGAGATGAGAGCGCCCAAGAAAAGTAGGAAGATAATACCTACCGCCGGCGCCCGGATATAGAGTCTCTTGCTGAAATATCTTCTGAGTCTCTTCCTGGAAAAAATCTTTCAGCCTCCTCAAATTGCGGCCGATTGCGGGCTGCCTCGCTTTAGCGCTACCCGCCCGAAATATGCAAAATACCTGCCCCAAGCCTTCAAATCAAGAATTTTTTTATCACCTATCTTGCCAGCCTATTCGGCCTTGACAAAATGTGCCAATCGCATTATGCTAAAAAACACGGTTAGTATGACTCAGGTAATGGGGCCGCATTTCAAGAAAGGAGCGGAAATTTGAAAAAATATAGCCTGTTTGAACTAAAATCCGGCCAGGGGCATTTTTTGAGCGGCCTCATATTTGAGGGAAAACGCTTCGGTCGTGGTGGGTTACATTTTTTCAAGCCAAATGAGGAAAGCCACGCCGGCGAGACCCATACCCACGAAGATGATGAGGTATTTATCAATTTGCAGGGCAAGGCCACCCTTCTCATTAACGGAAAGCCCCATCCTTTTGAAATGGGCGAAATTGCCGTCATAGAAGCGGGTGAGGAGCATCACATCGTGGCCGACGCCAGAGACCCTATCCTCAACCTCTGGCTGCATGCGGAATAAGGCGTACTCTACAACAACCATACAGGCGATGACCAAGCCCGCTGGCCGTCAATCTGCAGAACCCGAAAGTAATAATAATCTCCGGGTCTGCTCATCTTATCTTCGTATCTAAATTCAATTACCGAACCATCGCCTTTCTTTGAAGCGATAACTTCATTATTCTTAATGAGTTCCAAATTTTCAATTTCCCGAGTTCCTGCTGCTCTGGCGGTGATTTCCGAACGGCCGCCGGAAGGGACTTCTATCTCCTCCCCCATCATCTTTCCATTAACGAAAAATTCCAGCACCATGCGGGCACCAGTGGTGGCGTAACAGTGTCTGGCCCAAAGCGCATCAAAGATGGCCTCCCGGGTAAGTTCCTGAGCAAAAACGGCCGCCAGACCCGCTCCATCTTCCGCACCTGTCCTACCCGTGCCAGGTTGGCCGAAGTGATTATCCGTCCCACCTATAAAGCCTAACTTATGGCCCTGGGCTAAAGCCGCCTGCACCGAGAACTCGGAGCCTTCCTCCGCACATCCCCACCAGGAGAAAATCTCCACCAAACGCTCGAACTCATCATTCTTATAGCCCCAATCCGTCCTGCCGCCTGCCATAGGATGATGCGGTATGGTTAACGCTGCTACACCTTTCAGGGCCTTCCACAACTTCTGCGGGTCGTCGGTTTCCGGGTCATCCGGCGCTAAGAAGGGTCCATCCGGCCCCCGAAAATAGACGCATTTATCCCCATGGCTCGACCAGGTAGTCCATTCGTAACCCACCAGGGTCACAAAACGCCCGGGCTCATTGAAAGCATTTATGGTCTTCAGATATTCCTCTTTTGTCTTGGGGTTCTGGGCCAGACTTTTTCTCCAGTGGTCGGCCAGGGCGGAAAAATCCAACCCCCGGGCGTCTCTGGCCCATCTGAGCGCCTCTTCCGGTGTGCCGGAGCCATCGGAAAGGTAAGTATGCGGATGTATCTCGCCAAAATAAATCCTTTTTTCAGTAGAAAGCCAGTCCACACATACGGGTCCGCTTCTCCCTATGATTCCACTGCCCGCGTCAAGGGCGGTAATTCTGTGCACACCTTTGGTCTTAAACTCAAGGCCTTCGGCCCTTTTGAATCCTGCATCGCTCTTCTTGAAAATAATCTCTTCAGGGAGAAGGGCTTTGGGGTCAGTTGCAGTCAGTGCGGCCTCACCCTGGTATAAAGAGGAAGGATTGAAATTGACTTTATCGGCGGCAACTATGGAGAGGGAGAAGGGCTCATCCGTCTTGAGCGCTTTCGGAGCGAAGAGCAAAAAGCGCTCCGGAAAGTCCCCTTTTATGTCTATCGCCGGGATAACCTCTAAACGGCGAAACTGGCCATCTCCTTTTGCATCTATAAGGATCTGAAATAAACCTCTCTGGCTATGCTCGGGAAGGCGAACCAGGGCGCCCCGGGGGTCGCCGATGACGAAGGTCACTTCATCTGACGGCTCAAGCTTTCCTTCACTTACCATAGCCTCCAGGATGGCCCAGGTGCCGGCAAAGGATATATCACACATAATATGAAGGAGAAGTCTCACTTGGGCATTGGAGGATTGAACCGAAACTGCTGCCCCATAACCCGGATGTTCTTCAACAGGAACAAAACCCAGAGGAAGGAAAAAATTTGCCCGCCCCCCTAAGCCCCGAGGCAAATTAACCAATATCCGCCCACCCCTGGCTATAGGTTCCGCCGGAATGACGGTGAGTCGAAGCGTGGCCAGCCGACCGGCTATGGCCTCCTTGGGCACTACCTCGGCTTCACCCTTTACCACTGGCAATTCCTGTGAGGCCTGCCAGAGGGGCGGCCAACTTTTCTTATCCTTTATAACCCAGTCAGGCTCTTTATCTTCCGGACACATAAGAAATCGACCCCGTGCGTAGCTTCTCAGATTAACTGACTCGCAGATAATACCCCAACCTACTTTCAATTGCCAGAAATTTCTCAAAGAACTTCAGACATCCCACATTCAGACGGCGGACATTTTAGGTATTGACTTTCTCCGGCAACTGATTTAATTTTTGAGCATACAGCCAAAAAGCATGTCCAATAGCCAACTGAAAGGAAAGCACTTGAATAAACTTAAAGAAATAGATGAAGAAAGGGCTCTTGAACTTCATCGAGACTTACTGGTTGTCGATATGCACTCTGATACCTTTATGCTCCTTACCCGCCATCCGGAGCGTAAGTTCGCGCCAAGCGAGCCCCGCCATCAGATGGACCTCTCGCGCCTTATGGCCGGCGGCGTGGATTTGGTATTTTTTACCGTAAGCAATAGGGATAATAATGGCGCCGGCTTAGCCTGGACGCTTAAAGCACTGGACAGAGTCTATACCGAGTCCGCGCAAAATGCGGAAAATTTTACCCTCTGTCTGGATAGAAACGAAATCTTAAAGGCCAAAAAAGAAGAAAAAGTGGGCGCATTCCTCATCTGTGAAAACGGCCTGCCTTATAGGGCGGACCTTTCCACACTTCGGATGCTTTATCGCTTGGGCGTTCGCTCCGTGGCCTTAGGAGAAAACGAATGGACGGGCAGAGGCTGCTACGACCGCTCGGGCGGCGGGCTCACCGATTTTGGCGTGGAAGTCGTCAAGGAGATGAACCGTCTGGGAATGGTGGTGGATGTGGCGCATCTCAACGAAGAAGGCTTCTGGGATGTGCTTGAGATAAGCCGGGTGCCTTTCATTGATTCCCACGCGAACTCTCGGGCCTTATGCGACCATCCACGCAATCTCAGAGATGACCAGATTAAGGCCCTGGCGGAAAAGAGAGGTTTAATAGGCGTGGTTTTTCATCCACCCTTTGTTGATGAAAAAGAACCGAACCTCTCTCGCCTGCTCGACCATCTGGACCATATAACCGACCTGGTGGGGCCGGAATATGTAGGCATAGGAAGCGATTTTGACGGCATCTCGGGCCGAGACGAAATAATGAAAGATGTATCTGAGATGCCCGGGTTCACTGTGGAACTTATCCGCCGCGGTTATTCGGAGGATGATATAGAAAAGATTCTCGGGGGAAACTTCCTGCGGGTTCTGGGTGAGGTGGAATCTTTTGCCACCTCCTTGCCAGGCGGCGGCCTGGCCGGCCACTGACGGCCTCGCCAGCAGCCCGTCGGCAGCCGGCCCATCGGGAGCCGGTCTCTCAAAAGGAAGCCTGTAGCGTCGCCAATCCTGTGGCGACGGATTAGAAATTTCGGCCTCACAGGAGTGAGGCCGCTACACTTCTCTCTTTACATCCAGCCAGAATTTGGTATAATTATTGGAAGAGTTTATCTATCAAGTCTTTGGTTCAGGAAAAAAAGATGCGCTGTTTTCTCACACTGCTATTGGCGGTTCTTCTTTTGCAAATGCCTCCAGAGGCACCGCCCAAGGCCGAGACTGTTCACCTGACCTATTTCTACCGGCCCGTCTGCGCGCGCTGCCTGCGGGTGGAGAGGATGTTACAAGGCCTGGAAAAAGAATACCCAAATCTTAAGGTAGAAAGATTTGATTCTTCCTCCAGACGCGGGCATCTCCTCTATGAGGCCTACACACTTTTGCTTGAAGTGCCTGAGAAGAAAAGGTTGGATGTCCCCGCCATTTTTATGGGCGAGAGATACTTCATCCACGATATGCATCCAGAAGAGGTGGAAAAGGCAGTCAAAGAATATTCGCTAACCGGGGCGAAGTCGAGATTAGAGGAGGCGGAAAGGTATTTGAGACGGGGTGAAAAGAACATCATCGACCGCTTTCAGGCCCTGGGGACTTTGGGTGTGCTTATGGGCGGGCTGGCCGACGGAATAAACCCTTGCGCCTTTGCCACCATCATCTTTATGGTGGTCTATCTCACGGCTATTGGAAGAGATAAAACAGAAGTGCTGGTGGCCGGGGCATTCTTCGCCATCGCCATCTTTATCACCTACTTTCTTCTCGGTGTGGGGGTTTTGATTTTCCTGCGTTCTTTGAAATTCTTGCAGTGGATTAAGGAAGTGGTCCTGGCAGCCGGCGGCGGGCTTTGCCTTCTTTTCGGGGTCATTTCACTCAGGGACTTTTTCGCCGGCAGAAAGGGCGAAAGCCAGGAAGTGCTTCTCAGGCTCCCCAGGAGACTTAAGAGCAAGATACAGGTTACCGTGGCCAAAAAGAGCCGTTCGGGAAATATCGCCCTGGGGGCTCTGGGGTTGGGCTTTTTGGTATCCTTGCTTGAAGCCGTATGCACGGGGCAGGTTTATCTGCCCACCATCGTTTTCGTCGCCAGCGTATCCGGACCTTTCCGTGCAGCAGCATATAAATTGCTTCTGCTATATAATCTGGCTTTCATCGTGCCTTTGGTTACCGTATTCGGGCTGATTTACGCCGGGGTAGGTTCAGAGAGGCTGGCCGCCTTTACCCAAAAGCATATCCTGAAGGGTAAGATTGCCCTGGCGGTGGTGTTTTTCCTCCTGGGCGGGGCGCTACTTTATTTTCTTTTTCAGACCTGACGAGCCTCTTCTTCTACAGGCCTTTTTCTCCTGAATACGAAATATGCCTCCAGAACCAACCAAATCTCCAGGATGAAGATTACCCCACCCATCACCAAGAGAAGCCAGTTTCTTTGGGCCTGGAAACCCACGAGATTATGAATCATCGCCCACCCGGTGATGAAGAGCATAAAGGCCATAGGTATGGCGGTGTAGCGCACCGGCGTCTTCCTTTTGAAAAGGTAGAGGGAAATGATGAGAAGCGCCAGGCCCGCCAGGAGTTGATTTACCGTGCCAAATAAAGGCCAAAGGATAATAGCCCCGCCGCCACCGCCACCGCCCCGAAATAATTGCCAGAGCGCCAACCCGGCAGCAGTTCCCACCGCCACCATAGTTGCCGGATGACGGCGGGTGAGAACCTTAACCTTATATGCCGAAGCAAGTTCGGTAACCACATAGCGCTGAATCCTGGTGGCCGTGTCCAGAGTAGTCGAGGCGAATGAGGCCACGAATACGCCCATAATTGTCAGCGCAATAGGTCTGGGAATGCCTAAAGCCCCAATCATATTAGCCGAGCCATCCACGAAGGCCGCGACCTTTGCCCCCAGCCCCTGGGCTGTGGCCCAGGAGGCATAGCGGGAAGGCCACTCCGCTGCCCCGAGTCCTGCAGCCACCGCTACCAGCACCAAAACGGCCAGAACCCCTTCTAAGAGCATCGAGCCATAGCCTATCAGCTGGGCATCGGTTTCCCGATCCAGTTGTTTGGATGAAGTGCCGGAACCCACAAGAGAATGAAATCCGGAGATGGCCCCGCAGGCCACTACCACAAACATCATAGGGATGATGGGCGGTGCGCCTTGAGGGTGAAGGTCCACCATCGGAGCCACCACTTTCGGATGCGCCACCAAGACCCCCAGGACAAGAAGGCCCAGAGCGATGAAAAGTTCATGCCCGTTTATGTAATCCCGCGGCTGCAAAAGCCGCCACACCGGCAGGGTGGAGGCGATATACGCATATATCAAAAACGCCACAATCCAGAAAGTGAGCGTATATCCACCAAAGATGCCAGAGACATCAATGCGAAACCAGGTCCCGATAACCACCGTCACATACATAAGGCCCACGGCAATAAGCCCCAGACGAAGCGGTGATTTCCCCCGGCGATAGACCATATGCCCCAGCCACAAGGCAATGGGCACCTCCATCCACACGGGAAAGACGCTCTCAGGATACATTTGAAAGACCGAGCCAATCACCCACCCGAAGATGGCGATGACTATCCACAGGGCGAAAAAGACGATAAGGAGAAATAACGTGCGCACCCGGGGATTAATCAAGTCCGAGGCGATATCGCCGATAGAGCGGCCGCGGCTGCGCGTGCTCACCACTAACGAACCAAAATCCTTCACCGCACCCAGGAATATGGAACCGAAGACCACCCACAAAAATGCCGGCAGCCACCCCCAGATTACCGCCAACGCCGGGCCCACTATAGGCCCGGTGCCCGCGATGGAGGTGTAATGATGGCCGAAGAGGACTTCGCGTCTGGTGGGCACATAGTCCATGTCATCGCGCTGGCTGTGTGCCGGCGTGGGATTATCTTTCTTGAGACGATATATCCTGCGAGCCAGAAACCGCCCATAGGTATTATAGGCTATAAAAAATGCCAGAAACGCCCCCAGGGCCATCAGTATGGAACCCATCAATCCCCTCTCGTGTTTGTTTTTCCGGTACGCGGCCAACCGCCGACGGCAGACTGCAGACCTAATTATGCCCACCACATCTCGCCGGGCTTTTCCGTCAAAAGCACATCCTTCAAGAATGCCACGGCCTTCTGGAAGCCTTCGTTCACACTCATCAGGCTATCCTCGTGCTCTATGGAGATAGCGCCGTCGTAGCCGATGAGGCGCAGGGTGCTCACAAAATCCTTCCAGAAATCGTAGCCGTGTCCATAGCCCACGGTGCGGAATATCCAGGCGCGGTGTATCTCGTGGGCGTAGGGCTTGGTGTCCAGGACGCCGGTGAGTTTCACCGGCGGATAGATGGCGCAGTCCTTGGCGTGGATATGGAAGATGGCATCACCCAGACAGCGAAGACTGGCTATAGGGTCAATCCCCTGCCAGAAAAGATGCGAGGGGTCAAAATTGGCACCGATATTCTTGCCTACGGCATCGCGCAGGCGCATCATCGTCTCCGGCGAATAAACCACAAATCCCGGATGCATCTCCAGACCTACCTTTATACCGTTATTTTTGGCCAGTCTCGCCGCGGCCTTCCAATAGGGAATGACCTTCTTCTCCCACTGCCAGTTCACCATTTCGGTGAAATGAGGCGGCCAGGGGCAAACCACCCAGTTGGGATATTTGGCGCCGTCTTTGTCTCCAGGACAGCCGGAAAAATTTACCACCACTTCAATGCCCAACTGGCGGGCGAGGCGAATGGTATCCCGGAAGACCTTATCGTGCGCGGCGGCAATTTTTTTATTGGGATGAATAGGATTGCCGTGGCAGGATAAGGCGCTAATCTCCAGGCCCCGGTCGGTTATCTTTGCCTTCCACTCGTCGCGCTTTTTCTTGCTGGAGAGGAGTTCGCCCAACGGACAGTGAGGATTTCCGGGATAATTTCCCGTGCCAATCTCCACTGCCTCCAGGCCCGATTCCACGATATAATCCAGCGCATCCGAAAGACGCCTCCCGCCAAAAAGCGCGGTAAATACCCCAAGTTTCATCTCTCACCTCCCTCAAAAAAGCCATTAAGCCTTTCAGCGATACAGCCTTTCCGCTCCTCATTCGCCGACTTTCGCATAAGGACAAAATATAAGGCTGAATAGGTGCAAGTCAAGTAAAAAACAAAAGGTTGAAATATACATTAAGGTAAATTTGGCAAAAACTGAGACCTCAAATCTCCTATAAGAGCCTTCAAAAAAATCCTGAAAAAAATGGAATTTTTTGAAAAATATGCTTGACATACTATGTAAGATGCGATTAACATATTAACTGGTAAAAAACTACGTAAAATACGCTATTTATTTTTAAGGAGGAAATTGTTATGAGTAAAAGGGTCGAAACTTCTCAAGAACGATTTAAGAGGTTAGCTACGATGAGGACTAATGCCGTGCTCAGGAGGCTCAGGATACTGGGAAATTGCGCAAACAGGCAGATTTATAGTTATACACAAGCGGAGGTCGAGAAGGTCTTTTCTACTATTGAACGGCAGGTCAAAGAAATAAGGGCCAAGTTCCATTTTCCCAAAAACGAAAATTTTAGACTGTAAGGGGTGCCACCATGAAGAACCCTTGGAAGAAAATTCTCTTTAAGCTAACCACCGCCGCCGCGGAAGATGAAGTTAAGGAACTCATTGAAAACAATGGCCTTTTCAGAAACTGGCGTCCGTACGGCGGCTATTCGGCAAATTTTAACACATTTCACAACCAGCAACAAAACCAAGTTGCTGCACTCATAGAAAAGCCCATCAATTCAATCGATGCCATTTTGCTTAAAGAATGTAAACTTAAGCACATTGACCCTAAGAGCACTCAGGCCCCAAAAACTATGCAACAGGCTGTTGAAGTCTTTTTTGGTATAAAAAAGGGCGATTTTTCAGAAGTTGGTCAGAAACGGCGAAGAGAACTCTCCAATAATATTAGGATTATTGCTGAGGGGTCGAAAGAGCAGCCAAATATTATTATCGTGGACAACGGTGAAGGTCAACTCCCCAGAGATTTCCCAGATACTTTTCTATCTTTGCATAGAGAAAATAAGATAGATATAACTTTCGTCCAAGGTAAATACAATATGGGAGGCACTGGGGTTATGCGTTTTTGTGGACGATATCACTACCAACTCATCGTTTCAAGGAGGACACCTGAATTACTTACCAACGGTCAGAGGGACGAGTGGGGGTTCAG
>LIZR01000055.1 GCA_001302825.1 Planctomycetes bacterium DG_23 | reverse complement strand
ACCCCTCCTTTCCACTAAATTCTGCCGATTATATTATAGTGCACATTTGAGCACCTGTCAAGAAAAATCCAGATTTTTTCAAAAAATTTTTAGCCGGACGATTTCCATTTGACAGCCCGCCCACTTCCCATTAGCATTTGAGACATTGGTTAAGATGAGCCTCGTAACAGAACTCACGTTGGTAGTTAGTTTACAAGAGAAAAGGGATTGATATGAATTGGCAAGGCGTTAGAGTACTGGTCACAGGAGGCGCCTCACTTATCGGCTCTCATCTCGTGGACGCTCTATTAGAGCGGGCAGCGTTGGTAAAAGTTGTCGATGACCTCAGTAGCGGCAAACTGGAGAACATCCAAGAGCATATTGACTCGGGACGGATTGAATTCATTGAAGCCGACCTACGTGAGCCGGGGGTCGCCCGGAGAGCTGTCAAGGGTATTCATATCATATTTCACCTCGCCGCGGACCACGGAGGGAGAGGTTATGTAGACCTGCACCAAGCCGGGCCGGCTTCTAACCTTCTCCTCGACGGCCTGGTCTTCTGGGAGGCTTACCGGGCGGATGTCGAGAAGGTTGTTTTTGCCTCCTCCGCCTGCGTCTACCCAAACTACCTCCAGCAAGACCCTTCTGAGGTAATCTATTTGGCTGAGCATATGGTGAAGGCCCCTTATGATGCAGACAACATGTACGGTTGGGCCAAGCTCGTGGCAGAAATGACATTAAGGGCTTACTTCAGGGAATATGGTATGAAAACGGCTTCCTGCCGCTATTTCCCCGTTTACGGACCTCGCGGCGTGGAAAACCACGCTGTCATAGCAATGATCGCCAGAGCTTTCCTAAAGCAAAATCCGTTCGTGGTCTGGGGGACAGGTGAGCAGATAAGAAACTGGACCTATGTGGATGATATCGTTAACGGAACCATTCTGGCTGCCGAGAAGATCGACGATGGTAGAGCAGTGAATTTAGGCACGATGGAGCGCATTAGAGTTCTGGATGCTGCGAAGGAGGTTCTGCGCTACACTGGTCACCAGGCCGAGATCCGGCTTGAGGCTGATAAGCCCACAGGCCCGCTTAACCGGGTTGCGGACAATTTCCTGGCTAAGAAGTTGCTTGGTTGGGAGCCACAAGTTAAGTTTATCGACGGGCTGCGTCGTACGATCGATTGGTACTTCTCCACCAAGCATGAGAGAGAGGTGGCAGCAATCTTCGAAACGATGCTAACGGAGCGATGAAGATAGTGTAACTGGGCTTCTTGTTAAACCAGGAAACCCCCAAGCATTTGGCTGATAAGATGAAACTACTCTGGGAAATCTCGGAGCTTTGCTGGAAAATCACCGCGGCCAAGAGAAAGCAATCTGCGGATACAGTGGGGAAGTTGACTGCGGCCGGTTAATCACCCTCTACGAAACTGCTGTTGATTCCTACGGCGCAGGATGGACGCAAAAGGTAAAAGAAGATGCACGATGGCCGCCGGATGCAATGGCCGCGTAAGTATAACCTCTTTGGTGTTGCGCTAAGCGCCACTACTTATGAAGAGGTGTTAGAGGCGACCATGGCTGCTGCTGAACAGGGCCGTGCGGCGATTGTCAGTCATCTGTCCGAATGCCTGGTCCCGGTCAGCGGCAATCCGTCGCTAAGGTCTAAGGTAAATAGCTTTGAGATCGTCGCTCCTGACGGGCAGCCTGTTCGGTGGGCGTTGAACCTACTCTACGGCACTAAGCTGCCGGATAGAGTGTACGCACCCGAGCTTATGCTAAGATTATGTCGTCGAGCGGCGGAGAGGGGTGTAGGTGTCTACTTATACGGCAGCTATCCAAATGTGGTGGAGAGGCTAAGGGTGAACCTGCTACGACAATTTCCCGCTTTGCAGGTCGTCGGATGTGAATCACCGCCATTTCGGCCACTAACCCCCGAAGAAGATGAGGCTACGGTTGAACAGATAAACCGCAGTGGCGCGGGCATCGTCTTTCTGGGATTGGGTTGTCCCTTGCAGGATGTCTTTGCCTACAAACATCGGCACAGTATCAAGGCAGTCCAGGTATGCGTAGGCGCTGCCTTCGACTTTCATGCCGGAAACAAGAAGATGGCCCCAAAATGGATGCAGCGAAACGGCCTAGAATGGTTCTATCGCCTGATGCAGGAGCCCCGCCGACTCTGGCGCAGATACCTTATCGCAAATACCATCTTCTCGATAAAACTCTTTTTGCAGCTCACCGGCCTAAAGAACTTTTGCAAGGAGTAATTATGCCACAAGGTTAGTTTCAAAGAACCTGAGGAGATGATCATCGAGGCCAACATTCTGGCATTTAACCCGGAGGTCTTTTAGATTTCCACTATCCGTAGAAGAAATTCTTGCACTCGACCAGGAATATCGCCAGAAGGCCGAGGCCGATGAATTAAGAAAAATCGCCCCCAAGAGGTTTAATCCTACCGGCGAGGCCTGGCTCCCCATAATGCATAAACGAGTCAGAGACTATAGAATAACGCTTCTCTTCTCCAATACCAAAAGGGCCCACGAAAAGGGCAAAACCCGGGACTGGGTTGTCCTCTACTGCAAAGACCCGGAAGGCAAACAAACGCAGTGCACCATCGTCACCGAGTTCGCCGGCGTGCTAAAAGGAAAACGAGTCATAAGAGGCAGGGAGGGAGATTGCAGGAAACACTATCAGTCTAAGACTAGATCCCGCTACACAGGATGAAAGACGCCGACCCCAAATCCAGCAGTCTGGGCCACGAAAATCCAATCCAATCAAAGGCTAATGCGCTTCTCAGATTGTGGTCAAAATGTGGTCAGGGCGAAAGACATGGAATATGCCAGAACAAGCCAGTTTTCGCAAGTCTTTGATAATAAAAGACTAAAGTACCGAAGGGAGGAGTCGAATCCCCACGGCATCTGAAGCCCCGGCCGATTCTGAGGATGATAGCCTAAAATAATGCCACTTATACACATTTCTTAAGTCTATAGATAATAAATACTTATGTGTCTCCCGGGCAAGGCGCAAAGAATTGCGTTTTGCATTTTTTGTAGGCTTTGTTACCCTATTTATGGAAACTCATCCTTAACTGAGATGCGAGTATGCGTGGGAAACTTAGTGTGCATCAGCGGGTTATGCTCCAATGGAGGCGAGTGTGGCCTTACAATTTTTGCCATTGCCTGAAACTTGTCGGCAAGGCCAACCCGGAGAGATTTGAACAGGCCACGCAAGAGGCGCTCACCTCGGCAGGGATTACGCAAGTATCCGCGTGAAGGTAGTTTCTTGCACTTCTCAATCAGAAGCGGCTCTGGCTCGTCAAATCCAGAAGGAACTGAATCGGCCCTTTCCAGCCACTCTCTACACGCCTGTGCGTTTTTTTCTCCTGGATGCTGCCGCCGACTTTCATTATCTGGGTATCACTTTTGATCACTGGACCGCTGATGGCCTGGCATTTATGCCGGTGCTCTACCAGATATTGGCACGTTACTACAGCCTTGGCCTGCCGAGAAGCGCTATTTGGGCATCTTTGTCGCGGAAAGGCCCTGAGGCGGTGGTCTTTGGAATTTTTGCGAGCAGCGGTTCAAGTTCGCTACGCCCATCGTCACCGCTACAGGGATAAAAGGGATTTTCGCACCGGGTTTACAATATATGAACTCAATGAGGGAAGTACAGAGGATCTCAAGGAATATGCCAGGTCCAAAGGCGGAACAGTTCATGACCTCTTTCTGGCAGCCCTGGCAGAAACTATATCTCTTTATACGCCCAAAAGGTTAAAACACCCCAGGAGACGCGGGCTTCGAATTGGGACCGTGGTTGACCTGAGGAGCCTGTCCATAAAGGACTTATCCAGAACCTACGGACTCTTCCTGGGATATTTCATCGTATTCTTTGAAAAACCAGAGGATGATTTTTCGGCCCTTCTTCAGTCGGTGGTCCAAGAGACGGCTCGTATAAAGGAAATGAAAAGATACCTAATGAGCCCCATGGCACTGCGGCTTTCTCCGTCTTTCTGGCCGTGGCTGAGCGACCCCCGCAGGGCGGAATTCTTCCGTAAGGGTTCCTTAATTGCGGGCATTAGCAATGTCAACTTGACCAGTAGTTGGCTTGAATCTGAGACCCGAGACCAAACCCTCGGATGTCTCCGCGGGGTATCGACAGGGCCGCATGTACCCATCATTATACTCCCTACGACCTTTATGGGCAAAGTGTCCATCGGGGTAAGTTATCGCCTGGCCGGTTTTGATGAGGATGAGATAAAGCGTATTATGAGGCGTTTTATCTGGCGTCTGCAGACTCTTCTGGATTGAAAAAATAAGGCCCTTAGGGTCAAGATAGGTTTCTCGGATTTTTATTACAAATCAACAAACTTGAGCCCAGCCGTCGTGGGTGTGCCGGCCATTTTCAGATGCCAGACAACCTCTCCCTTGCATTTGATTAACGGCGCCCCGGCGAATGGTCGAAATTCCAGGTCAAGGAGGGGTCCAATACTGACGGGATTTTCGGGCAGAAGCCACATACCATCTGCTGAGATATTCTGTACTTGCCCCAGCCCGGGGAGTTTAATGCTCACCTCTATCCTGGGAGAACGCCGCCTTTCCTTAAATTCACTCAACTGCCACCCTCCTTCCTGAGCCGCTTATAGCACCGTGGGCGGGGGGAAATCATACCCCCCACGCACCTTACGACTCAAGGGATTTTAGACACGGTTACTCAGTATTGTCAAGGATCCTTTTACTCCCTGAACGATGGAGAATACCCTCCAGCATTATGTGTGAGTATCTACTGACGGCATAGTTGCGGCGGATAAGAAGGTGCTTAGCAAGGTCTTAGGCCCGACTAAGAGTGCTCAAGTTGTAGTCACGGCGAAAGGAACGCAATTTTCCAAGGAAGTCAATCTTCGGGAAGTCACTGATAAGCAAGAGGTTATAGAATACGCCGGGAGGGATTCGAACCCCCGACCCTCGGATTAGAAGTCCGATGCTCTATCCAACTGAGCTACCGGCGCCAAAGGTACTATATCATATAATTTGAAGCAGGTCAATGATTTCTTAGTCGCGGGGCAGCCCAACGGAGGCCGGGCCGTCCGGCTTTCGACGGCCCATACGGGCGGGCCGGTCGCCGTGGCGACCAAGCCGCCTGTCCCCGCCGCACCATACGGGCGGCCCGTAGGGGCCGAAGGCGGGCAGGGCGCCCCCCCTCTGGCGGGTTCGGCGGATATGGTGCGGACGGGCTGTCCGGGAAGTGACGGACAACAAGATAGCGGAGCAGCGAGGCAGCAAGACAAGCGGTCGGGAAGGCTGGTGGGATATTAATAAGTTTGCTATTTTTCTTCTAACTCAAGGATTCTTTGGCGCCGGGCCTTTTTCTCATAAGATTCCTCTTTGATATAGATGAGGATGTTATCCTCGTTTTTGAAGAGAAGCCCGCCGCCGATGCGCTCGGCAACACCGGCGTAAAAATCAATGAATTTCTGGTCTATTTCAAAGAAGAATTCTTTACCCGGCTCGGTAGTTCTGGGCAAGGTCCTGAATGCTGCGGGCATCATCATCCAGCCAAAGGTGAGTACCCCTACCATAAGGAAGGCCGTGCCAAAGCCAAAAAAGAGCCCTCCCAAGCCGTTGATGAGCTGGCGCACCTGAAACCTTTCAATAAGAAATGTGGCGGACAAGATATATACAACGATATAAACCAGAAGGAAAAGGAACAAGAAGGCTATGCCGTGGCTGTAAGGCTCAATTCGCTCGATGAGGCCGGCAAGCCCTCGCCCCAGGGCTTCGAAGAAATTCAGCGTTATGAGGGTGGCAAAGAAAACCGAGAATAGAGTTACTACGCTTCCCAAAAGGCCTTTCCTGTAAGAGGCATAAAGGAATACCAGGACAAAAGCAAATATAAGCCAATTAAGCATAGAGATGTCCTCCTTTGAAATTAATATACTGTGAAGCGCGGCTCATTTTCTGCAAACCCTCAAGAATTCACTGAAAGAGGTAATTCCGGCAATTACCTTTCTTATGCCCTGCATCTCTAAAGGTCGAAAACCCACTTTTCTGCCGCTTCTCGCAATCTCTGGGGGTGAGGCCTTGGCGCGGATGAGTTCCTGAATAGGTTCGTTTATGGGAAACATTTCAAAGATGCCGGTGCGGCCACGATAGCCGGTTTCGGCACAAAAAGGGCAGCCGCCGGCCTTATAGAGGACATCCACCTTATCCGGGTCTATGCCGGCTTTGGTCAAAAGTTCTGGCTTGGGTCGATAAGGGACCTTGCATTGTGGACAGAGGCGGCGGACCAGGCGTTCGGAAACGAGTAAGTTTACTGCCGAGGCCACCAGAAAAGGCTCCACTCCTAAATCCAGCAAGCGATAGACGGAGGTGATGCTATCGCGGGCGTGAACGGTGGTTAAGATCAAGTGCCCGGTCATTGCCGATTGCAGGGCTATCTCCGCGGTTTCGAAATCCCGTATCTCGCCGATGAAGATAACATCGGGGTCCTGACGCAAAAGACTTCTGAGGCTGGAAGCAAAGGTGACGCCGGCCTTGGGATTGACATCTGTCTGAGTGATGTTTTGCAATTGATATTCAACAGGGTTTTCTATGGTTACCACATTGCGCTGATAGGCGTCAATTGTATTCAGAAGTGCATAAAGGGTGGTGGTTTTGCCGCTGCCGGTGGGCCCGCAGATTATGAGCAGCCCGTCAGGGCGGTTGATGAAACTCTTGAGGCTCTTGACCATGGCCTGAGTGGCGCCCAGGTTTTCCAGGGCTATGAGGCCGGCTTCTTTATCCAAAAGACGCAGGGCCATCTTTTCGCCATAGACGCTGCCGGTAGTGGCGACGCGGAAGTCTACCCGTTTATTGCCCACCTGGGCTGAAAAATTGCCATCCTGGGATTTGCGCTTTTCGGCGATATCCATATCTCCCAGAACCTTAAAGGCCGAAATAACGCTGGTACCAGTATCCGGGTTCAGGGCGTGCCTGCTGCGGAGGATGCCGTCTATGCGATAACGCACCTGAATTTCACTTTCCCGTGGTTCGAGATGGATATCGGTGGCTCGGCAGAGCACGCCATCAGCCACCAGGTCTTCACATACGGATTGAGCACCCGGGTAACCGGGGAGCTGGGGGCCGACATTTTCCACCAGGCGGCCGTCCTTTTTGTAAAAATCTACGGCGAGTTTGGTGATGGGGCCTTCTCGGGCTACAGGCTCTGTTACTTGAATCTGGATACCCACCTTAAGCATAGTCCGGGCAAAGAGGTGGCGAAAGTACCTCTTGGTGAGTATGCGCTCTCGATAGGGTAAGGCGTTATCGCGCACCAGGAGATAGCCCAGATAATTTCCCAAAACCGCAGTGGGTCCGATTATTGCCGCTGCCTTGAGCGAAGCCCAGGCAATAAGATAGGACACAAGACCTGTGCCCAAAGAGGCGAGGGGCCATACCGTGCGTCCTTTACGCAGTTTCTCAACATCGTCACCAATCCAACTGGTTATGGATAGCCAGAGGCCGGTGAAGACCGCCCCCCCCACAATCCAATAGATATTAAAATAAAACCTTCCCGAATCCACATCTTCTGATTCTAAAATCTCGCCGGCGGCGGGTGCGACCTGAGCAAAGAGAAAAGCCTTTTCCGCGCCTTGATAGAGACTGCTCGCTGATGGGGCGAAAGAGAAAATCAGAAGAAAAGAGTAGAAAATAATGATAGAGAAGACCAAGGCCTTTTTGGTTCTGGGTTCCATAAGTCCACCCCCTGAACTTTAATAAGCAATAGAAGGCCCCTCATAGGTCCTCCTGAGGACGCCGGTCTCTTTTATCTTTATCCCTTTAAGAAGCATACCTAATTCTTCCGCATTAAACGAATATTCAAGAGCCACCGGCCTTTCCACCAGCCCGTCGTTCACCAACTGAGACAGGGACTGATTGAGATCCTGCATACCTTCCTGGGAACCGCCGCGAATGGCGTCGGCTAATTTTGTATCTTGCTTTTCCTGGATGAGTTCCCGGATAATGGGCGTCATAAGCATAATCTCTACCGCGGGCACCCGGCCCACGCCTTCGGCGCAGGAAGGGACGAGCATTTGACATATGATGGCCTTAAGATTGAAGACTAAGGCCTGGCGGATTTCCTCTTCTCGGGTCTGGTCGAAGAATTTGAGCAAACGACCAAAGGCCTGAGGAGCGGTGGAGGTGTGCAGCGTGCCCAGCACCAGATGTCCGGTATCAGCGGCCTGAAGTCCGGCAACCACGCTTTCCTGATCGCGCATCTCTCCGATGAGTATTACATCCGGGTCCTGTCTTACTACCCGCCTCAAGGCCTCCGGGAAACTTTCCACGTCCATTCCCACTTCCCTCTGGCTGATGAAGGCCTTCTTGTCCTGGTGGAGGTATTCAATGGGGTCTTCGATGGTAATGATGTGGCAGCGACGCGTCTGGTTGATTTTGTCCAGCATAGCCGCCTGAGTGGTGGATTTGCCGCAGCCAGTGACCCCGGAGACGATAATCAGGCCCTGATGAAATTTGCAAAGTTTTTCTGTCATCGGGGGAAGATGAAGTTCGGCGAAAGAGGGGATGCGGGTTTGTACCCGACGGGCAGCCAGAGATAAAGAACCTCGCTGTTGAAAGACACTGATGCGGTATCTGCCTTCGCCAGGGAGGCTGTAGGAGATATCCAGGTCCCCGGAGCGTTCCACAATCCTTTTCTGCCTCTCATCCAGGATAGCGAATATGAGATTTTTTACCTCCTGGGCGGTGAGGGGCTCGGAATCAAGGGCACGAGGATACCCTCCTATGCGCAAAGTGGGGGGGATTCCGGCTTTAAGATGGAGGTCTGAGGCGTCAAATTTAATCATTGCCCGAAAGAGTTTGTGCATTTCCTCATTGTCTTCGGCCATTTTAATTCCTCCATTATTGAGTGCCTGTTTCTCGAGTGCCAGGTGACCAAAACCGACAGCCAGATAGCACTTTATTTTTACATAAAGTTTTTCAGAATTTCAAGAAATAAATCAACTAAATTCTCAATATAACTGAATTACGATAACAGTTCACTGCGGGCGTCTGGGGTCGGGCCGTGAGTAGCCGGTCCTTCCGGGCTTTCACCTGCGGCTCATCCGACCCCCGGGTTTTATTTCTATGCCCCCTTCCTTTTCTTGTGCTCTTATAATTCAAGGAAGAATTTGCGTGCCTATGCCCTTATCCGTGAATATCTCCAGGAGCAGCGAATGGCGGATGCGTCCATCAATTATGTGCACCTTGCTCACCCCGCCCTCTAAAGCCACTCGAGCAGCCTCTACCTTGGGCAGCATTCCGGCATCTATGACCTTGCGCTGGATGAGAAGGTCTATCTCGCTCTGGGTCAAGGTGGAGGCCAGCGAAGACTCATCTTCAGGGTCGGTCATAATGCCGTGAGTATCGGAAAGGAAAACGAGTTTCTCCGCTGCCAGTTCAGAGGCCAGTGCGCCGGCTGCGGTATCGGCGTTGATATTGAGCACCTCACCATCGTCCGTTTTAGCCAGAGGCGAAAGCACCAGCACCATGCCTTCGGACCCTACGGACCGCCCATACGGCGCGGTGAGTTCGGCTTTGAGGCCACCTCTATCAATCCCGGTCACCCTGCCCACATAGCCCAGGTCTTTCCTCTCGCCGTTTACTTCAAGGAACAACTTCTCGGCTTTAAGCCAATTGCCACTCTCGAAGGTGAGACCTTTCGCCTGGCCGCCCAACTCTTGCACCATTCTGGTTATTTTCTTATTTACCTTCAAAAGGACCTTTTCCACTATCTGGAGGCTTTCTTTATCGGTAATGCGATAGCCCTGGACAAAAAGGGGGGAAAGGCCCGCGGCCTTCATCTCCTTGGTGATGAAGTTGCCGCCCCCGTGCACCAGAAGCGGCCTCATCCCCACCAGTTCCACAAAAACTATATCTTGCAGAATGGAGGTGAGTATCTCGTCTTCCTCCATTGCGCTTCCGCCAAGTTTTATCACCACCACCTTGCCCCGAAAAGACTGAATATAGGGCAAGGCTTCAATGAGGACGGCGGCTTTTTCCATAGCCTCCTGCATATGCGCTATTTAACCTTTCTCGGTCTGTCAATGTAGCCGATTTGTCATTTTCCAGTAGAAAAATTATCCTATAACCGAGGGGAAATGCAAGGGGAAAATGTTAACTTTTGCAGGGACATTCAGGAAGTTATTTTGGCGGCCAAATCTTGAAGGAGGCTTCCAAAGCGGCTTGCCCTGGGGGTCATAAGGATACTTCTATTATTCTTGCCCAGGATGGTAAATTTGACACTCAGGTGTTCCCGGGGCAAGGCCTCCTCTATGTGGTCAGCCCATTCCACCGCGGCTACACTATGGCCATAGAAAATCTCATCCGCACCCAGGGCAAGAAGTTCTTGCGCGCTTTTCAGGCGGTAGGCATCTATATGATAAAAAAGGAGCCGGCCCTGATATTCATTTATGAGGACAAAAGTGGGGCTGGTTACTATGGGCTTTACACCCAGGCCCCGGGCTAACCCCTTAACGAATATAGTCTTGCCTGCGCCCAGAGGCCCGATAAGGGCGACGGTCATTCCCGGCTCCAGCATTTCGCCCAGGTGTTGGCCCAAATGCAGCGTCTCCTCCACACTTCGGCTGATGAAGGAAAAAGCCTTAAAGGCCTTCTCAGGAGGACTTTTTGGTTCGGAAATGTTCATAGCCTACGGGTTCCACCCGGCGCTTATTACCATGGGGATAAAGAATGAAGAGCCCCTTCTTTTTACAGACCTCACCGATATGGGAAAGGCGAAGCCTACCTAAGGGCTTTTGTGTCAAAATTTTTTGGGACTCTCGCGGGCTTGCGGAAAAAAGAAGTTCAAAGTCTTCGCCATCGTAGAGGGCGTGATGGAGTGCGCTCTTGCCGCTTTTCAAGGAAAAGCGCGGGGCGGCGGAGGCGCCCAGGGGCCTTGCTCGCCCACGGCGAGCGGCTGAGGATATGGGAATTCTTTCCGCAGAAAGGATTGCTCCAACTTCGCTTTCGGCCAGGATATGGCCCAAATCCGCCAGCAAGCCATCGCTTATGTCAATCATAGCGTGGATACGATAAGTTTTATTGAGGATAAAGCCTTCGTTCAGCCGAGGCCGGAAGCGAAGATGCTTGCCCCAGGAAGAACCGCCCAGCGTGCCCGTAACCATAAGCCAATCTCCGGGCCGGGCACCACTTCTTCTTATGGGTCTAAGGCCGCCTGTTTCCCCTAACACGGTGACCGCCACGGCTATGGGGCCATCCCAACTTCCTATATCGCCCCCGATTATGGCCACATCAAATTCGCTTGATGCTTTGGCCATCCCTCGATAAAGCCTCTTGGCGAAGCCCATTGATAAATCTTCTCTAAGGGCTAAAGACACCACGGCCGCGGTGGCCCGAAGGCCCATAGCCGCCACATCCGAAAGGGCAGAGCATATGGCCTTCCAACCTATGTGGTAAGGTGTTGCTTCAGGGAGTCGGAAGTGAGTGCCTTCAAGTATTATATCGGTGGTTAAGACTATTAATTCACCGGAGACTACTCTTACGGCGGCGGCATCGTCGCCTATGCCGATGGGGAACTTGCGCACCTTGAGGGGAGTATTTTTTCTAATCCACTCAATCAGAGCGAACTCGCCCTTGGGATGCGCAGTGCCCTTTGTGTGTTTTTTCATCCGATTATTGGTCTCCGGGCCGCCCGGCATCCGCCGGGCAGGTATGAGTGGTGATGAGGCGGTAAAGGGGCCGCTTCTGGCAAGAGTAGCGATTTATTTAGCGCCGGAGTAGAGGTTCAGTAAACGGCCCACTTGAGCGGCGCAGTCCACTATCAACTGATGGCTTGAGGCAAAGGCCTCCTCCAGGCTCATCGGCCTGGAAAGGATGCTGAAATAGGCGTCTATGCCGTGGGAGAGGGTTTCATCGGCCCCGTCACCAATAGAACCTACGATAGCAATGACCGGAAGGCCCAGTTCCTTGGCTGCCCTGGCCACACCTACAGCGGTTTTGCCGAATACCGATTGCCTATCAATGCGGCCTTCTCCGGTAATGACTAAGTCGCAGTCTTTAATTTTTTCCCTGAAATGGACGGCCTGAAGGACAACATTAATGCCGCGGCGCAGTTTAGCGCCCAAAAAGGCCACCAGACCCGCCCCTAATCCGCCCGCAGCCCCGCCGCCGAACCGATTGTGCACCTTAATTCCCACATCGCGCTCTATAACCTCACTCAGGTGGTGAAGATTTTTTTCCAGGGTCTCCACCATCTCCGGCGTAGCACCTTTCTGCGGACCGAAGATTCTGGCGGCCCCGTTTTCCCCCACCAGAGGATTGGTTACATCCGAGGCCACAATGACTTCGGTCTTTGCTAAGCGCGAGTCCAGGGTGCTCAGGTCTATTTTCTCCAGGCGAGCCAGTTCACCACCCCCGAAACCGATACTCTGACCATTCTCATCCAAGAGTTGAGCCCCTAAGGCCTGGGCCATACCAGCACCGCCGTCCACCGTGGCGCTTCCGCCGATGCCTATTATTAAGCGGCTCACGCCGCGGTCCAGAGCAGCCCGGATAAGTTCTCCGGTGCCGAAGGTGGTGGTATTAAGTGGGTTTCTTTTTTCCGGAGGAACCAATGCCAGGCCGGACGAAGCAGCCATTTCTATTACCGCAGTATTTGCATCTCCCAGAATACCGAAGCGCGCTTTCCTTATCTTTTCGCCCAGAGGCCCGGTAACATCGCAACCTATGATTTGACCGCCGGTATCCGCCACCAAGGTCTCCACGGTGCCTTCGCCTCCATCGGCCATAGGCATTTCCAGAACCTCAAGCCTGGGGATCGCTTTTTTCAGGCCCTCAGCAATGGCCCGGGCCACCTCAACTGCTGAAAGGCTCTCTTTGAATGAATCCGGGGCCACGGCAATCTTCATCTTCGCTCCTTTTCTATGTCCGGCTGCCTCTGGGTGTAAAACAAAGCGAATATATTAACACCTTCTGCAAGGAGTGCAAGTATTTTTTTGTTTTGTCGGTCTATTTGGCTATTTCCTTTAGAGAATTCACCCGCCAGCCGGGCAGCCCTGGTGGCCGGCAGCCAGCCTTTCGGCGCTTCTGTATCCTGCGTGGCTGCCTCGCTTCTCTCGGCAGTCTGATCTATCATCCACAGGGCGAGAAGAGCGAGCCGGGCCACCTGAGCAATTTTTTGGTTATCAAGTTTCTCCGGCGTATCCCTCTGGGTGTGATAATCTATATGTCCTTTGGCGGTGAGAAAAATGGCCGGGACACCTTTTTTGGCGAAGGCAAAGTGGTCGGCACTCTGAAAAAGGGATTGGGCATCGTATTGGAGTTCCAGTCCAACCTTTTCATTAGCCTTGCTAATGATGTTATCCAGCCAGGGGCTTTTTGGTGCCCCCACGATGGAGATTTCGCCCGGTTCATTTCTGCCGATGGTGTCCAGATTGACCACCGCCAGGGTCTTCTCTAAGGGAAAGGCTGGATGCTCGGTGTAAAATCTTGCTCCCAGGAGACCTTCTTCCTCGCCGCTTGTGGCCAGAAGCAGTATGGTTCGCCGCGGCCGGGGCATAAAGACTAAGGCCTCGGCCACCTCCAGCAGCGCGGCCACGCCAGAGGCGTTGTCATCAGCACCCGGAAAATACCCGTCGTCGCTTCGACCCAGATGGTCAAAGTGCGCCATAAGAATTATGACCTCATCGGGAAATTCCATTCCTCTATAAACGGCGAACACATTTCGGGCCTTAAGCCGGGAGGTTCTGATGTCCACTTCGAGACTGATGCGCAAGTTACTCAAAGGAAAGGAATGGGGCACCCGTTCAGGACTCCGACGGAGCCCTTCAGGGCGACGAGGAGAAAGTTGGCTGGCTATCTTTTTCTCAATCTCCTTAAGCGAACGGTGACCTTGGGAAAACACTTTTTCCGCCAGAGAGGTTTTTATGAAGGTAACGGGTAGTGGCGCTTCCTTAATATCTAATTCCTCAAGCCCCATAGCCAAAGATAGAAGCCTCCCTTCGTCGCTCCTATAAGGCCACCAGTTTTGCATACCTGTCTCGCCGGACGCTACGAGCGGCCCGTATGGGCCGGCAGGTTTCTTAAGTGAGGGGCCCTGAGTAATAACTAAGGCCCGGGCCCCGCGGCGATAGGCGTTTTGGGCCTTGGTTAAAAAAAGGGCGTGGCGGGTCAGTTTTTCCCCTTCGAATACTTCAGTTCCTTCGGTTTCCGGCTCATAGCGTAGCACCAGCACAATCTTCCCCTCAACCTCTAATCCAGCGTAATCATCATAGCCATATTCTGGGGCGGTGATGCCATAGCCAGCGAAAACCACCTTCCCTGAGGCCCGGCCACTTCCCGAAATTATAAGTGGGGCAAAATCCGTGCCGAGAACACAGGTTTCTCCTTCTCTACGGTGTCCCCAAAAAATCTTTAGCGAATTTTTTTCGCCCAGTTCCCGGGCACTTACTGGAAAAATCTGGAAGTAAGTTTCGTCTTCTATAGGAGGCTCCAGGCCCACTGTTTCGAAATGTTTGGCGATGTGTTGGCTGGCAATGCGTGCCCCGCGGCTTCCCACCAGTCGACCTTCGAGTGTCTCGTCGGCCAGGAAGTCTATATGGTCTTTTATTTCCCGTGCAGTGATTGAGGCCAGGGCCTCATCCAGCGCAGAAGTTTCGGCGGTGGCAAGTGGACTGCCTGCCCGGCCCCACCCGTACGGGTCGGGGCCAGGGAATGAGAGGAAGAAAGATAGAAAGATGAGGGGATAAAATAAAAGTCTTTTATGTTTGTGCATCGCTCATTCTCTTTAGGCTCATCGCCCAACGACCAATAGCCGGCTTCGAACGGCAGGGGGCCGGCTTCTACCCTATTTTTATCGTTGTATGGTAACTTTCGCCACCGCGATAAAGGAACAGATAAACCACATCCCCGGCTTCGGCCATCTCCAATATTTTGCCAAACTCGGCTAAGTTTCTCACCTCATACATACCGAAGTGATAAATGACATCGCCGGGCCTTAGACCGGCTTCATCGGCCGGGCCGCCTTTTTTCACCGCAGAAACCAAGACTCCTTCCGGTGCTTCCAGCCCTAAGTGCCGGGCCATTTCCTGGGTGAGTTCCTGGAGGCTTAAACCGAGTCTCTCCTGGGCCAGTTTGGCCACCGGGGCCACAGGCGGCGCGGCCAGGGTCAAGGTGGTGGAAAACTTTTTGCCCTCTCTATAGCCTTCAATCTTTATTGCGTCTCCCGGCGATTTATTCAGTAGGGCGATGTTAAAATCCAACCTTTCGGTTATCCCGGTTCCATCTATGGAGATAATTTCGTCCCCGGGAAGTAGTTTGCCGTCTGCAGGGCTTTTGCTTTGTGTGTCGCTTATAATCAAACCCTTCGCACCTTCGGCCATCTTAACTCCTACCAAAACGCTATTCGTGGTGCGGAATCTCAGTAGGTTGAGCACGGTCGCTTTAACCCGGTCCGCAGGGATGGCGAAACTTATGCCCTGGGCCCCGGCTTTAATGGCGGTATTTATGCCAATGAGGTCGCCATTGATATTAAGCAGCGGCCCGCCGGAATTGCCCGGATTGATAAGGGCTGAAGTGCCCAGCAGGTCTTTATAAATAATCCGGCCAT
>LIZR01000054.1 GCA_001302825.1 Planctomycetes bacterium DG_23 | reverse complement strand
CCTGTAGCGGCCTGGTCGCGGTGGCGACTTTTTGCCCCGTACGGGGCAAAAACACACGGCAAAAAATATTGGAGGATTGTTTAGCAGTGTGCCGAATGGGCCGTGTTGGCCGCACGAAAAGACTAAAGATAATAGAGTCTTAGCCGTGTCGCTCGCAGAGCGCCGTGTCCCGCCTTTGGCAGGCCGTGTCAAAAAAGATTCAGGATGGCCTTTTCAGTTTGGATACCCCAATCAATCCAAAACAATCCCCTGGTTAATGGCCTGGATGAAGTCTTCCTTGGAGATGCCTTTTCTAAATTCCTCCCTCAAGCAAGTTCATCTATTTGGCTTCAGAAAGGCTCTTTAAGTATTCGAAGTAATCACTGTCGGTTGAAAGGATTAAGGTGCTTCGCTCATCGATGGTCTCTTTGTAGGTCTCCAGGGTCCTCACGAAGGAGTAGAACTCAGGGTCTTTGGAGTAGGCCTCGGCGTATATCTTGATGGCCTCTGCATCTGCCTTTCCCTCTATCTCCTGGGCCTTGCGATAAGCCTCGGATGTGATGCGTTTTAACTCCTTCTCCATCTCTCCTTCGATCTCGGCCTTCTTTCCCTGACCCTCGGAGCGGTACTGCTCGGCCACTCTGTTTCTCTCCGAGATCATCCGCTGGTAGACCTTTTTCCTTACCTCTTCCACATAATTTATTCGCTTTATGCGCACATCGATGAGTTCAATCCCATATTGAGGGACTAACTCCTGGGCCTGCTTCAAAATTTCCCTGGTCAGTTTTTCACGTCCAACCTCAATCCTTGCCAGCGCCTCTTCAGCCCCAAGCACCTCTTCGGCCTCCTCTGCCCTTTCCAGTAGGCGATTTGTATTCCTCAACACCTCTATCAATAGGTGACTGGTGATGGAGTCCCTGGTGGAAGAATCGATGATGTCGTCGAGCCTGGCGTGTGCCCCAGTCTCATTCCCCACAGACTGTAGAAATTTCAAGGAGTCGGTTATCCTCCACCTGGCGGTGGTATCCACCCAGATATACCTTTTGTCCTTGGTAGGTATCTGGTTGGGGCTGCCGTCCCACTGAAGGATGCGTCGCTCGAAATAGTTGGCCTTCTGGATGAATGGGCGCTTGAAGTAAAGCCCGGCGGTCTTTATGGGCTCCCCCACGGGCCGGCCGAACTGGGTTATGACTACTTGCTGGGTCTCATCAACTGTGTAGATTGTGCCGCGGAGCACCACAATTCCCAATATGACCAAAATGGCTATGGAGATAGCGTACCTTTTCATCACTTTCCACCCCCTTCCTCGTCCAACCTGAGCAAGGGGAGGATCCCTTGCTGGCTTGAGTCCAAAATGTACTTTCTGCGAGCCTCGGGAAGTACCTCTGCTAAGGTCTCCAGGTAGAGCCTCCTGCGGGTTACCTCCTTGGCGTCCTTATATTCTTCCCATATGGCCAGGAACTTATGGGCATCCCCCCTGGCGGAATTTACCCGATTTAAGGCGTATCCTTCGGCCTTCCTTATCGTCTTCTCTGCCTCGCCTTTGGCCCGAGGAATCACTTTATTGTATGCCTCCCAGGCCTCATTGATCATCCTCTCCCTCTCCTGCTTTGCCTCGTTCACATCGTTGAATGCGGGTTTTACCTCATCCGGGGGGTTCACATCCTGGAGTTTTACCGTGACGATGTGGATACCGCTGTTGTATGAATCGAGGATCTCCTGTAACTTCTTCTCTACCTCCAGGTTCACCTCCACCCTCCTTGTGGTGAGCGCCTCGCTTACTGAGTGATCTCCCACCACCTGGCGCATCACAGCCTCAGAGATAGCCCCTACAGTGGCGCTTGGATCCCTGATATTAAACAGAAGTTTCACCGGGTCCTTAACCTTGAACTGGACTATCCATTCCACAACCAACGAGTTGAGGTCGCCGCTGAGCATAAGCGATTCATCCAGGTACTTCTCCGGGGCACGAACGGTCTTTATCCCTGGCCGAAGGGTGCGAAAGCCAAACTCATTCTTGAAGATATACTTTACCTTTACCTTAGTGGCCTTCTCTATCCCAAATGGGAGTTTTAGGTGGAGACCAGGTTCTGTTGTCCTTGTGTACCTCCCGAACCTCTGAATCACCCCAACCTCATCCGCTCCTACCGAATAGAAAATAGTCAGAGCGAAGATGAGAATGAAGATGATCCCTATCACTGGACCTATATACTTTCTCAGATTGCGCATAGTTTTAGGACCGATTATGTCCTCTATCCTTAAGTTTTCCGAAAAAGACATCTTATGCCTCCTTCTATTGACCGCAACTCAAGCCAGTACGTGGCCTTGCATTAATTCGAAAAAAATTTCCCAACTCTTTTGGAAATTAGTATAATGAGATACGGATTTGAGGCTTATTACCGCTGCAATCTTCGCAGAAAACACCTACCACAAACCCTCCATAATATTAGGAAGGCCATTCAGCCTGTCAAGAGTTATTTCAAGAAAAGCGAGCCGTAAGTAAGATAGGCGATTATTCAGGTCTTAGACCTGGGCGAGGTAGAGGCCGCATTTTTGACACAAAAATCAGTCCAGAACGAGGCCCTGGTCGAGTGCCTCGATGAAATCTTCCTTGGTGATGCCTTTTCTGAATTCCTCCTTCAAGCGTAAGATAGGAACACACCTGATTATTATCTCCAGGGCACCGGTTGCGTGTTCGTATTGTTGAGACCCGGCTGCCCAGACCTCCGCTATAATCTCCTCACCCTTTTCCAGGTCTTCGGTGGAGATGCCCTTAATGATTATGGTCTGACTATCGGGAAGGGAAGGCTCGCCCCGGGCGATGCGGGCTTCCGAAGTTGGTCTTCTTTCTCTCGGACCAACCAGGCCATAGCCCATAATGGAAACCAGTAACTCATCCGGCCCCAGTATCTCCAGAATCACACCCTTTACCCGGCCAAAATCCCCCTCATCTAACTTTCCGGTCCAGCGCACTATGCGCGGAAGCGAACTCGACTTTATGTATGTTCCCTCCACCAGGGCAATCCTGTTTCTGTAGCGGAGATACAGGAGGTTCATACTTCTTTCGTCCCTCTCCGGGTACTCATAGGCAGCCTCTCTTTCCGCCACTTTCTTTTCCAATGCCGCCAGGCCTTCACTCAGTAGCCCCACCTGCGTTTGCAGGCCCTTTACATCGCTTTCCAATTTCTTTATGCGGGCTTCTTCGGTGGCCGTAAGGGCCAGAAAGACACCTATAAACGCCAAAGAGTAAACAAACGTCTTCATCCTACACCTCCTTTTTCCTCATCTGTGTAGTCTGCGATTCCAATACACACTTTTTATGGCTATAACTATTGCTTATAGAAATATTTGCCTTAAGACAACCTCTCCTTTGACTATCTAATTACCCGCACCCGAAGTGGCGCTGAAAGAATTCCAACATCTCGCGGTAATATTGTTCTCTTGCGTCTCCTTCGTAGTCGTCCTGGCAGCGCACGATACATTCAATTCCCAGCGCATCAAGTTTTTCTTTGAGCACGAAGCCGAATTTGGGATGGTGAATGGCCACATTGGGTCCCGCGTCAGGCGCCAGGGGCACATTCGGCTGGGGATAAAACATAAATACCGGCGGGTCATCCGCGGAGAGATGAGGTAGCGCCGAGACCTCCTGATATAACTTGCGCGCCCGCGGCGAATCAATCTCCTCTCGCGTAATCCCGTAAAATTCCAGAAGCGCCGGATGTTCCCACGCCGTATTTCCTGGGAACATATCCCTTATGAAAAGCAGGTCGTATGAGCTTTGGGTAGCGACCACTCCCATACAGGAAAGGCGGGTGGACTCTCGCTTTACCGGGTCGCTCGCTTCGGGGTCGGCCAGGTCATCGTGAAACCCAAGCCAGAGGGAAATGCCCCCGCCAGCCGAACCTCCGGTTGCCGCAAATCTTTCGGGGTCAAAATTCCATTCCTGGGCTTTGGAGCGCAAAAACTGCACCGCCCGTGCGCCGTCCAGCATGGCTGCCGGGGCTTTGGCCTGGCCGGAGAGGCGATAGTTGATGGCCGCTACCGAAATGCCGGCCTCCAGGCAAAGGTTCACCAGAATTGCTGCCTTCTCCTGCATATAAGTGTTCTTATTTCCTCCCTTGAACCCGCCGCCGTGAATGCAGACTACCAGTGGTGTGGGTTTATCTGATTTGGCCTTCCAGAGGTCCAGCACATTGCGCTCATAAGGGCCGTATTGGACATCCGAAAGGTCCGGTGAAGGAAGAGTGAACGCCTTTGCCGCCTCAGATTTTTCAGCCATCTTATACCTCCTCAGAAACAAAATTCGCCCGATGCCGTACGCCCACCACCAATACTCGTATGTGTCTTTTTTGCATTTTACTCGATTTTGGCTGTTTCTGCAAGAAGTTTTTGGGATTGTTTGCGGACACGAATGGTCTTAAAAGGAGGTATATTTTCAAATTGATTTCTCTTGGTTTTATTGGTAAAATAAAGAAATAAAAAGTCGCAGGTTGAGTGTGTAGGACATTGAGCGAAGATGGCCAAACGAGACTATTATGAGGTTCTGGGGGTTTCCAAAGACGCCTCCGCAGAGGAGATAAAGCACGCTTATCGCCGGCTGGCCAAGCAGTATCACCCGGACAAGAATAAAGGCGATAAGGCCGCAGAGGAAAAGTTCAAGGAAATCTCCGAGGCCCACGAGGTCTTGAGCGACCGGAAAAAGCGCGCGCAGTATGATAGCATCAGAAACTTCCGCTTCGGTGGCTATGGCGATTTCCGAGATTTTCCCGGATTTGGAGAATTCATCCGCACGGGAAGAGCCGCCCGGGGGCCTTATGCGGAAGAGGCCACTTTTACCTATGAGGACCTGGGCGACCTGGGGGGCCTATTCAGTTCCCTTTTCGGGGGCGATTTTTTGCGCAGCCGGATGAGGAGGGAGACCCGACCCCGGCAGGGCGAAGATTTGAATTTCCGGCTTGAGGTGCCTTTTGAAACCGCAATCCGCGGAGGTAAAGCCACCATAACCATCCCCAAAGAAGCAGTTTGTTCTCGCTGTAGGGGTACCGGTGCCGAGCCGGGAAGTTCCCGCCGGCCCTGCCCGTCCTGCGGCGGCCGGGGCTCGGTGCATATATCCCAGGGCCCTTTCGCCTTCAGTCGGCCCTGCCCGCAGTGTCTGGGTAAGGGGGAAGTGATAGAGAAGCCCTGCAAGGAATGTTCGGGTACCGGCCGCGCCCGAGACAAATCCCGCATTTCGGTGAATATTCCCGCCGGGGCCACTTCCGGGATGAGGGTGCGCCTCAAAGGCCAGGGAGCACCGGGCCAAAATGGCGGGCCCGCGGGAGACCTGTATCTTACTCTGGATATAAAAGGACATCCTAAATTTCAGATGCGAGGCAGAGATATTTATTCCGAAGCACGCCTGAGTATTCGGGATGCGGCACTTGGCTCCACGGTGGAGGTGGAGACCATAGAGGGCAAGGTGAGCCTCAAGGTGCCCCCGGGCACACAGCCGGGAAGTCTCTTGCGCCTTCGGGGAAGAGGCGTGAAGGCCCCAGGTGGCAGGCGCGGCGACCATTATGTAAAGGTATCCGTGGACATACCCAAGAAACTTACGCCGCAGCAGCAGCGGCTCCTGGAAGAATTCGCTAAGGCCCAAAGCAAATAAGTTGCGAAACCCGCTGAGGCGGGGAGGAGGAAATTTTGCGTCGCTGGCTATATATCTTTATTCTGCTGATTATCTTTGTGCTTTTTGTTTTGCTCTACTCTTTGCGTTTCAGGCCTAAAGAGCCTGCCGGGACTCTCCCCGCTCCAAAAGCAGTGGAAAACAAACTAATCATCATCTCCCCCCACTGGGAAGGCATCAGGCAGGAATTCACCCGGGCCTTCCAGAGGTGGTACCGGGAACAAGCAGGGGTAGAGGTGGAAGTGGAATGGCTGGACCAGGGGGGCACCTCGGATGACCTCAGATATGTGAAATCGGAATTTTCCCGCAGACCTGAAGGTATTGATATCGACCTTTTCTTCGGCGGGGGGAAGGACATTTATCTGGAACTGGGCCGGCTGGGGCTACTTCTCGCTTATAAAATCCCGGATGAAGTTCTGGAGGAACTTCCGGCTACTTTTTCCGGCATTACGCTTCGCGACCCGCAGTATCGGTGGTATGGGGCGGCCCTTTCCGGCTTTGGCGTCATCTATAACAAGGTTATTCTGCAGGAAAATAATTTGCCTGTACCTGAGGATTGGGAGGATTTGGCCGACCCCCTCTATTTTGGCTGGGTAGGTTCCGGCGACCCCAGGAGTTCCGGCACGGCCAGGATGATGTATGAGATAATCCTGCAGGCCTATGGGTTTGAAAAAGGTTTTGATATTATCACCCGGATGTCGGGCAATGTGCGCTCCTTCACCCGCAGTTCCAGCGATGTGCCCAAGGATGTGACCCTGGGTGAAGCCGCGGTGGGTCTGGCCATAGATTTTTATGCCTGGAGCGAAATCGAGCGAGCAGGAGAAGAAAAGATCGGCTATGTGCTGCCCCGCAGACTAACAGTGATAAATCCTGATTCCATCGGCATCCTGCGCGGGGCGCCGCATCCGGAGGTGGCTAAGGATTTCCTGCGCTTTGTGCTTTCAGAGGAAGCCCAGAGGCTGTGGATGCTCCGCAAAGGCACTCCCGGCGGGCCGCAGGAATTCGAACTTCTGAGGATGCCTGTGCTTCCGGCAATGTACGAAAAATATAAGGACCAAAGTTCGGTAAAGCTCAATCCCTTCCAATGGGGCGAGGCCTTTGATTATGACTCTGAGAAAGGCGCCCGGCGCTATGGCATACTCAACGACTTTCTGGGCGCTATGGTCATTGATACCCACGATGAACTTAAAGCGGCCTGGAAAGCGGTTATTGAGGCTGGCGCGCCGGAAGAGTTAGTCAAGGAACTCGCCCGAGCGCCCTTGAGCGAGGCCGAACTCCTGCACCTCGCCGAAAGCACCTGGAGCGACCAGCGGGTGCGCAACGAGACCATCGCTCGCTGGGTGCAATTCGCTCTGGACAAATATGCCCGGGTAAAAAAACACGCCCAGCAGTCTTAACCCTATTTTAGAGGCTTGCAGTGGCTCATTCGTTTGCTCAGGTTGTCTTTAACATCCCTGTGGACAGGGCCTTTGATTATGCCATTCCACCGGCCTTAAGAGGCCGCATCCAGCCGGGCCTTCGGCTTCTGGTTCCCTTCAGGAATGAGACGGCAATAGGCTATTGCGTGGGGCTGAGTGAGGAGCCGGCCGTGCCCAGGGTCAAGGAAGTCATAAAGGTGCTGGATGAAGAGCCTCTCATAGATGAGGATATTTTCGCCGTTACCCGATGGATGGCCGATTACTATGTCTGCGGCTGGGGCGAGGCCCTGGAGGCGGCGCTTCCGGCAGGGGTGAGGGAGGCAAGAAGCGCCAGGAAAGTGCGCGTGGCCAGACTGGCCGTATCACCGGAAGAGGCCTCAGGGCGAGTAGATGAATTAGAAAAAAAAGCCCCGGCTCAATGCCGTGCCCTTGCTACCCTTCTGGATTTAGGCGGTGAGTCGCTTGCTGCCGAACTCGCAAAAGAGGCCGGCGTCTCGGCAGGCGTCGTCAATAGTCTGGCCCAAAAAGGTCTTATTGGAATTGAGGAGACTCAAGCCCTGGGCTACGAATACAAAGGCCCCCGGGAGCGACCCACATTTGAACTCACCCAGGAGCAGAAAAAGGCCTTAGCCCTGGTGAAGGAAAAAATTGATAAGGAAACCGGAGGCGTGGTTCTGCTCTATGGGGTTACCGGAAGCGGCAAAACCGAAGTTTATATTCGGGCCATTGAGGAAGTAGTGAGAAGGGGCAAAGAGGCCATAGTCTTGGTGCCGGAGATTTCGCTCACCCCGCAGACCATCGCGCGCTTCGGCGCACGCTTCTCTAAATTGGCCGTGCTTCACAGCCATCTCACTCCGGGCCAGAGACACCGGCAGTGGCGCCAGATCAGAAGAGGCGAGGCGCAGGTGGTCATTGGGGCGCGCTCGGCAGTTTTCGCTCCCACGAGGCGTCTGGGCCTCATTGTGATAGACGAAGAGCACGAGAACACCTTCAAGCAGGAGAAGGCGCCGCGATATAATGCGCGTGAGGTGGCGCTTTCGCGGGCGAAGGTTTGCCAGGTTCCGGTGATACTTGGTTCGGCCACCCCGAGTCTGGAAAGTTATGCACGGGCAAAAGCGGGGGAATTTTCCCTGGCGGTTCTTCCGGGCAGGGTCGAAGGTCGTCCGCTTCCGCAGGTTGAGATAGTGGATATGACCACCGAAACCGGAGCACGCCGGGGCTTTCACTCGCTTTCCCGCCGTCTGGAGCAACTTATCGCTGACCGCTTGAAAAAGGGCGAGCAGGTTATCCTCTTTCTCAACCGCCGGGGTTTCGCCACTTATATCTCCTGCCGAAGATGCGGTTGGGTGCTCAGGTGCTCCAAATGCGATATATCTATGGTCTATCATAAGGCCCGGGAAAAGGTCCTTTGCCACTACTGCAACCGCACACTTCCCGCCCCGCAGGAATGCCCGGAATGCGGCTATTCCGGCATTCACTATTATGGCCTGGGCACGGAGAAGGTGGAAGAGGAGGTTAAGGCCCTTCATCCCCAGGCCAGAGTGCGGCGGATGGATAGCGATGCTATGAGAAGGCAGGCCTCATATGAGGAGGCTTTAGGGGCCTTCCAGCGGGGCGAGACTGAGATTTTGGTGGGGACGCAGATGATTGCCAAGGGGCTACATTTTCCCAATGTGACGCTGGTGGGGGTGGTGGGCGCGGATGTGAGCCTCAATTTGCCGGATTTTCGGGCCAGCGAACGCACCTTTGAACTACTGGCGCAAGTGGCCGGGCGCACGGGCAGGGGGCCCAAAGGCGGTCTGGTGGTGGTGCAGACCTTTAGCCCGGAGCATTACAGCGTAGCTTCGGCCTCAAAACACAATTTCGCCGGGTTTGCCGAACAGGAACTGCAATTCCGCCGCCAATTGGACTATCCCCCCTATAGCCACCTTATTAGAGTGCTCTTCCAGGGAAGAAAAGATTTCGAAGTGAAGCAAAGGGCCGAAGAGGCGGTGGTTTGGCTTAAGAGGACGGCCAGCAAGGTAGATGCAGAAGTCCTGGGCCCGGCGCTTTCGCCCATAGCCCAACTGCGCGGGAGATTCCGTTATCACATTATCATTAAGGCCAAAGATGATGCCTCTTTGAGTAAATTAACCCGTACCCTTGGCGCTATGAAAAGGTTTCAAGGTGGCGTGCAGATGGTTATAGATGTAGACCCTTATTCTATGCTTTGAAAATTAGGGTTGAGCCTGCCTAATCTCGGCCAGAATCTTTCCCTCCAGGCGCTGGTCGCGGCCCAAACTTATCGAGACCACGCCTTCTTCCCCTTCAGGCGAAAGTTCACTTACCGCAGGGTTATAGAGGCTATAACCTTCGGAGGCAGAGGTGCGAGGGGCCCCTACAGAGATGCGCTCGCGCAATATGTTCAGGGCGATTGAAATTGTGCCGTTTTCCCGGGTGATTTTTGCCGTGGCCCTGCGGCGCACGATATTTAGCGTCTCGACAAAAGCCTCCCCTGCCGGCCGGGGAGTCCAGTCCAGGAAGGGTTCGGAACGCTTCCACTCGGTTACAATGGTTCCGGCGTCCTTTTCCGCCTCCTTTATCCCGAAACGCTCCTCAAGAACAGTCATCGTGGCCTGCCAGGCCGCGTCATAATCCCCGCTCGTAACTCGCAAAGGATTTTCCCCAGGCTTGGACACGGCACAGCCGCAGAAGGAAATGAGCAAAATAAGCAGCCAACTTTTTTTTATCATTGTCGTCGCCTCCTTTTTTTCCGTGCGTGGGTTTTCTTTCGGGGTTTCTGAAAATCCAGCCTGGCGCGGCAAAGTTTTATGGTATTGGTAGTTCCGGCCTTACCCAGAGGGGTGCCGGCTACCAGCACTATTAAGTCGTCCTTTTTTATCCAGCCGTATTCTGAGGCCACCTTTTCCGCCGAGTGCAGAAGTTCTTCAGGGGTTCTGGCTCCCCGGAGATAAATGGGGGTTATGCCCCAGTAAAGGGACATGCGGGACACGGCATAGGGGTCATCGCTTATGGCTATCGCAGGCAGATAAAGACGATACTTGGAGAAAAAAAGCGCAGTAGCCCCGGATTGACTGGAGATGACCACCAAACGGGCCCCGGCATCATGGGCGATTTGATAGGCCCCGTGGGAGACAGCATCCGCGGCGAAATACTCCGGGTCGATGACCAGTTCAATGGGCCGGGCGTCGATTTCCCGCTGGTACTGGTCGGCCTTCGCAATTATCTTGGCTGCGGTCTGGACGGCCTTTACCGGATACTTGCCCACCGCGGTTTCGCCAGAAAGCATCAAAGCGTCGGCACTATCAAATACTGCGCCGGCCACATCCGAGACCTCCGCCCGGGTGGGCTGGGGATTTTCCACCATAGATTGGAGCATTTGCGTGGCCACAATGGAAGGCTTGTCCAGCCTGGAGCAAAGCCGCAGGATGCGCTTTTGCACCAAGGGCACCTCTTCAACATCCATCTCCACGCCCAAATCACCCCGCGCCACCATCACGCCATTGGAGAGGCGAATGATTTCCTCCAACTCCTTTAGCGCCTCGGGTTTTTCTATCTTGGCAATCACCTTTGCGCCCGAGCCCTGGGCGCGGATGAGCCGCTTCACCAAGCGAATGTCCTCCGGGCTTCTCACAAATGATACGCCTATATATTCTACCTTCTCTTTGACCGCCCATCTCAAGTCTTTCCTGTCCTTTTCGGTGACCGAGGGGATGCTCAACTTCGCACCCGGCACATTTACCCCTCTATGCTCTTCCAGCACCCCTCCCCGGATGACCCTAACGAAGAGATGCTCCTTTGTCTTTCTCGTTACTTTGGCTTCCAATCTGCCGTCGTCAAAAAGAATGGTCTGGCCGCGCTTTAAATCGCTGATGAGGCCGGGATAGGTGGTGCTAATCTCTTCGGAAGTGCCGAGCCTCCCATCCCTGGAAATCTTGAGTGTCTCTTTCTCTTTTAATTCTATGGCACCGCCTTCGAGCGGGCCTACACGGATTTTAGGCCCGGCCAGGTCGGTGAGCACGGCCACCGGCGCACCAAGCGCCTTTGAGACCTTGCGCAGACGGTCGAGGGTCGCTTTATGTTCTTTTCGGTTCCCGTAGGCGAAATTTATGCGTGCCACATTCATCCCTGCGCTGACAAGCCTTGAGAGAATTTCCTCAGAACAAGAAGCAGGGCCTATGGTGGCAATTATTTTGGTAAAGCGCATAGTTATGTCTCACGACGCACGACTTGCGACCTTCCTATGT
>LIZR01000053.1 GCA_001302825.1 Planctomycetes bacterium DG_23 | reverse complement strand
GCCCTGGCGCGAGTTTCGAAAGTCTCCGGGTCGCCCCAAAAATCAGAGGTATTTATGCACCAATAATGATTTTCCTCGGAAGTTACCTGACCGGTTTGCCAGGTGAGGTCATCTATAGCCCGGACTATGCGGCGCACCTCGTCCAGACTTCTTTTCACCTTCTCCGCCGCTGAAACTTTTGTCCCTAAACGCCGGGCAAAGCGCTTGAGTTCCTGCTCCACATCCTCCGGCCTTCGGCTCGCCGGATATCTGAATTCCACTATTTCCGTCCCTTCGCTCTTGAGGAGGGAAATGAGCGCGTGCGTGGGGCTGCAGTCTCCCTCTGTTACCCCCACAAGATGCTTCAGACCTTTCTCCTTAACCACCGCATATATGCCCTTGACCCAGGCACACATATTGAGCGGAAACCCTTGTCCCTCAGCCTCCTCCACCAGTCGGGTGGCCTGGCTCTGGGTGATGAAGACATTATTTAAGTCCACCGGACGAAGCCCTGCCGCATATATCACCTCTATGGGCACGGTGGAGGTGATGCCTATAACATCCGGGGCGAAGCGTTCTTTCATAATCAAAACCCATCCTTCCAGAGCAAACTTAAGAGAGACTATCAAATTGGGGCCGAAATGTCAAGAAAGACCCGTCCCTTTCAAATTTGGGCGAAAATTTACCTTTACTTTAACCTGCGGCCTTTATAAAAATAGACCAAAATAGTCTGAAAAGAGAAAGGGGCGAGTTATGCCTACCGAATGTCCGCAGTTAAAGGAAAATTTGGTAAGATGCAATTGCACCTGGGAGCCCTGTGAGCGCAAGGGAAATTGCTGCGCCTGCATATCCTATCACTGGAAAAGCGGGGAACTCCCGGCCTGTCTCTTTCCGGATGATGTGGAGCGAACCTACGACCGCTCCATACGCCGCTTCGTGCAACTTCACTCTTGACCTTTATAAAGGCGGCGGCGGTCGAACATATTCAGTCTCTCGCTCCAGCGGCTTTGGCGGTCTTCGGCTTCACCGGTAGCCCGGATGGCGGCCTGCATCTTGGCGTCCAGATTATCCAGATAATGCAGGCAAATGGCCTCCAGGGTCATAGGCAGTTTGGGCGAACCCCACTCATATTCGCCGTGATGACTTATAATGAGGTGAAGTAATTTCTGGCGAAGTTCACCCGGGAAATCCGATATTTCCTTGAGTTTCTCCTCTATCATCATAACACCCATTACCACATGCCCCAATAATTCACCTTCGTCCGTGTAAGGAAAGCCCGGTTCGCTGGAAATCTCCCTTATCTTGCCTATATCGTGAAGTATGATCCCGGTTAGCATAAGGTCGCGATTTATCTGGGGATAGTGCTGGCATACTTGAAGGCCAAGTTCGCCTATGGAAACCGTGTGCTCCAAAAGCCCGCCCAGGAAGGAATGATGATATTCCTTCGCCGCCGGCGCCTTCTTGAAATCTTCCACGAAAGAAGTGTCTTCCAGAAAAAGGGCCAGAAGCCGAGCAAGATAGGGTTCTTTGATAGAGCCGGCCCATTCCTTGATGCGCTCGAAGAGCAGTGTTGGGTCCTTTTCCGTGGACGCCAAAAACTCGCCCAGATCCTGAGTGGAGGCTTCCACCGGACGGAAGTTGTCAATAATAAGCTGCGGTTCGTTGCGATAAAGCTCAATGCGACCCTTGATATTAACAAAAGTCGAAGAGGTGAAAGTAGTAAAAAGGTCGGCCGTGGCATCCCAGAAACGCGCGTTGATGTAACCGGTGCGGTCGCCAAGTTCGGCCTGAATGTAAAAAGAGCCATCTCTGGTAGTGCGCAGTTGGGTCTCTCTTATCAAAAATACCTGGTCGATGTGCTCTCCCGGTTCTAAGTCCTTCACCAGACGGCGAGACGAACTATAATCTTCCATATAAATTCCCTTTCTATAAAGGCCAAATGAAGAGTTGCCGGCGTGAAGCATTTTAGCCCAAAAGGCCTTTTCCAGTCAATTATTTTACCTGATATTTTTTATTATATTCACTTGACAAACGCAAAAAATTGGGTATACTATATACAGAAAATTCGGGTTACGGTCGTCCTCGATAAAGGCAAACCCGCTGTAAGGCGGGGTCGCAAAGCCGCGAGGGTCCCTTAAAGGGACAGCCAGGCTGCCGAAAGGATGGACCACGAAAGAAGGCCCATTCTCGGCAAGAGGATGGGTTTTTCTTTCGGTCGCTTTTGTGGTAAGCCGCAGGGGTTCCTTTCCCGGTTTGGTAACGACCAGGGGAAAAGGAGACCCCTGGTGAGAAAAGAAGAGGAAAAAGCCCTTGGAGTGAACGGGGCCACCTTAACTCGCCTCCAGATGATTGTGGATGAAGGGATGGGCCTTGCCCGCATATATTATGCAACGCAAGGCGGCTGGGAAGGCACCATACTGCTGGTTAAAGACCCTGAGGCCAAAGAGGTAGAGATAATGAAGACTATCGTCCCCTCCCCCGATTCTCCCCCTTATCGCTACGCCTTGATAACCGCACCCAATATCGCCTTTGAGCGGTTGGCCCGGGAAATGCTCTCCCAAGGCCTGGATTAGTGGTCCAAAAATCGCCTATCTCAGCGCAAAATCTTCTTACTCGCGATTTGCCACATTTTCTCGAAGCGGCGCCTCCAGGTAAATCTTCCGAGCAGCAAGCGCACTTCACCCGGCTCCATCGGCCTTTTGCCTGAAAGCGCCTCTTTGAGATGCAAATCAAATTCTTCCTTTTCTCTGGCAACCAGAAGCGCCGGGGCCAGTTCTTCTGAAGCCGCCACTTTGCTCACCACTACCGGAAGCCCCATCGCCAGATATTCATAGGTCTTGAGAGGGTCCATACTGCGCGTCTGCGCAGTGTCCTGATGCGGCACAATACCCACATCAAAATGAGAAAGATACCCTGGTACCTCCGGCCACGAAATCGGTCCCAGATAACGAAAATTGTCAAAGGTCAGCAGACGTTTTAGAGAGATTCTCACCTTCGGCGAAACGATAGGGCCTATGAGGACGAAAGTGGCCCCTGGATTTTTCCTCAAGAGATATTCCAAAAGGGGGAAATCAAGTCTCTCCTGAATTCCCCCCACATAACCTACAATAGGGCGCTTGAAACCGGACAAGGCATCAACAGAAAGCCTTTCTTCCTGCGGCTTGAAAAGGTCTAAATCTATACCGTTGGGCACACAAAAGACCTCGCGGTGCCCCAACGAGCGAAAATATTGGGCCAGAGGTTCGGTATTGGTGAAGATGAGCTCGGCATCAGAAGCGATTTTTTTGTATGCGGAAGCAATCAGGGCCTTATTGGCTTTTGAGCGCCGCGGATGGTAGAGGAGATTATCAATAGCATCAAAGACCAAAAGGCGGCGGGGGAAAAGGGCAGCATAGAAAATGGCTACGGGGTCCGTGAGCCAGAGTAGCGCTGGCTCTGCATTTGAGGCCATTTTTCTATGCAAATGGCGAGCCCAGAGGCAATTCGCCTTCAGCGCGAGTCTAAGAGGCCAGAATAAAGGGCCGTCGGTTATCCTCCCCCGAGGTATCTGGTGAGGAAAAGGCAAATAGATATTTTTAAGGCAGATTTGCTGAAGTTCCTCGGGAATAACTTGCGCTGATTTTCCTGGAGAACTTAAGCCTTTGTCTGGAAGGGTTCGCTTACAGAGGCGCGAAAAAAGGTGGCGCAGGAAAAATGAGGGCTGATTTATGAGAAAGGCCTGGGAGATTTCCGGCTGCTGCAAAAGTTCCCGCAAGATGCGTGTCACCCGGGAATTCCCGGCAGTGGTAACTATGGCCTTAAAGGAGATTATGCTCCAATAATAAAGAGGAAGTTCTTCGCTCATTTCACTATTCCGTAGATGATGTTGCCACTATCTTCATAGACTATGTTTAGTCTATCCGGAAATTTTTCCGCCAGAGGTAGCATTATCTGAGCAGAGGAAACCCTCCAGCCCAGGGAACGGGCAAGGCGGTCAACCACGACGTAATCCACCGCGCCGCTCAAGATGGAATCTTCGCTGCCATATTGCGGATAAATCTTACGGCGAGAAAGCACATAGAAAAATTCCGGCGCACGAGCCGCCACCACACTTCCTTCAGGCGAGTTATCCCTTATCCATTCGGCCATAGCCGCATATCCGCGCCAGGGGCCTTCGTAAGCCTCCTTGCGCTTAAGTTCTTTAAAGATAGTGTTCATAGAAACGACCACCAGGGCCAGAAAAAGCAGTATGTGGATAAGCCGGGGTGAGCGAAAAACGAGACTTATCGCCGCCCACACCTTCTTGGAAAAGACAAAAATAAAAGCCGCCAAAAGGACCAGAAGATAAACAAGAAGCACACAGAAGAAGTTCAGCGAATAACGGCCCAGGACCTGTGTATCCTCACTCTTGAAGGCAAGCACCGGGATAAGCCCGATTACAAGGATAAGAACGAAAACCGCCCTCACATATCTTTTTTCGCCTAACACAGCCAGACGCTTGATAGTTCCTTCCAGCCCCACAAAAAGATACAGGAAAAGGAAGGGCAAGATGGGCAGAAGAAAGCGGGTTGCCCGCCAGGGCCAGAAGGCAAAAATCGCCAGATAAAACGCAACATAGTATGAGATAGCCGAGGGGTGCGAAGAAAATCTGCGGTACCCGATAAGAAGCAAAAAAAATACTGCCGCAGGGGCCAGGATCAAGAAAGGCTCCAGCCGTAAATCACGCACTTCTACCCCGGCTAAAGAAGTCAAATAAAAATGAAAATTTAGCGGAAGTCGTAAGAGCAATTGACCCAAATTTACCTTTCCCAAAGCAGCATCGTTGGGGTCTACCAGCAAAAATACTCGTGCATAATAACTCCCCACGGAGAGCGCCCTTAAGGCCCAAAGGCCCATAAAAATCACGCTTGGCGCGATGAGCAATAGGCCTTTTTTGGCCCGCGCCCTCCATTTCTTACCTTTATCCGCAAATAACAAATAGAGAAAACCGCCCACCAGCAGCGATATTCCGACTGAACGAAGCATAACTGTAGCCAGAAGAAGTAAACCCGCCAGTAGCCCCTCTTTTGCCCACCACCTCTCCAGGCCAGCGTATCTTTCTATCACCAGCATAGCCCCTATGGTAAGCGCGAGATAGGGCATCTCCGTGAGGATGCGGTCGGTATATTTGACAAATAGCGAAGAGGCACCAATGAGCAAGACCAGAAGAAATGCGGTCGTTTCGTCTGTGTGTCTCAGGAGAAGTTGATAAAGTAACCAGAGCGCAACCAAAGCGCTGGCAAATGAAACCAATTTCATCGCCACAAAATTTCGACCAAAAGCGAAAAATGGGGCAAGAAGAAGAGGGTAAAGCGGCGGATAACGGTCGTTAGGCGGTGAGTTCACCAGATGAATATTTTTATACCCTTTACCCGTAGCCACTGATTCAGCCAGGACGATATATTTGGAGGTATCGCCAATGGTGCCTACGGCTTTGTCCAGAGAGACGAGATAAAAAATGCTTAGGATGAGAATGGTCAGTTTAATCTTATTCTTTTTGAGCCAGGGTAACATTCGCTTGTGGTAGCCTCACCATTTACTTAAAACGGGCTTTGTGGCTACTGCCACAAAATACATAGGCTCACCGCGGTGTATTTCGGAAAGAGGAATAATCCCCGAGCGTCGCCTGGAAAAGGGACTCCTGAAACCTCGCGCGCCGGGCACCAAGCGGCCTACGCCTTCTCTCATCCTGTGGGGGAAGAAGCGATGATAAAGCCTTTGGCCGTAGTGCAGAAGGTCCCAGCGAAAGATGATTTCCTGACCAAAAAAATCTATCTTTCCAAAAAATCTCCTGAGCAGGGCCGCCAGTTCCCCCAGAGTATATTCTTTCTTGTGCAGGGGCGAATAAGAAGAGCGAAAAAAAGGCGAGAAGACTCTGCGGTTGGGCGTGGACAGGATGAAAAGCCCGGATGTCGAAAGATTGCGCACCACTTCAGAAAGAAATTCCTCCGACTTGGACAAATGTTCCAGCGTCTCAAAAGAAACTATAATTTGGAAACTTCCGGCCTTAAAGGGGAGTCCGGAGGCGTCGGCCAGAATGAAATCTGCGCCGTTATGAAAAACACTTTTCCGGGCGAAATCCAGCGCCTGTTCGGATATATCCACGCCGACAACTCTTCTGGCCCCGTTCTTGAGAAGAAGCGCCGTGCCATATCCCTTACCGCAGGCCACATCCAATACCAATTTCCCACTGACCATGGACGCGGCAAAACGGTATCGCGCCAGGCCGCTTTCCAACGCCCTCTGGCTGAAGCGCAAGGTGTGCAACGCCTCAGCTTGTGACTTGCGAGATTCTTCTCTAAAAAGCCTTCTTAATCTTCTGAACAATCTTGCCTCTTCCTTGCCGCATTCAATATGGCCTCTACGATGGGTTCGGAGACTTCCGCCTGCGGCTGGTGAAAATCCCCGCGATAGAGATATTGGAATATTAGCAGATAAAGAAACTTATCCACCAACTCTTTATCCGGCCGCCAGTCCACGGCCCTGGCCAAAGCCTGGGAAAGTTCATCCAGGCTCGTTACATCTATGGTGATGCCCCGTCCGCCATAAAGCGCGTTGCCCAGGGTCACTACAGGCTTATAAAAGGTGAGCGCCTCCACACCTACCGTGGAATTCAAGGTCACCACGGCCTCGGCCTTTCTTATCAGGGCATAAACATTGGCCTTGGGGAGCAGGATAAGCTTTTCCGCCTGTGATATTTCGGCGTCGGTGCTGAAAGAATAGCGCCCTACCTCGGCTGGATGTTCCTTCACCACCAACGAATAGCCAGGAGGCAAGGCCCCAAGGCAAACCTTCACCAACTCCCTCATATCCCAGACCAGGGGCGAATGCACCAATACCTGAACATCATCGTGAACCTGTAAGGGAAGGAAGATGAATTTTTCCGGCAATTCCGGCTCCTGAAGCCCGCGCCTTGAGATCGTATTAGCCAGTTTGGCAAAAAACATCCTTACGGCCTGCGTGGTGGGCGTGCGCCTACGCAGGGCCGGATGTCGCTTCCTGAATGGATGCAATTCCCCCAGATAATCCACCATCTTCCCGGCAATTTGATAGGGATGAAAAAGCCCCCTATCCACTTTTCGTGTCTTACCTCCAGCGTGGAACTCATCGATAAAATTTTCTAATTTCGTTCGGTCAATTTCCTCAGGAAGCGGAAGATGGCTTATGAACCCGGAGTAATTAACTCCCCTGGGGTCGAGAGCCATCGTTCCGGCGAAATTGCCCGGCTCAAAATGAAGTTTGGCTAAACTCAACTTTTCGGCCACCGCAAATGCCGTGGCTGCATAAAGCGGCTTATCCCCCAGCGCCATAACCACATCCACCTCTTCTTCCCTGAAATATGCCTCATAGGTCTTTACAAATCTTGCCGCCAGGTCTTTGGCCTCCTCTTTTTTCAGATGGTAGCGCCGCAGGTCATAATAAGCGAGTTCTTCCAGGTCGTATCCTTCAAACTCAGGGCCTTCGATTTTGACTTCTCTGGGAGCGAACCTGGTCATAAGAGATTCAAGAAGAGGCGCCTCCACGCCGGCTTTTGCCAGTTCCTTTTGGGCGGATTTGGAAAAGGCGATATGCAGCACCCGGGTGCCTTTCGCTTCCAGAAGACTGTGAAGCATAAAAAAATATCTCGCCCGCACATTATCGAGTGAAATAAATAGAAGCGTGGACATTTTATTCTTTTCTTCAGGAGTTCAGATAAATCCTCGCACCATCTGGAAACCGAGGTCAAGCAAAAGGTCGATTAACCTCTTGGCCTTCATCTCAAGACCCGGGGCCAGGACCCCGGGTGCGGGTGTAAGCGGTGCGGATACCAGAACCTCACTATCCCGCAGCCGTCTTTGCCGCTGGATCTCTCTCCTCTTGGCCATAATCTTTCGCCTCTTTTGCCCGAGGTCCTTCCAGGCATCAAAATAAGGTTTGAGAAGCCCGCGCCTGGCCAGAAATAATACCCAGGCGGCCTCTATCAAGATGAGCCCCGGAATAAGCAGAAGAAGGCCGCTTTGAGAATAATTCTTCAGCACCAACATCTTTCTATTCCGCGAAGTTAGATAGGCGCGCAGCGCCTTATACTCTCCGGCAGTTTGCCGAATGGACAAATGTCCCCCTGATTTATGATAGACTACCGCCGAACGCACATAAATTATCTTATGGCCGGCCAGGCGAACCCTGAGGGAAAAATCCACATCGTCCAGATAAAGAAAAAATTCTTCGTCAAAAAAGGAGACCTCCCCCAATTTCTCCTTATCTATGAGCATAGCACAGCCCGAGGCCATTCCTACCTCTTCAAATTCTTCACTTGAGATGGATTCAGTTTGCACCAGCCCCTGGCCTACGAAATGCACCCAGGGGCTGACCACCTGAGTCTTTTGGGGGTCCTGGTAGGAGCGAATGACAGCGGTGCTCACGGCCGCCTGAGGGTCGCTTTCTATCGCCGCCACCAGATTTGAGAGCCACTCTTTATCAACCACGGTGTCATTATCCAGTTTGGCCACCAGTGCCGTGCGGGCCTCACACAAGCCTCGGTTGAAAGAAAAGGGTGCGCCCCGGTTCTTTTCATTTTCCAGCACTTTCACCCAGGGAAACCTTTTCCGCACATATGGAACGCTGCCATCGGAAGAGCCATCGTCAACCAGGATGACGGAATATTCCGCATAATCAGTCTGGGAAAGGGAGGAAAGGCAATCTTCAAGATATTGCTTGCCGTTATAGTTAAGCACAATTATGGTAACCGGCCTCATTTCGCTTTCACCTACCCACCCGCTCGGGGGGGCGCCTGGTAGAGGCCGGCGAGCGGGGCCGGCGGACAGAATTCAGCACAGATTCCTCTTTACCTTCCAGGATGTGCTCGACGACCTCTATGCCCTGAAGCAAGGAGTGGTCCATATTCCCGATTTCGTAGCGCCAGATGCCGAATCTCCCCCGGGAATAAACACCTCTCGCTTCCAGATACGGAAGTATCCTTTTCAAACGATGTTCACGCTTTAGGGTAGGAATGGGATAGGCGTATTCCCGGTCCAGGAAAAAGGTGGAGGCGATTTTCGAGCGGTGCGCCTCTTTGATAATCTGAGCCTGAATGAGGCCGTTTATGGTTTCCTCAACGAGGCCGGCGCGCGACTTCCTTCTTTTACCGCGCCGATTTATCTCGGCAATTATGGAGTAGTATCCTTTTCCCGGGACATTTTGCGGGGAATAGTTGGAGAAATAGGTAATGCGGTGGAAGGGGTATTTTTTGTCCGGGAAGTAACCCCAAGTCCGGGATGTGGAAATCCGCCCTTTTACGCCCACGCCCACTACAGAGATGGAGTTATGTTCAAGGCCTCCGGCAGCGTGTTTCACCGCCGATGGTGCATTAGAATTTATTATAAGATGGTCCAGAGGGATGGTGGAGATAAGAATGTCATACGACACACGCTCGCCGTCGGCAAAGTAGATTTCCTTCTTCTTCAGGTCGATGGCGCGCATCTTTTTATTGAGATGAAGATGCTCCTTAACCCAGGGCAGCAAGCGGCGGGAGATTTCACCTGTGCCGCCGGTTTTCGGAAATTTGAACTGGCGGTTCCCACCCCAGCGAGCGTCGGCTTTCTTTAGCACCACATTCCTGATGACCCTCTTGAGGTCCACTTTGGCTACCCGCCTCGCCACCCAATGAGCACTCATCTTGTTCAGCGGATAACGCCATAATTTGCGATTATGCGGAAGCATAAAATATTTCGCTATCCCCTGCCCAAATTGCCCCAAAATCCACTGCTCAAAGTTTTGTGCGGGCGGAGAACTTTCCGCCGCCTCAATCAGGCCTTCGAGGCATTCCAGTAAGGCCTCTGATGGAAGAAAGCCGATATTGTTTTGGAAGGGATAGGGAATGAAGTGGCCCTGGCCGGATTTGTTGTTCCGAGTGCCGCCAGGTAGGTCCCAGAGGAAGACGAAGGCATCACGCTCAATCACACGGGCGTCTTTTCCCAAAAGCCGCCCTATGAGCCGGTTATAGCGAGCAATCCCTGAGAAGATGACATGGCCGCCAACATCCCAGGTGAAGCCTGCGGCGTCCTGGAAACTTGCCGCCAGCCCTCCCACGAAGGGCATCCTTTCGTATATCTCCCAGTTCTGGAAATTATAGCGCTTCAGGCGATAGGCGGCGCCCACACCCGTTAGCCCGGCGCCCAGAATGACTATTTTCTTATCCATTCCCTCATCAGCCCTTCGTTTAGCCAGACGGCTTGGCTCTATTGCAGTTGCTCGAATCCCAATTTCGCTTTTGAGTTTAGAGAAATATGGCGCAAAAGTCAAGGCAATTCGTCATCGGTCATTAGTTACTCGTCATTCGAATGACAAATGAAAAAGCGCGGTAGTCGGCGGCGTCCGCACGGGCCTGGCCCCGGCCGCCAAAGGTGGCACTCCGAGATGGCCGGCTTCTGCCAGAGGCAGACAAGCTGGGACGAGCCAGCCTTATGGCGTTCCAATGACGAGTGATAAGTGTCGGGTGACGAGTTTCGAATGACGGGTGACGAGCCTCACGCGTGGAAGAGTTCGCCCATACGCTTGCCCAAGAGGACTGAAGCCGCTATGAGGCTCCCGGCCAGAAGTGCCATACCCAGAATCCCCATAGCGCTGGCGATGAAGGGGCCGTCTCCTAAGCGCAGTGTCAGATGGTAGATGGTCTTGGTGATGGGGTAGAACTTTTCCTTGACCGCCAGAATGAGCGAGTCGCTTACCTCAAGCATGGCAAAAGAGAAACACAAGATTACCCCGGCAGAGACACTGGCTAAGATTAGAGGAAGGGTGATTTTGCGTAGGGTGTGAAATGGTGTGGCACCGAGAGATAGAGACGCCTCTTCGTGAGAGCGGCTGACCTGCTGGAAGCCGGCCACTCCAGACCTCACCATATAGGGCAGCCTTCTCACGGCATAGCCTATGACCAAAAGGCAAGTGGGGTTGGAGCGCGGGTCCAGGAATGTGCCGGAAAAAGTGGCCACATAGCCGAAAGCCAGCACCAATCCCGGTAGCGCAAGAGGAAGCATTGCCACGGCATCCAGAAGCGACGCCCCGGTAAAGGTCTTGCGGGTCAGAAGATAGGCAATGGTTACCCCCAAAATTAAATCCACTACTGTGGCCAGGGAACTATAAAGCAGGCTATTTCTTATGCTCAAGGCCGCCAGACGATGCCTGCCAATATGTAGAAGAATAAACACATCTTGGGAGAAGGCCTCCTCCAGACCTTGGGCGGAGCGCCTCTGGGCGTCTCTTCAAATTTTCTGGTCCCCAAGAATTTCTTGGCCCCGTAGAAGAGAATCAGCGTGGAAAAGAGCACCAGAACCACCAGGGCATAACCCATAGGATTGGCCTGAATGTCGCTGGTGGTATTAAATATCTGCACGGCAAGGACCCTTTTGAAATCGAAGATGAGAGGCGTGCCCAGGTCGGTAAAAGTCCAGATGAATACGATAGCCGCCCCGGCAAAATAACCGGGAAGTATCAAGGGGAAGGTAATCTTGCGGAAAAGGCGAAAGCCCGAGGCCCCTAAA
>LIZR01000172.1 GCA_001302825.1 Planctomycetes bacterium DG_23 | reverse complement strand
CAGTATATACATATCCTGGCGGAAAAAGGCTGGGATAAGCCAGTGGGTATGGAAGTGGAGATAGTGCCGGTAACGCGGCCTTATGGAATGGAGGAAGGCTTCGTATTCAAAGGTCAGGCGCTTTTTAAGGGCGAGCCGCTCGCCGGGGCGGTTGTGGAGATAGAGAAGTTCAACGGCTTCTATGTAAAGGGTGATAATCTGCCCACCGACCAATATGGTTATGAGAATGTGCCGATGATTACCCGTGTCACCAGGACCGATGCAAACGGCTATGTAGTATATACTCTGGACGAGCCGGGCTGGTGGATGGTCTCGGTCTCGGTAGAAGATGGCGAGGCAGAGCACCAGGGAAAAAAGTTCCCGGTAGAGAAGCGCGGCGGGATCTGGATTTATGTGGAAGAAAGATTTGTTCAGAAATGACCGCGGATTTCGCGGATAAACAAAAGCGGAGTGGAAAACGCCTATGCATATAGCAGATGGTGTGCTGTCGGTGCCGGTTTGGACCGGTTGTTTAGCAGTTACCGCGGCCATCACCGGTGTCTCGCTAAGAAAGATGAAGGCCGAGGATACCCCCCGGATAGCGCTGATGACCTCGGCCTTTTTCATCGCTTCTCTCATCCACATTCCTATGGGGCCTACCAGCGTTCACTTGATACTGAATGGTCTGGTGGGTATAATTCTGGGGCCTTTGGCCTTTGTGGCAATTCTGGTGGGCCTAATCCTGCAGGCGGTGCTCTTCAAGCACGGAGGTATTACCACCATCGGAGCCAATACGGTTATGATGGGGCTTCCGGCGGTGGGGGCCTACTATCTATTCCGGCTGCACAGATTATTTAAGTTTCGGGTAAGCGCGGGGATTTTCGGAGCGCTGGCTGGAGGAGTAGCGGTCTTTTTGGGGGCGGTCATCCTGGCGCTTCTTCTGGTAACCACAGGCAGTGAATTTATCGTCGTGGCTAAACTGGCAGTTTGGGCGCATCTGCCAGTGATGGTTATTGAAGGATTGATAGCCGCTTTTGTGGTAACTTTCTTAAAGCAGGTGAAACCGGAGATGCTGGGGGCATAATATGAAGTTGGTAAAAATTACGATAATTGTGCTCTGTATGAGTCTTTTCTCACCCACGGCAGCCTTTGCTCATAAGATGTTGATAGATGCCTTTGCACAGGAAGACGAGACGATTTTAGTTGAGGCCTTGTTCCCGGACGGTTCGCCGGTAAAGAACTGCAAGGTGGAGATTTTTGCCGAAGATGGTAGACTTTTCAAAGAAGGGACGACCGACGAAGATGGACGATTTGTTTTGAAGTCAGAAGGCGCCACCGGGACTTATAAGGCCGTGGTCACCGGCACATTGGGACACAGGGCGGAAGTTTCCTTTGCGATTGAGAAATTTGAGGAAGTAGCAGAAGAGGCCGAAAGGCCGAGCGAGATTAGCCCTCAAAAGATGAAACTTTCCCCTAAGGAAAAATTCCCCTGGCTGGAGATAATTGCCGGCTTAGGGTTTATTTTCGGGCTTTCCTCGTTTATCCTTTGCCTTAAACTGAGGTCGGAATTCAAAAATGCATCTACCAGAAATAGATAAATACGCCCATCTGGATTCGCCTCTTCACTCCTGGGACCCCAGGGTGAAGATTGTTTCCCTTTTCTGCCTCATCCTTTCCATGGTCCTGGCAAGTAATTTACTTGTGGCCGGACTGGGGCTTATGCTGGCCGTGGCGCTGGTTTTTCTTTCCCGGATTCCATTTGGTTTTGTATTTCTGCATCTAAGATGGGTGATGCTATTTGTGCTTCTATTTTTTATCATAATGCCGCTTACGGTCTCCGGGGAGGAGATAGCCAGATTTCATTTCCTGAGCATCTCCCGGCGAGGACTGGAGCTGGCCTCTTTGATTGGCTTGAGGGCCTTTAGCGCGGTGCTTCTCGTATTCCCTATGATAGGAACGATGAAATTCAGTTCCACCACAGCCGCCCTCCAGAGGCTGAAGCTCCCCAATAAACTTGTGCAGATGATAATCTTCACCTACCGCTATATCTTTGTGGCCCTGGATGAAATGGGCAGGATGTTTATGGCCGCCCGGGCCAGAGGCTTCAGAAGCGGCACCAATCTTCACACCTTGAAGACCGTAGGTAATCTGATAGGTATGCTCTTTGTGCGAAGTTATGAAAGAACCGAGCATATCCATAGGGCTATGGTCTCTCGCGGATATGATGGCACCTTGAGGGTGCTGGATGAATTTGCCCTGGCTAAAAAGGATTTCCTGAAGGCCGCGCTGGTCGTCGCTCTTGCTCTGGGTTTGTATTTCGCGGGATGGACTCTATGAAAGAAGCCGTAAGGATAGAGAATCTACACTATACTTATCCCGAAGGCACACAGGCGCTGAAGGGCATCAGCCTCAGGATTTACGAAGGCGAGTCGGTGGGCATAATCGGGCCTAATGGTGCTGGCAAATCCACGCTTCTCCTTCATCTTAATGGGATACTTCCCGCCGCCGGCCAGGGTGAGGGTCGGGTGGTGGCCCTGGGAGAGGAGATAAGAAGAAACGATAAAAGGATAAGGAGCGATATCGGCTTTGTTTTTGAGGACCCGGACGAACAACTTTTTATGCCCCGGGTGTTTGACGATGTGGCCTTTGGCCCTTTGAATATGGGCCTTTCTGGCGAGGAGGTAAAAGCACGGGTGAAAGATGCCCTCCGGGCGGTTAATCTCGCCGGCTTTGAAGAGAGAAGCCCCCATCACCTGAGCGCCGGTGAAAAAAGGGCTGCGGCCATTGCTACTGTCCTTTCAATGCGGCCCCAAATCCTGGTCATTGATGAACCTGCAAGCGACCTCGACCCCCGCAGCCGAAGGAACATCATTCATCTTCTCAACACCTTCAGAATGACCAAGATGATTGCCACGCACGATTTGGATATGGTGCTGGAGGTGGCCACCCGATGTATCTTGCTGGATGAAGGGAAGGTAATAAAAGATGGTCCCGGGGAGGAAGTGTTGAAGAATAGGGAACTGCTGGAGGCCCACGGGCTGGAGATGCCGCTATCGCTTCTTCTCAGATCGCAAAATTTCTAAGGGCTATGCAGCCTTCGGCGCTGCTGACTCGCTCGTTCATTTCCAGGCCAGTTGCCGCTTAAAAGAGGAGTGGCGGGCAAACTTCTTACGACACTCTTTAAGAGGGGTCCCCAGGAGTTCTATATTTTTCAAACCACCCTGGTCTCTATGGGCTCGCCGCTCACCGGGCCATTTCCCTGCATCCCGGTGAAGCCATCTATCACCGCCAGATGCGGCCGCACTCGTTGCGCCAGGAGAAAAAGATTAAAATTTATCTCCTTTGTCCCCTGGTGCATTGAGGATTTGTCGCCGTGAAGTATCATCCCCATCAAGAGATTTTTCAGCGATAAAGTCGCCAGCACCGAATCGTGGGTCTTTAAATTGCAGGCGGAGATGATGCAGGCGTCCGGGTCCAGGATGGTTCGCGCGATACGCAAGGGAAGGGGATGGAGGCGGTTATCCAGCACATAAAGGGCTGTATACCCGAAATTCTTGTAACCTTCTTCGGTACTTCCGCAGGCCCCTTCGGCGATGATTAAACTTTCGGTTTCCATATCCCGCAAAAAGTCCAGGATGCCTCTCGTGGCATCTAAATGCGTGGCGGCGAGTTGCCGCCTGATGGAGACGAAATTGGGCTTAATCACCACCCGCTTTCCCGCCACTTCATGCGCCACCTCATCCTTGATAAGTTCCAGGGCGCTTCTGACATTCTCCCTTCTATCATCCCCTTTGACCAGAGCAACTTTTGCCATTTTACTCTCCTCTTTTTAATCGCAATTTTCATTTTTTATTATATGTAAAATTGTTGTCAAATTCAAGACATAATGGACCTTATTTTACCTTGCCAATTAAATGAAGAGAATTATAATTTTAAGCATGGAGCCTTATATCGGGGGGATGCTTGCGTTCGTTTAAGCGAATGATTTTAGTCTCTTCTACTCTGGCCACACTTGGGGCTATCCTCTGGGCTGGCCTTAAGATGCCTTTGGGGGTGAAAGGGGAGTGGGAGGCAGAGTACGCCCTCAATCCCCAGTGGCTGAGGGCCTGGTGGCCGCTCATTCTGCTGGGCGCAATTTTGTGGCTCATATGGTGGGGGGTGAAAAGATGTGAAAATTGGAGGCGGCGAAGCGAGAGAATTTTCTTATGCTTTTTCTTTGTGGTTGTTTTCTTGTTTTATCTTGGCACCGCCGTCCTGGGAGAATTTGGAGCGGCGGAGATTCCGGCTGCAGTGATGTGGTACCGGGCGATGGGCGATTATTTTGACGAAGCCCGAGAGATTGGCTCTTTAGGAAATCTTCCCGCTTATCTTCGTAATTTTCCGGAGCGCACCCTGCGCTGGACCTCCCGCGTCTCCACCCATCCTCCGGCCACTACCGTGCTTTTTTTGACATTCCAGAGGGCCTTCGCCAGAAGTCCATCCCTTACTAAGGGCGCCGAAGACCTTGCCGCAGTTCTTCCCAAAGGCGAGGCCATTTTTGCCGGTGTAGAAGACAAAGCCAAGCGAGCGGAAAGTGCCAGCGGTTTCATCCTGGGGCTGCTGCTCATCCTCCTGGCCTCTGCCTCGGCAATACCGGCATATCTTCTGGCCAAGGAAATCCTCTCCCCTAAGGCCGCGGTGCTGGCACTCGGCTTCTCGGCCACCATTCCCAGTATGCATCTTTTTTCCCCGGGAATTGACCAGACCTTTCCGCTTTATGGTCTGCTCCTCTCACTTTTCATCCTGCGCGCATTAAGGAGGAAATCCAGGGGATATGCCTTCATTTTCGGGCTCACTTTTTATGTTGCCCTCTCATTTACTCTGGCCTTTCTGGCGCTTCTCATCTTCTTTTTCATCGCAGTTGTCTTTTTGTCTCTGAAAAATGTGGGACGTGGGACCTGGGACGTGCGACGTGCGACGTGGGACGCGGGACGTCTTTTTATTTTCGCCTTGCTCGGTTTTTTCGCGTCTGTTCTTATCCTATGGATAGCCCTGGGTTATAATAGCCTTGCTGGATTCTATGCTCCTTTCCGTGCCGACAGGCTCTTCTACGCCAAATGGGTGGCCAGAAGTTACTGGAAGTGGCTGGGGATGAACCCGGTGATGTTCGTACTCTTTCTGGGCGTT
>LIZR01000052.1 GCA_001302825.1 Planctomycetes bacterium DG_23 | reverse complement strand
GGGCCAAGGCCCAGCGCTATCATCAGATGGAAATCTCCTACGGCCCTTTTGAGAAGGTCATTTATCTACCTGAAAGCATCTCCGCTGAAGATGTAGGTGCGCGGCTTAAAGACGGCATTCTCACCCTGTCGGTGAATAAAAAGGTCAGAGCCACCGAGCCCCGCTCCTTAAATATTGAAATTAAGGAGAAATAAGAAGATGAGTATTTTGACACCAAAAGGGAAAAAACCTCCGGAAGACTTGATAACTCCTCCCGGTGAAGAGCCTGAGATACCTTCCACCCTGCCCATACTTCCGCTCAAGGGCTCGGTGCTCTTTCCTTACACCATTTTTCCTGTAAGCACGGACGAGCCCAAGGCCATCCAGGCCATTGAAGAGGCCGCTCGCTCGGATAAGATGCTGGGTTTGGTAGCCCTTAAGGATGAAGAAGCCGAGGTCTGTGGGCACCGCCGGGGTCATCGTCAAGATGCTCAAAATCCCCGAGCATGGCATGAACCTTATCATTCAGGGGATTGCCAAAATACGCCTCAAAGATTTCCTCACCCAGGAACCGGGCCTGCGCGCCGCAGTGGAGGTGATAGAGGAGGCGGCCGAAGGCGATGCTATGCGCCTGGAGGCCTTGCAAAGAAGTATTCTTTCCGAACTTCACCGCATGGTTTCCTTGGTGCCTTATCTGGGCGAGGAACTCCATATCGTGGCCTCAAATATTGAAGACCCCATTCAACTGGCGTATCTGGCGGCGACGGTGATTAAGATGCCTGCCGCGGAAAAACAAAAAATACTGGAGACCGATAGCGCCGAGGAAAAACTTTCTCTGGTCCTGGGGGTGCTCACCCGGGAACTGGAAGTGCTGGAACTGGGCAAGAAGATTCAGACCGAAGCCCAGAGCGAGATGACCAAGGCCCAGCGGGAGTATTATCTCCGCCAGCAACTCAAGGCCATCCAGGAAGAACTGGGCGAGGTGGATGAGCGCCAGCAGGAGGTAAATGAACTCAGGAAGCAGATTACCGCCGCCAACCTTCCCGAATATGTGCTCAAAGAGGCCAATGCCCAGCTTTCCCGCCTGGAAAAAATCCCTCCCGGCGTGGCCGAATATCATGTCATCCGTACTTATCTGGACTGGCTCATTCAAGTGCCCTGGCAGAAGTCCACCAAGGATCATCTCGATCTCAAGCGTGCCCAGCGTATCCTGGACGAAGACCATTACGACCTGAATGAGGTCAAAGAGCGCATACTTGACTATCTGGCGGTGCGCAAACTTAAACAGGATATGAAAGGCCCTATCCTTTGCTTCATTGGACCGCCGGGGGTGGGCAAAACTTCACTGGGTCAATCCATAGCCCGCGCCCTGGGCAGGAAATTTATCCGGATGTCTTTGGGCGGGATGCGTGACGAAGCCGAAATACGGGGTCATCGCCGCACCTATGTGGGAGCATTGCCTGGCCGCATCATCCAGGCCCTTTGTCGGGCCGAAAGCAATAATCCCGTATTTATGCTTGATGAAATTGACAAAGTCGGCGCCGATTTCCGCGGCGACCCTTCTTCAGCGCTCCTTGAAGTTCTCGACTCGGAACAAAATTTCTCCTTCCGCGACCATTACCTGGACCTGGACTTTGACCTCTCCCGGGTTATGTTCATAACCACGGGCAACTTCACCCACACTATCCAGCCCGCGCTGCAGGACCGAATGGAAATCATAAATTTAAGTGGCTATACCGAAGAGGAAAAGGTGCGGATTGCTCAAGGCTATCTTATCCCCAAGGTTTTCAAAGAACACGGCATCAGCAAGGAGAATCTTGAGTTCACGACCGAGGCCTTGCATAAACTGATAAATTCCTATACCCGCGAGACCGGAGTGCGTCAACTTGAGCGGGAACTGGCCAAGGTCTGCCGCAAGGTGGCCCGCGAAGTGGCTATGGAGGACAAGAAAAAGGTTAAGGTCACGGCGGAAAAGCTGGGGGAATTCTCTGGGGTGGAGAGATTTTTCCCGGAGGCTGCGCGGCGCACTGCTCGTCCCGGCGTGGCCACGGGTCTGGCCTGGACGCAGGCTGGCGGCGAGATAATCTTCGTTGAAGCAGTGAGGATGCCGGGAAAGGGCAGTCTCACCACCACCGGCCATCTGGGCGAGGTGATGCAGGAATCCGCCAAGGCCGCTATGAGCCTGGTCAGGACCAATGCTAAGGATTTGCACATAGATCCGGCCTTTTTCGCCAAAAGCGATTTGCATCTGCATGTGCCGGCCGGGGCCATTCCCAAAGATGGCCCTTCAGCCGGCGTGGCTATGACCGTGGCCATCGCTTCAGCGGTAGCCCAGCGGCCGGTGAGAAGCGATGTGGCAATGACCGGGGAGATTACCTTATCGGGTCTCGTCCTCCCCGTGGGAGGGATAAAGGAGAAAGTGCTTGCGGCAAGAAGCGCCGGTATTAAGAAGGTCATCCTACCCAAGCGCAACGAAAAAGATTTAAAGGAAATACCCGAAGAACTAAAAGAAGGTCTCAAATTCCAATTGATAGAAACGGTGAGCGAGGCCCTCAAGCAAGCGCTCACCGATTCTAAAGCCAGAAAAAGCAAAAAGGTATGAGACGCTGGCTCAAATAGCCAATTACGACGCTCGAAAGGAGACAGAATGCTCAAGAAAATAGAATGCTATCTTCAACCCATCAAATTGGAGGAAATCAAAGAGGCGCTGGCCAAAGGTGGCGTACGAGGGATGACCGTCTACGAATGCCGGGGTTTTGGGCGATCCCGCGGATATACCGAGGAAGAGACCCCGACGGCCCAGACCAAATTCCGCCCCAAGGTGAAGATAGAAATAGTCGCCGATGAAGCCGAGGTGGACGGTATCATTACCATCATCAAAAAGCTTGCCCGCACCGGACGCATCGGCGATGGCAAAATCTTTGTCCTTCCGGTAGAGGATGCCCTGCGTATTCGCACTGACGAAGTGGGCATTCGCGCCATCCGTTAACCTTTAGGCTGCCGGCCTACTCTTTGAATCAGGGCAAACCCGGGGAGGTAACTCGTGGCAACTGTAAGGAGAAGATAAAGGAAAGCGTTTGGGATAAGGCGCTAAAGCAACTGGAGGATACCGCCCGGCGTATAAATATTGAGCCCGGGGCGCTGGAGATACTTAAAGTTCCGCGGCGGTGCCTCGTAGTATCCGTGCCCATTCGCCGCGATGATGGCCAGATTGAGGTTTTCACCGGTTACCGGGTGCAGCATAATTTTACCCGTGGCCCGGCCAAAGGAGGCATCCGCTATCATCCCGATGTAACCTTGGATTTGGTTAAGGCCCTGGCTATGTGGATGACCTGGAAATGCGCCGTGGTCAATATCCCTTACGGCGGGGCCAAGGGCGCCGTAGCCTGCAATCCCAAGAAACTCTCTCCAAGCGAACTGGAACGGCTCACCCGCAGATATACTTCAGCCATCCTTCCCATTATCGGCCCGGAAAAAGACATCCCCGCACCAGATATGGGCACCAACGCTCAAGTGATGGCCTGGATAATGGACACCTATAGCATAAATCAGGGCTATAGTGTCCCCGCTGTGGTTACAGGTAAGCCCATAGAAGTGGGCGGCTCACTGGGCCGCGATAAGGCCACTGCCCGCGGCTGCCTTTATACAGTGATGGATGCGGCTAAGAAATTAGACTTCACCCTGGAAGAGCGGACTATGGCAGTGCAGGGCTACGGTAATGTGGGCCGAAATATGGCCGAACTTTCCACTGGCCAGGGCTGCCGTATTATTGGCGTTAGTGACATTAATGGAGGGCTTTACAATCCCAAAGGCATTGACATAACCCGACTAAGCCGATATGTGGACGAGGCGGGGACTGTCTTTGGCTTCACTGACGCTGATAGCATAACTAATGCGGAACTTTTAGAACTGGAATGCGATATTTTAGTCCCCGCCGCCGTGGAACATCAGATAACTGAAAAAAATGCCCCTCGCCTAAAAGCCAGGATGATTGCCGAAGGGGCCAACGGCCCCACCACGTCTGAGGCCGATGAAATCCTGGATGACAAGGGCATATTCGTCATACCCGATATACTGGCCAATGCCGGCGGGGTGACTGTATCTTATTTTGAATGGGTGCAGGGGATACAGGCCTATTTCTGGAGCGAGCGGGAGGTGAACCTGCGCCTGAGAGAGGTGATGGAACGGGCCTTTGAGGATGTCTATCGGCTCTCTCAGAAAGAGAAGGTGAGTATGCGCCAGGCGGCGAATATGCTGGCCGTCTCCCGGGTGGCCGAGGCCTGCCGACTGCGCGGCCTTTATCCTTAGAAAGAAGCCGTAAGTCAGACATCACACATCGGATGTTTTTGCCTCTGTGCCCCTAAGGTCGCGCAGGATTTTGAGGAGGTCTTCCTGGGTTACCTTCTTGGGATTGGCCGCGGTAGAGCCTGACTGAAGCGCCTCTTCCATTATTTCCGGAAAATCCTCTTTTCTTAAATTGTAATTGCTCAAATCCTTTGGCAGGCCCGCTTCGTCTGATGTCTTTTCCACCCAGGCGATTACATCCTGGTTGACCGCTTCTCCCAGCGCTCTATATTTCTCTTTGGCAAAGGCCAGATTCATATGCATCACGAATGGAAGGAGAATACCGCAGACCATCCCGTGGGCAATATCATAGCGGACCCCCAGAGGGTGGGCAAGGCCGTGCACCGCGCCCAGTCTCGCATTGGCCAGCGCCATTCCAGCAAGTAGCGAGCCATAAGACATATCCGTTCTCGCCTCCAAATCCTTTCCATCTTTTACCGCCTGGAGCAGGCTCTGGCTCAGGAGGCCAAAGGCCTTAAACGCCAGCGCATCGGTGAGCGGGGTAGAATGGATGGAGGTGAAGGATTCGATGGCCTGGGTCAGCGCGTCCATACCGGTATAGGCAGTGACCTCCGGCGGAAGTGTGAGCGTAAGTTCCGGGTCAATGATGGCCACCCGGGGCATAAGCGCATCATCGCGAATGGATTTTTTGACGCGCCTTTTCTTATCTATTATGACACTATTTCTGGTCACTTCGGTGCCGGTGCCGCTGGTGGTGGGGATGGCGATGATGGGAAGGCCTCCCTTTTCTACCTTTTTTCCTTGATGAAAGGCAGCCGCAGGCGCCTCTTCGTTGGCCAGTCCTCCGGCGGCCTTGGCTACATCTATCACGCTTCCCCCGCCAAGACCTATGACCAAATCGCAAGTGTGCTTGCGGATAAGGCATCTTGCTTCATCCACCACGGTGAGGTCGGGTTCCGGCGGCACTCGGTCGAAAAGATGGCTTTCCACTCCCAAAGCGCTCAAAATATCAAGCAAACGTTTCTCTATCCCGGCCTCTTTCATTGCCCTGCGGCCAGTAAGAACAAGCGCTCGTTTGCCCAACGACTTCGCTTCCTCGCCCACACTCGAGAGTGAACCGGCTCCCGTAATTATCCTTGCCGCCGTGGTAAAAAGTGCCTGCATCTTTTCCTCCCGTTTTAGATAGAAATATAAACTTTGCTCGCCCGGGTTGCAAGGGCATCTTCCTTTTCGCATCTTGACATTAGGGCCGAGAGGTTCTATATTGACCACAGGCATCCAAGCAGAGACTGAATGATGCGTATACTCCTAACCAATGACGATGGGATTGGCGCTCCCGGGCTTGCGGCCTTAAGGGAGGAACTGGTGTCTCTGGGCGAGGTCACAGTAGTTGCTCCGCAGGAACCGTGTAGCGGCATATCGCACTCCATAACCATACATTCCCCCATAACCTTGCGAAAGGTAAAGGACAAGGAAGGGGGCCTCTGTTATGCTGCCGACGGCACGCCAGCCGACTGCGTTAAGATTGCCCTGGCCGGCCTTCTTCCTGCCAGGCGGGGAGGCTCTCAAGAGCCTTTTGATGCAGTGGTTTCCGGGATTAACTGGGGGGCTAATGCGGGGATGAACTTGCTTTATTCGGGCACAGTGGCTGCGGCGTTAGAGGGGGCATGGACCGGAATTCTGGGCGTGGCGGCATCATTGGAAAGAGGGCCCCAGGCCGATTTCGGCGCTGCTGCCGAGACTACCCGTCTTATACTGGAAAGGTTGCTTAAGAAAAAACTTCCTGCGAGAAGTGCCTTTTCCATCAATATTCCGGCGTGTCCGCTAAAGAATATAAAAGGAGTACGCGTCTCTCCTCAGAGCACGGAATTTTTCAAAGAGACCTTCAGCTGCTCTACTCTCCCGGATGGTAGAGAGGAAATTACGCTCGTCGGGGAAGATAAGGCCGTTCCTCTTTCCGATTCTTGCGAACTGGTGCTACTCTCTCAGGGCTATGTTACCATTACCCCCCTTACCTTTGACCTCACTCGAAGGTCGTTCCTTGAGCGGCTAAAGAAATGGTCCTGGGTTCATCCTGCCTGCCCGGACCCCTAAGGGGCCCGTACCGGGCCCGGGAATGTTCGCCCTGAAGGGCCAGAAAATTCCACCCGTTTAAGAAAAGTCTTTAACTCACCTCCTGTAAAGGCTTACTCTTATTCATTCAGTTATTTTGCGAAAAATGCTAACCGTAAAGAGTGTATGTAATTATGAATATTTTGTGAATAATTAAGGTTGACAAATCATAACCTTATGAGTATAGTTATAAACGGTGTGGCCGATGGTCGGTAAAATGAAATCTCAATGTGGAATTCGTACCGTCTCCCCCACGGGGAGATTTTTTTGCCACTTGCACCTTGGGCCGTGTGTTAGGCAAGCGTGGGGGAGTGGCTCAATTACATACTCTTCTGGCATTTCTTTTTTATCCACAGGCGAAATGGTCGCGCTTCGCATCCTGCCCTTCGTCCCGAGACTCAGGGTCGAGGGAAGGATGCTCAGCGTCCGAAGGGAGGGCAAGGTTCGGAGGCATCTAAGATGAAAGATGAAAGAAAGACAAAAAAACAACTTATAAATGAACTGGTGGAATTGCGCCAACGAATTGCTCAATTGGCAGCCTTAGAAACCGAAGGCGAATGGACAAAGGAGAACCTCAAAAGATATCAATATATGGTGGAGTCTGCTCATGACGCCATATTTTTTAAGGACTTAGAGAACCGATATATTATTGTCAACGATAAGACTTTAGAAGCCTTTGGATTGCCTCGTGAGCAAGTTGTGGGAAAGAACGATTATGAAATAATGCCCCATAAAGAAGAGGCTAAGAAAAATATTGAAGATGACCAACTTGTGTTCAAGAGTGGAAAACCCAGGGAAATCACCAAGCGTATGACGGGGAAAAATGGAAAAGAATATTGGTTCGAGGCCATAAAGGTTCCGCAGTTTGATAATAAAGGAAATATCATAGGACTTGTGGGCATTGCCAGAGACATTACCCAGCGCAAGCGGATGGAGGAGTCGCTGCGGGAGAGTGAGGAAAAATATCGTACGCTGGTTACCAACATTCCAGATGTCACCTGGACGGCTGATTGCAAAGGCAACACCACCTTCATTAGTCCAAATGTAGAAAAAGTTTATGGGTACAATGCAGAAGAAATTTATAAGGAAGGCGAGCGTCTGTGGTTTGGAAGAATCCATCCTGATGAGCTTGAAAAAGCGAAACAGGCATTTGACGCATTATTTGAAAAGGGCATACGGCTTGATATTGATTACAGAATTAGGAGAAAAGACGGAAATTGGATTTGGGTGCACGCCAAGTCAATTACTACCTACGAAAAAGATGGCGTAATGTATGCTGACGGCCTGTTTTCGGACATCAGCGAACGCAAGCAGACAGAGGAAACTATGAGGTACCTGGCTTATCACGACCTCCTTACGGGTCTGCCCAATCCCTTCGTCTTTAATGACCGTCTGGCGGTGGCGCTGCTTCAGGCGGAGCGCAACCAGCAAAATCTGGCTGTGATGTCGCTCGACCTTGACTATTTTAAGGATGTTAATGATACCCTGGGCCACCAGGTCGGAGACCAGTTGCTGCGGCATGTTGGCCGTAGACTGAGAAACCTTCTGCGTAAAAGCGATACCGTCGCTCGTCTCGGGGGCGATGAATTTATGCTCTTAATGCCCGTAATTGCCCGGGTGGAAGATGCGGGCGCGGTCGCTAAAAAAATCCTGGAGGCTTTTCGAAAGCCTTTTGCATTTGATAGTCACGAAATCAATATTACTACCAGCGTTGGAATTGCCATTTACCCCAACGACGGTAAGGACGCTGGGACCATAATAAGGAATGCCGACGCCGCTATGTACCGCGCCAAGAGAAAAGGCCGGGACAACTACCAACGCTTCTCCTCGGCTACGGACCCTGAGGCTTTGGTGTGATTGGGCGCAGGTGAAATTTCCTCCTATCATAGGGTGGGCGCCAAATGCAGGATGAAGGGACCACCCTAACCAGGGAATTACGAAATACCGGAATTGATATCATCGGCAGTGTCCCCTGGGGCACACACTTCTGTCAATTCTACCAAACCAGAAAAGACTTAACCGAAATCTTAATTCCCTATTTCAAAACAGGATTGGAAAATAACGAATTCTGCATCTGGATTACTTCCCGACCCTTGAAGGTGGAAAGGGCCACCGCAGCATTGAAAAAGACGGCAGAGAATTTAGATGGTTATATCCAGAAGGGCCAAATAGTAATACTGGATGCCAGCGAGTGGTATACCCCATCCGGGGAATTTGAAGCGGAAAAGGTGCTGCAGGCCTGGCAGGAAAAAGAAAAAGAGGCCGAAGAAAGAGGCTTCGATGGACTTCGTATCGCAGGAAATATCTCCTGGCTCGGGAAAGAAGATTGGAATGATTTCATTCAGTATGAAGCATTGCTAAACGATGGCATCTACAATCAAAGAATGATCGGCATTTGTTCCTATTCTCTTGATAAGTGTGGAGTGTCCGAGGTCTTGGAGGCACTCAGCACGCACCAATTCGCTCTTATTAAGCGTAGAGGCAAATGGGAGGCTATTGAAAACGCTGAGCGCAGGCGCATAGACGAAGAACTCAGACAGTCGCGGGAAAGGTATCGCAGGCTTTATCAGGAGGCCCCGGTGGGCTATCACGAAATTGACCGCGAAGGAAAGATGGTGCGCGTTAATCAGACCGAAGCAAATTTGTTAGGTTATACTGTCAAAGAAATGGTGGGCAAACCGGTGTGGGAATTCATTACCCCGGAGCAGCGGGAATTGTCCAGGAAGAGGGTCCAGGAAAAGGTTGAGAAACGCCGCCCCTTGGCTCCGGAAGGTATTGAGAGAAAGTATGTGGCACAGGTGACCGGCATCCGTTCCACCCTGCAGGACATCACCCAGCGCAAGAAGGCCGAGGAGAAGTTGAAAGAGACTTTGGCCGAACTGGAGCGTTCCAATGCCGAACTGGAGCAGTTCGCCTATGCGGCCTCACATGATTTGCAGGAGCCTTTGCGTATGGTATCAAGTTATGTGCAACTGCTGGCAAAGCGCTACAAGGGAAAGTTTGACAGCGATGCGGACGATTTTATTGAATATGCCGTGGATGGGGCCAGCCGCATGCAGAAGATGATTAATGACCTCCTGGCCTATGCGCGCGTGAGTAGACCCCAGAGACCTTTGGAGCCGACCGACTGCCAGGCCGTGCTTGACCGGGCACTAAGGAATCTGGAGACGGCTGTTGAGGAAAGCGGTGCCGTGATTACTCACGACCCTATGCCCCAAATCACCGCCGACGCGCCGCAGCTGGTTAAACTTTTCCAGAATCTCATCGGTAACGCCATCAAGTTCCGCAGTGACAAGCCGCTGGAAGTGCATATCGGGGTAGAGCGTAAAGATGACCAGTGGCTTTTCTGGGTACGCGACAATGGCATCGGCATTGAGCCGGAATATGCCGAGCGCACTCTGCGCGTCGGCGCCAAAGGCTATATTATGAAGCAGGAAGCCGCCGAAAAGGTGGTAGAAGCCATCCGAAAGGTGCTTAGCGGCGAGATTTATCTGAGCAGCAAGATGGCCCAAAGAATTCTGCACAAATTCGTTGAAGGAAAACCTGAAGTGGGCGGCTCACCCATAGAGCGCCTCAGTGACCGTGAACTGGAAGTGTTTCAGTTAATAGGCTGCGGTCTGGGCACCCGCCGGGTAGCCGAAAAGTTGCATCTAAGCGTAAAAACCGTCGAGACTTACCGCGAGCACATCAAGGAAAAACTCAAACTCAAGGACGCCGCCGAACTGGTCCAGCACGCCATTCAGTGGGTGCAAAGCCAGGGCACCGGTTCATTTGAAGCGCCATCATAGAAGATTAAGCGAGCCGGGCCGCTCTCGCCGAGACTGCTCCGTAATTCCCTTTCATTCCTCAGGCCCCAACCTCAAGGGCCTTTAAGGCCTAAACAAGAGAGTTTGTCGGTTCAGCGCTTCTTTTCTGGCCCACCAGGGCATATTTTCCTTCATTTTGTTCACCTTCAGGAGATGGTTGTGTTGGGGAATTCACCTATACAGCAGGGGAGTTACCACGATAAGAAAAAAGGGCCTCGTCCCGATTGAAAAAATTTTGAATTTTGTTTTACTTGTATGGTTGGATGAGCGTAGCATTTTGTAATTTTATTTCAAACGAATACATCGGAGGCGACAGAGTATGTATAGGCCCTGAACCGTGATAGAGCTACTCGTTTGGGCATTTGGCAAAATAATTCAGCCCAATCTGGCATAAGGTTTGCAATAACGAGGAACAAAGTTCCCTGGCAGTAAGCCATAAAAAAGGGCACAGTTGCCATAGCCGTGGTGGGATGTGCCCATTTCGTTGCTCAGGCGGCCAGTAACATTTATGCTTTGTTTGCACTCGTTCAGCGCGCGCCTCTTGGGGTAAAAGGCCAAATTTTGGCGAACTTTTAATAGAGTAAGGCGGACGCTGTGGTGCCAGGTGATGCGGAGACATTAGAGGATGAGTTTTTTTCGTCCTTTTTCGGCAAGAGTCGGGCCATCGAGGCGGTGCTCGGCCAGGTGAAAAGGGTAGCGAGCACTGACTTCACGGTCATCCTGGAGGGCGAGACGGGCACCGGCAAGGAAGTAATGGCCCAGGCCATTCACCGTCTGAGTAAAAGGCATAAAGAATCCTTTGTAGCGCTCGACTGCGGGGCCATCCCCGAGGCCCTCACGGAAAGCGAACTATTTGGTTATGAAAGGGGCGCCTTCACCGGCGCCGACCATTCCAAGCCGGGTCAGTTTGAACTGGCCCATAAAGGCACCCTTTTCCTGGACGAGGTCAACAATCTCTCCCTGGGTGTGCAGGCCAAATTACTGCGGGCCATTGAAAGCCACAAAGTGCTTCGCTTAGGTGCATCCAAGGCCAACAATGTAAACTCCCGTCTCATCGTGGCTACGGTTGAGCCGTTGGGCCAGATAGTCAAAGCCGGCGGCTTTCGCCGCGACCTATATCACCGCTTGAATGAGTTCGTTATTAAACTTCCCCCACTGCGGCAAAGACGGGAAGATATTGTCCATCTGGCGGAAATTTTTATTGAGCAGACAAATGCCGAGTTAGGTAAAAAGGTTCAGGGCCTCGGCACCGAGGCTATTGCCGAACTGATGGTGTATAGTTGGCCGGGGAACATACGGGAACTCAGGAACTGGGTAAGAAGAGCGGTGCTTTTGGCCGAGGACATAATTGAGCCCTGGCATCTCTTCTCCTTTTCCAGAGCCACTGCCACTGCGCAGAGCCTCTCTCAACTCGACCAAAGCGGGGAAGAACTCTCCTTGAGCGAGACCGTGCGCATCGCCACGGAAGAGTTGGAAAAGCGCATAATATCCCGGGTTCTCAGTTCCACCGATGGCAATAAGATGAAGGCCTCCCGCATACTAAGAGTGGATTACAAGACCCTTTATAGAAAGCTCAAAAAATATGGCCTTTGAGCCACAATTTATAAAGAAAATTATGGCTTTTCTGCCATAATTGGCACTTCATTTCATGGGTGGGTGCGGATAATGTCGCTTTGTTAGAGCAAGTCAATTTCACCTGCTTAATCTGGCATCCATATTGCGAAGGTATTGGTTGGTAGGCCTCAAAAGAGCAGTAAGGGCTCATTTGGGCTGGTCAATTTCTTTTATTTTTTACTTGACAAACGGAGATTCTGTGTTATACTTTTGTGAAATTAAGGTGGAATCCCCGAAAAGGGCAGACCTGCCGGGAGGCAGGGGCGCAAAGCTATGGGGCCCGAAAAAAGGGTAGCCCGGCTGCCGAAGGGATAGATGAAGCAAAGGCAAGCCCCGCTTCCGACAGGAGCGGGGTTTTTTAATAGTGGAAAGTCTCACTGAAAGAGGAGCCAAGGGAGTAGTCACCAACACTGGCTTATGGTAGCCGCGTGGTGTAAGCCCATAAGTGCCACAACTTTTTTGGGAGGAGCGGAAGATGATCGGTAAGTCAAAGGAACAACTTGCGGATGAAGTCAAGGAGTTGCGCGAGCGTGCTACACAATTGAACGATGCAGAAAAGCAACTCAAGCAACTGCAGAGCGACCTGGAGGAAAGCCAGGAGAAATGCCGGGTCTTGCTCAGCCTTATCAATAGCGCCTCTAATCCTATGGCGCTTTACAGCACCAAGGGGGTGCTGTTATTGATGAATACGGCTGCGGCAAGACACCTTGATGGCAGACCGGATGAGTTCGTGGGCAAATCCATATACGAGATTCATCCTGAAGCCGTTGCGGATGTGGAGATGGGGAAGATTCGTCAAGTCGTGGAGTCTGGTAAGGGGCTCGAATTTGAGGGCGAGTTTGAACTGCCTTCAGGCAAAAGGTCGTTTAGATATAATGTGTTGCCTATGAAAGATGCAGGCGGCGATATATTCGCGGTGCAGGTTATCTCTTATGATATCACCCAAATCAAGCAGGCAGAAGGTGCCTTACAGAAACCCGAGGTGAAACAGCCGGCGTCCCAGGTAGCGAGCCCCGATGTCATTTTTGCTTATGACCGCGAGGGTCGCTATCTCTATATGAATCGCGCCGGCCCCAAAGCCCTGGGCCGAAGACGCGCCGACCTTATGGGGAAGAAACTTACGGAACTTTTTCCCCAGGAAAAAGCCAAGGTTTTGCTGGAAGATATTTTGCACGTCTTTCGCGAAAACAGAGTAGTTCAGGTGGAGCAAATTATTCCGGCCTATGACGAATATCGCTATTTCTCCACTACACTTAGCCCTATTCACAACGATGAGGGACAGGTGGTATTGGTTATGGGTATCGCCCACGATATCACCACTGAGAAGCAGGCGGAGGAGAAGCGAGCCGCCGGTCTGGAAATAGCCGCGGATATGATGGCAAGTATGCTCAATGGCGACGGTATTGCTATGAGCGAGGATATGAGAAAGATACTCAAAGGAGAGGAGGCGTCTGCGAAGGAGAAATAAGGCTGATATAAGATTTTGAAAGCGCCTGAAACTTAATGCAGGCAAAAACCTGGAGCCGATGCGAAGAGACCTTTTCGCATCGGCTTTTTTTCATTAAGGAAAGAATACATCCAAAGGAAAGGCTTTGTATGTGAAGAAATCCTAACGCAGCACCACACGATATTTCAGGTCGCGCAGGTTTCTCACCGGCTCCTGGCCTATCTTTATGGGGTGTATCCCTGTGGCCAGCCAGCAAGGCTTGTCCTCAGAGCGGAATTTCTCCACCTTTAATAAATGGATTCTCCAACTGGACCTGACCCCGTAGGCCAACCTTGACTCTTGTTTTGGCGCATAGATGAGGGAAAGATAGACGGTGGCCCGGTTGCCGGCAACCCTGATGCTTTTTTTGATAATCCTTACATCCCGGGCCGGGGCTTGAGCCAAAAGTTCCACGCACATATCCCTTAATTCCCCGGCGTTGACCTCTTCATAGCGATATCTTGGATGAATAAGCAGCATACATTTTTGCAAATCGCCAGATTCCAGGGCCCTTTCAGCCTTTTTGAGGCAATGGTCGATGAGTTCCACATCGGTCTTTGTATAGTAATTGGCCAGTATGCCCGCCGCTATAGAGACGGCCAGCATAGCCAGGACTATTCTCCGTTCCCTTCGCACTTGAACTTTTCCTCAACTTTTGCGTATCTGCCTTATGAGTGAAGAGCCACTACATAACTTACTGAAAAACTATCTTGCGCACTATCTCCTGGGTGGCCACGGCATCCATAGTCTCCCAGGCCTTGGCCAGGGCACCATCGTCAATTTTCTCCGCCAGGGCCATCATCCCCTCAATATTGCGTAGCGCCATATCACACGCCTTAACTGAATCTTCCCGATAGGGAAACATATCCAGGCCCAGCCATCTATCATAATTAGTGAGTTTGAGATAGTAAAGATATTCCACCGTCTCCCAGAGATGCACGGTGCCCGGTATCATATCGTCATCCCATTCGCCATAGGCATCGTTGAAATGGATATTGAAGAGTTTACCGCTTCTGGCCAGAAGAGCGACACTGTCGGCCGGGTTCTCGCGGCTCATCAGGGCATGGCCAAAATCGAGCGCCACCCCTACATTATCCAGGCCAATTTCGTTGCAGATATAAAGGGTTTTACCCACCGTGCCAATCTGTATATGGGTGCGCGGCTCTTTAAGTTTATATTCAATGCCTATGAGCATATTCGGGTCAACCTCTGCCACTTCCCTTATACCTTCCGCCAAATATTGCCACTGAAGCCGATAATCCACCTGGAATGGGTAGTCGTAGCCATCGGCCCCCAGCCACAGTCCCACGGACTTCGCACCCATCTCGTTTGCCGCATCAACCGCCCCCTTGGCCAAATCTATGGCCTCCCGGCGAAGCCTCTCGTCCCTATGGGTGAAGGCCCCGTGTTTCCATTTTGCAAAGGCAAAGGTATTGACATTCATATTGGAAGGCACCAGATTATGCTCTTCAAGGAGAGCCTTGGCCTGGGCGAAATCCATTTTTTCAAAATCCGTGGGCCAGTGAAACTCCACCCCTTCTATACCGCGCACCTGGCCTGCGAGCCTTATCTGCTCTTCCACTGCCTTAAATTCACTATAGCCTGCCACATTAAATCTATCTGCACACCCCCCGAAGCACCAAAGCCCCGCAGAAAATTTTATCTTACCCACGAATCTCCTCCTTATTTAGTCTGCTTCCACTATCATTTTTTGCTAAACAGGCAGATTATAGCATAAAACTTCTGCCTTTCCAGCAAATTCTGGAATTTTTTGAGAGCAAGAACCTGGTGTGGAAAAAGAATGGTCTAATTCTATCGGTCTAATGTGGTGGCGGTAGTTGGAGATTTTTCTTCCAGACCCACCAGAAGCGCAGTGATGATTAGCCCGAGACCTATGGCCAGGAGGCCAAGCCGAAAGGGCATACTATCCAGAAATGAAGCAAGTGGGTTGGAGGCGGCCTTTTCTTGCCGGCGGAGGGGATTTTTTCCAGAGTAAACCCTGGGGCGCTGCACGGGTACTACCCTTTCGCCGGGCTTGAGCATCCTCAGTTCTCGCCGGGCCAGGACTTCGTTATAAAAAGGGTCGCTCTTCAAAGCCCTTTCTTCTTTTGTGAGCAGGTTTCGTTTCGCCTTTAAGGCCTCCACCTCCTGCGTGAGTCTTGCCACCTCCTGCTCAACTTTAAGGCGCCTTCTGGTAAGCGGAGGAAATAGAAAAAGGCTGATAAAGGTAAAACCCAAAAAGACCAGAAGCCAGTAATTAATGTTGGACGAATCCTTCACCTTTATTTGCCCATCCATCTTCGGCCAGCGTAGCGCGCGTTATCTCCCAACTCTTCCTCAATGCGCAGGAGTTGGTTATATTTGGCCACTCGCTCGCTTCGAGACACCGAGCCGGTCTTTATTTGTCCCACACCGGTAGCCACGGCGATGTCGGCGATGGTGGTATCCTCGGTTTCTCCCGAGCGGTGAGAGATGACGGCCCCGAAGCCCGCCTTCCGGGCCATTTCCACGGCATCCAGGGTTTCGGAAAGCGTGCCGATTTGGTTCACTTTGATGAGGATTGCATTGGAGGCGCCTTTCTCTATCCCCGCTTTCAGTCTTTCCACATTGGTTACATAGAGGTCGTCGCCCACCAGTTGAATTTTCTCCCCCAGCCTTTGGGTAAGTTTTACCCAGCCTTCCCAGTCGTCTTCCGCCAGGCCGTCCTCTATGGAAAAAATGGGGTATTTTTCCACCCAGTCGCTGTAGAAATCTATCATCTCTTCCGAGGTCTTTTCGCGCTTTGCCTTCTCGCTTTTGAGGATGTATTTGCCCTGGGTGTAGAATTCGCTGGCAGCCGGGTCCAGGGCGAGCAGAATATCCTGGCCAGGCTCATAGCCGGCGGTGTCCAGGGCATCCAGGATAAGTTTCAAGGCATCTTCGTTGGCCGATAAGTCAGGGGCGAAGCCGCCCTCATCCCCCACGCTGGTTGAGAGGTTTTTATCTTTAAGCAGTGCTTTTAGTTTATGGAAGCAGGTAGCGCCCATTTCCAGGGCCTCTTTGAAATTCTCGGCCCCGGCCGGGGCAATCATAAATTCCTGGATGTCCAGGTTATTATCTGCGTGCACGCCTCCGTTCAGGATATTCATCAAGGGCATAGGCAAAAGATGGGCCTTGGGTCCGCCTATGGAGCGGTAAAGCGGCATCTTCTCTTCCGCGGCCCGGGCCTTGGCCGCGGCTAAGGAGACCCCCAGGATGGCGTTGGCCCCTAATTTGGCCTTGTTCTGGGTCCCGTCAAGTTCAATCAGCAAACGGTCTATGGCCTGCTGATTTCGCACCTCCTCGCCCTTTACCCTGGGAGCGATTATTTCATTTACATTCTGGACCGCTTTGGTCACACCTTTTCCCAGGTATCGGCGCTCATCGCCGTCGCGAAGTTCCAGGGCCTCATAGCGACCGGTTGATGCCCCGGAAGGCACGGCTGCCCGCCCCCGGGCCCCGCTATCAAGGATAATGTCCACCTCCACCGTGGGATTTCCCCGGGAGTCCAGAATTTCCCTTGCTCTTGTCTGGTGGATGATAAACATTTCTTAACTCCTTCCCAGTGCAAATGGCATTAATAATTATCGTCACCCCTCCTGAGAGACTTTAGCACAAATGCGTGAAAATCGTGCTTCGCATCCTGCCCTTCGTCCCGAGACTCAGGGTCGAGGGAAGGATACTCAGCATCCGAAAGGTCACTGGTCACGCGAATGACGGATGACCAATGACTAATAGTGAGCGGTGTCGGCTTTGTTCTTTAGATTTGGCCTTGGTCTGAAATGTTCACGCAGGTGTCGCAGGTTCAACGCGGACCGCCCGTCGTAGGGCCCGTACGGGCTTTCGACGGGCCGGGGGTTATCTTTAAGCGGTGGGTTATTTTTTCCCGGCCCCTCCGGGCTACTCTTCTGTGGCAGGGGGAGTGCTTTTCCTTTTCAGTTCCTCGGCAAGTTCCCTGAGTATCTCGATATCGGTCTTCCTCTCGGATGGTTCAGGCTCGGGGGCTACGGGAACCTCCTTCTCCTTCTCGTAAGTTTCTATCTTTTCGATGGCTGAATGCACCTGAGAAATAGGAGCGACAAAAATGCGTACCGTGCATCCGCTTATCTCCTGAATTTCCCCCATGGCCTTCTTATCAAGCACGCTGGTTGCCGCAACGGTGAGCACCCTGCCCAATCTATCCAGAGGCACAAATTCATATTTCTCCAGCATCTTTGTAGGAAAAAGGTCAAAAAGGTCCGAAGAGATGAAATATTGATTTGGCGAAACAAAAGGGAGGGAGAACTCCTTGGCAATGACCTCCGCCAGGACTTCCTCTTCCACGAAGCCACGGCGCACTAAAATATTCTCCAGACGCTCTCCAGATGTTTCCTGTTGCCGCAGGGAGTCTTGCAGTTCTTCTCTGGTTAGCAATTTCTCGTGCACCAGGGTCTCGCCTAAACGCTTGCTTTCCCGGGTAGGCATTCTCCCTTCCTCCCCAAAACTTGCCTGTCGGCAAGTGTCCCAAAATATTATAATTCTTTATACGAATAGTCAAGAAAAATTTTTCGGGAGCGAAGCGACTTCGGCGAACTCGTCACTCGAAATTCGTCACTCGTCATTCGAATGACGAATGACGAATGACCTATGCCGCCTGCCTGCCGGTGGGCAGGGATGACCCTTACAGTTCTCGGGAGAGTCAAGAAAAAAATTGACAAAGCCCTTAATTTTTTAGAAGATGTTCTGGCCCTGAAATAGTGTTCTCCGTTGTCCGTTCACGGTCAAAGATGAACAGCGAACGGTGAACTGCCAAGAGACTGAGGTAATTATGTTTACCGGCCTTATAGAAGCACTGGGCGAGGTGAAAAGTGTGAGCCGGAGGCGTGGGCTTTTGCGTGTTGAGGTGGACCTGGGCCGCCTGGGCCTAAGTGTCTCGCCGGGTGAAAGTATTAATATTGACGGCGCCTGTCTTACCGCCGTGCAGTGCTCGCGTAACCTGGCTCTTTTTGAGGTCGCTCCAGAAACCGCTCAGCGCACTACGCTCGCTTCCCTTAAGGCGGGGGATAAGGTAAACCTGGAACGCGCGCTCAAACTAAGCGACCGTCTCGGCGGCCATATCGTCCTGGGCCACATTGACGGCGTGGGCAGGATTATCGCCAAGGAGCCCCAGGCCGGCCAGACCCTGATGACTATTTCTTGCTCGGAGGAAATTTCCCGCTATATCATTCCCAAAGGTTCAGTTGCTGCTGACGGTGTTAGTCTTACCGTGGTGTCTGCCTCAGACAATAGATTCTCCGTGGCCTTAATTCCTTACACCCTGGCCCATACTACTCTGGGCATCAAAGGCGCAGGCGATAAGGTCAATATTGAAGTGGATGTCCTGGGCAAATGGATTGAAAAACTCCTGTCGCCCACGCCCGCCAGAGACGGGCAAGGCGCCTGGTCGCCTTCGGCGACCCAGAGCCGCTCTGGCGACGGCGTGGGAAGTCCTGCTCAGAGCGGAATAGATGTGGAAAGGCTAAAGGAATTGGGCTTCGCCCGAAAAAAATAAGTCATTGGGAACTCGTCACTCGCCCGTACGGGCGGATGACGAATGACGGAGTCAAAGATGCTTATCGGCATAACTATGGGAGACCCGGCAGGAATTGGTGCTGAGGTCATCCTCAAGGCCCTGGCCGAAATCCCCCCGGAAGGTGATGTGCGCTACCTCATCCTGGGTTCCCGAAGGGTGCTGGAGCGCTCACTTAAACTGATTTCCCCAACTAATATCTCCTGGGCTTCCATATCCCGGGAAGAGATTGTAAAGCGCAAGGAGCATATCTTACTTCTGGATTTCGATGCCCAGACCGGCACAGACTTCAAATGGGGTGCAGAGTCTTCTGCCTCCGGCAAGGCCTCTTTTACCTATATTGAAAGCGCTATTCGGCTGGCTGTGGAAAGCGAGATTTCCGCTTTGGTAACCGCCCCCATAAGCAAAAAGGCCCTGGAACTTGCTGGTCTCACCTGGCCCGGGCACACAGAGATTCTGGCCACAATGACCGGGGCGAAGCGGGCGGTGATGATGTTCGTGGCGGGCCCCTTGAAGGTTGCATTGGTCACCGTCCATATCCCGTTTTCTCAGGTGCCGCAGGTCTTAACCCAAGAGGATGTCTTCGCCACTATCCAGATTACAGCCCGTGACCTAACCCGCTATTTCGGCCTGGAATCTCCGAAACTCGCTCTGGCCGCCCTAAATCCCCACGCCTCTGAGGCCGGGAGATTCGGCCGGGAGGAAGAGAAAATCCTCGCCCCGGCAGTGGCCCGGGCTATAGCAGCAGGCATTGACTGCGCCGGTCCCCTCCCCGCAGACACCCTTTTTCACCGCCTCCGTAATAACGAGTTCCACGCTGCCGTAGCCCTTTATCACGACCAGGCCCTTATCCCGGTTAAACTTCTGGCCTTTGAATCTGCGGTAAATATTACCCTGGGCCTTCCTATCATACGCACCTCCCCGGCCCACGGGACGGCCTTTGATATTGCTGGTCGGGGAGTGGCTAATCCCGGTTCTATGAAAGAGGCCATAAAACTTGCCGTGGAGATTGCCCGCCGATGCCCTCGCCCAGCCCCAAAATGAAACCCGCCTGCCCGTCTGCCGGCAGGCACGGCCGGCAGGCACGGCCTCACCCATCCGCCTATCGGCGAGGCAGGCAGAGTCGCCGCTGGCTCAAGGAAATCTTCCGGAGAGAAAATTTCCAGCCCAAAAAATCCCTGGGCCAGCATTTCCTCACTAATTATCGCTTTCTTGACTATATCGCTGGACTGGCGGAGATAAGAAAATCTGACTTACTTCTGGAGATTGGCGCGGGCACCGGAGCGCTCACCGCAGTTTTGGCTGAAAGGGAAGCAGAAATTTTGGCCGTGGAAATAGACCCTTTGCTTTGCCAGATTGCCCGAGAGTACTTGCAGGATTACGATAATATAGACATTCTGGAGGAAGATATACTGAAAGGCGGCGAATTGAATTCAGAGGTTATCGGCGAACTGAGAAAGAGGCGGAAGCGCCCTTCGGATGGTGAGCATCCTTCCCTCGACCCTGAGTCTCGGGACGAAGGGCAGGATGCGAAGCGCGCCCGAGACCTTAAGGTGATAGGGAATCTGCCTTTTAATATCGCCTCGGCCACCATATTGGCCCTTTTAAGTTCACCTCTTCCTGTAAAACTTATGCTCTTCACCGTGCAGGAGGAAGTGGCACATCGTCTGGCCAGCGGGCCGGCCCGTACGGGCAGGCGGGGAAGTAAGGACTACGGGCTTCTTTCTCTAATGGCTCAGGTGCATTCTGAAATTGAAGTGCTCAGGCGCATCCCGGCCTCGGCCTTCTGGCCTGAACCTGA
>LIZR01000051.1 GCA_001302825.1 Planctomycetes bacterium DG_23 | reverse complement strand
TGATTTCTTCGCGCTCGGCATCGGTAGTGGCTCTGCGAAAGTTGCCAAGGGAGCGGCCGGTAATGCTCTCCAGGCCTTCTATTACCGCTCTTCTAAAGCGGCTCCACTGAATGGGTATGGTTTGCGGAGGCGCCTCCTCTTTGAGAGTCGCAATCAGGGGCGCGACGGCTTTGCTGGAGCCAATCTTGCCCAGGGCAGCTGCTGCGGCTCCGCGAAGGCCTGAATCTCTCTCGGAGAGGGCCTGGATAAGCGGCACTACCGCCTCTTTGGAGCCGGTTCTACCCAGGGTGTGTGCTGCATTAATGCGAAATAACCTATCCGGGTCCGAAAGGCACTTTATCAATAGGCCCACGGCCTCCTCGGAACGGATTTCGCCCAGGGCCCATAACGCATTATGCCGAACCAAATCCTCGGGGTCAGAAGCCAGTCTTTTCAAGTGAGGTAAGAGGGCCTCATAGTCCACGCCCTTCCGCGGGCCCAGCGAGATGAGCAAACCCACCGAACCTGCACGGACATAAGGGTTTTTATCAGAGAGACTATGGATAAGATGAGGCACGGCTTCCTCGCCCTGATTAAACAGCATTTTGCTGGCCCAACGGTTTATCCCCCCATAGCGGAGCAGTTGAATGAGCACCTTCATCTTCACCGGCCTGTAGAAATAATGATAGCCCAGAGGAGTTACAAAAAGTACCAAGGGAATGAGAAATAGACTGGCTATCATCCAGCGTTTGAACTTATCAGGCCGCTTTGTGCTTGCTTTTTCTTCGGGCCTCATATTGGTCTTTGTTCTCCTGCCACCACTCGAGCCATTTGTGGATGATTTCCTGGCGCTGGGCATCGGTTGGGGCCTCATAAAGTTTGCCAAAGGAGCGGCCGGTGATCGTCTCCAGGGCCTCCACCACACGGTTCCTGAAGGTGCCCCACCTGCCAGGCATAAGTCCGGGCGGGCTCTCTTGCTCAAGGCAGGCAATTAAAGGGCCAACTGCTTTGTGAGAGCCAATCTTGCTTAAGGCCTCCGCAGCGGTTTCACGAACAAAAAGTTCGGGGTCGGAAAGGGTTTGAATTAACGGTTCTACGGCCTCATGCGGGGCAATCCTGCCCAGGGCGTGTGCGGCGCTATTGCGCACATTGTGCTCAGGGTCAGAAAGGAGTTTGATGAGACCGGGCACCGCCCGTTTATCAGCAAAGTCTCCCAAAGCGGAAGCAGCCGCACTGCGAACCGACATATCCTTATCAGAGAGAAGTTCAATTAGTTTGGGGATGGCCTCTTCTGCTTCAATGCCCGCTGAGGCGAAGTACCTGAGAACTTCGGCTAACCCTGCTTTCACCTCTGGATTTTTATTCCCGAGACCCTGTATGAGATAAGGCACTGCTTTTTCGCCTTCAACGCAAATCCTATTGTGCGCCCACCACCGCGTCCGCCCATAGCAAAGTAGTTTAATGAGAATTTTGATCTTTGTCGGCCTATAGAAATGATAAACGCAAAGAGTGCCGAGAACAGTCCCAAAAAGCACCAGGGGAATGAGAAAAAAACTGGCTATCATCCAGCGCTTGAATTTGTCCGGCTTGCTTTTCTCCATAAAAGCCCCGTCAAGTAAATTTTCCTTTTCTATAAATTATACACTGGGGCTTTGTAGAGTCAAGGCCGGAAGGCCAGGCTGTCTCGTCATTTGTGCTTTGCATCCTGAGGATACTTCCCTCGACCCTGAGGAGTCTCGGGACGAAGGGCAGCATCCGAAGGGTCGCTGGTCATTCGAAAGCGCGGCAGCGAGACAGCGAGGCAGCCAGACTGCAAAGATTTGTGAGATTTATGTCGTAGGCGGGGTCGTCCCTGACCCCGCCAGGGCTGGCTCAGGGACGAGCCAGCCCTACGGGGTATTAATGCTTAGGGCACTTTCCGTGTTTCCGTATTTTCAGTGCTTCCGTGATTTAATTTTTTTCGTGGGTTTCGTCTTTTTCGTAGATTTCGTGTTGTATTTTTTATCTGCGTTAATCTGCGTCCATCTGCCGCTCAGGACCCTGAGGAGTCCTGCGGGGTCCGAAGGGCGGTTTATTTTTCTTTTCTGGGGCGGGGGCGCAAGCGGATGCGGATGGGCACTTCCGAAAAGGGGCCGGCCTCCTGCAGGCGATTTGTCAGATAGCGCAGATATGCCTCATCAAATAGCGCCGGAGAATTTACAAAGATGACCATACTCGGCGGGCTCACCCCTACCTGCGTGCCATAAAATATCTTTCCCACCTTGCCTTGCCTGGGCCGGGGCCTGCGTATCCTCTGTAGGCCTCCTCCAGGATGCGATTCAACTTTCCGGTAGAAATTTTTGAGTTTGCCTGCTGAGCGAGGCTCTGGGCCAGATGCAAGGTGGCGGAGATGTTCTTTCCGGTCCTGGCCGAGATGAAGGAAATGGGGGCAAAGGATAGCCCGGGCAGATGTGCGGCTATATATTTTTCGAACTCTTCTGGATGGGCATCTTTGGCCAAATCCCACTTATTCACGGTGATTATCACCGGCTTGAACTGGCTTTCGATAAACTTTCCCAGGGCCTTATCCACCTGAGAGATGACGGAAGTGGCATCGAGGAGGAAAAGCACCGCCTCAGCGCGGCGGATGCTGTGGTGCGTCCGGGCTATACTATAAAATTCTATAGAATCTCTGACTTTTCGTTTTTTACGAAGGCCCGCGGTATCTATGGCGATGAAGCCCTGGCCGCGATACTGGAAGGGGCAATCCACGGAATCTCTGGTGGTGCCGGGATAGGGGCTGGTGAGCATACGCTCCTCGCCGATGAGACGATTGACTAAGGTGGATTTTCCCACATTACGCTTACCCACGATGGCCAGTTTAAGGGGTTGAGCCTCCGGCGGGGCGACCTGAGGGAGTTTCTTAAGGATGGCTTCAAGGAGTTCCAAGCGGCCGAGGTGCTCTTGGGCCGAGACGGGCAAAGGCTCGCCCAGGCCCAGGCGGAAGAACTCCTGCGCGGCTTGGGCGATTTTTTCGGTGTCGGCCTTATTGGCAGCAAGGATGAGAGGCTTTTTCTTGTGGCGCAGCATCTCGGCGATTTGCGCATCCAGGGGAAGAAGCCCGGCGCGCACATCGGTGACGAAGATGAGCAGGTCCGCGGCAGTGATGGCCTCCTCAATCTGGCGGGTAATCTCCTTAGCCAACGCAGCAGATTTTTCCAGACCGTAGCCGCCGGTATCCACAAGTTCAAAGGCCCACTTCCCGTGGGTGATGATGGTGGAGACGCGGTCGCGGGTAACGCCGGAGGTAGGCTCCACGATGGCTACGCGCCTTCGGGCCAGCGAGTTAAAAAGCGAAGACTTGCCCACGTTGGGCCGGCCCACTATGGCCACTATGGGAAGGGTCATAGACTTCCTCCACGCGCCGCAAGACTATTTAACCGCAGATTGACGCAGATAAAAAAATACAACACGAAAAGCACCCTTCAGGACCCTGAGGCCTTCAGGGCGGAAGGGCGAAAAAGACGAAAACCACGAAAAAAACCACAGAGAACGCAGAAACTACAGAGAAAAAATGAACAAAAGTAAACACGAATTTCACGAAAGAGACGCTTGCCCGCCTCTGGCCCATACAGGCCATCCGTATGGATGGCGGGAAACACACGAAAAAAGAGTCGTCATTCGTCATCTGTCATCCGTCATTCGAATGACTGATGACCAACTTCCAGTGACGAAATTTATTCGGCCGCCTGGCTGTCAGGCTTATTCAAGAAATATTCTAAGGCAAAAAGGAGGTGCTGTCAACAGGAGGCATTTATGCCACTATGTTAGGGGAGGGCGAAGACAGACTCCAGCTTCGGCAGCGGCCCCATCATAATCAGCGCAAATTCATTTATGGCTAATGTATTCCAGGAGCCTCTCTTCGGTCATCACCGGGACGCCGTAATGCCGGGCGCGGGAAAGTTGTTCCTGGGCCACCTGCATCTCCACCGCGACATTGCCCACGATAAGATAATCGGTGTCCGGGACCACTTCCGACTGAATCTCACCGCCGGCATACTTGATGATATTGGTCAAGGTGGGCAGGTCGTAAAGTTTAAGGTCGCCGGTGATGACGAACCTCTGCGGGCGGACCGGGTCGTAGAAGGGGCTGGATATGCGGTCGCCCTCCAGTATGGGATGCTCAGGATAACTTTTCATTATGGTGGCAAAGGATTGGGTTTCGTAGATATTGCTGATGCGAATTATTCCCTTGTCTATGGTCTCCTCAGGTCCGGGCTGGCCAAAGACATGGAACTCCATATCCGGGCGCACATGCTGCTTTTGGCCTATATCCACGACGACGAAATTGCGTGGTAAATCGGCCCTGAGAATCTTGCCGTCGGTAATTTGGGGGTCGCGAATCTCCGGGCTCATTTCATCTATTCTGACGCTCAGGACATCAATCTTCATCTGGTAATCCCGCTCGGCCATGCTCCAGTTTTCTTTGGCCGTTTCAAATTCACCGGTGATTGCGGTTATATTATCGCGCAGTTCCTGAATATCGGCCTCGTACCGCTCACGCATAGCGATATTATCTGCCCGGGCCTGGTTCAGGTCGGCGATGCGCTCGTCCAGCTCGGCATTTTTGGCATCCTCCATCGCCTGCTTTTCCGCATCGGCACGGATGCGAGCGGCCTCGGCCTCTCCCAGAGCCGTTTCAGTGAAGTCGAGTATCTGGGAAATAGAGAAAGTGGCACGCTCGGTTTCTTTGAGCAGGGTTGCGGCGGTGGGAGGAAGAGCCGGATCTATGGTTATATTCCACCGGTTCATCACCTCGTAAAGGGTCTTTAACTTTGCTTCAACATCAGCCTGGGCATGCGCGGCGGTTGCCCAGCCGGTAGCGTCGGCATAGGCGGCCTTTTCGGCATTGGCTTCACTTAATTCCCGCCTGCTTCTTTCTGTTTCAGCCAGGGCTTCTTCCTTGGCCACACGCTCTTTTTCCCTGGCCGAATAGAAGACATAAGTAGTCACGCCCAGAATTACCGCAAGCACTACGAAGACTATAAGAGCCACAGATGGACCACGACGCGCAGCAGTAGGAATACTCATACCCTCCAACCCCTTTCTGCAAAAAAGAAGTAGACAGCCGGCTAAGTATAGTTTTGCATAATATTATGTCCTCTACCACAGGAAGTCAAGGGCTTTTTGATGTTTTTTTACTACTCTATCCATAGTAAAAAATTCTGCTGAAAAAGCAAAAAAAATCTTGACAAATTGGAAATTCCTCCCTATATTATAATAGAGTAATCAATAAGAACAATCCGTATTTGCCTTCCAAGACGGGCTCTTATTACTTTCTAATCCCAGAGTGAGAGAACTCCCCCGAGGCGGCCTTATATATGTTAAAGGTTTCTCTTATCGGTTTAATTTGAACATTTCCTATGTCTTACCGGCGGGTAATGGATGAGGGAAGGCCAAAAGGCTTTCTTCCTGGAAAATGAAAATATGACTTTTAGACATCGTCCTTTCCCGGGTCTTTTCCTTGAGACGGAAACCTGTGGTGCTCCTTTCATTAAAGATGGAATTATCAAAATGATTTTCCCGTTTACCCCTCCTACGAAGTTTTTTTAGCACAAGGGTGAGAATAGGGTGGACCGCATAAGGTTTTTTGTGGGCGGGCAAAATGCCTGATGGTCGCCGGTTACGGGGGATTAAGGGTCGCGAAGCAGTCAGGGCTTTTGTCCGTGCCGGCGGTATCCGAAGGTCTGGTAAGGGTGATCATATTAATATCAAAATGCCCAACGGTTCTTTAATTACTATGCCTGGCCGGGCAGAACTGAAAGTTGGACTTTTAAGGCGGCCATTAAAAGAGCAGGCTTAACCGAGGAAGAATTTTTACATTTCTTGTAAGGGAGCTCTCCAATGGAATATACGGCTATTTTACATCCTGCCGAAGAGGGTGGTTATTGGGCAGAGGTGCCCGCCCTTCCCGGTTGCTTTTCTCAGGGAGAGAACATTGAACAGACTCTGGCTAATGTGCGAGAAGCCATAGAAGCTCATCTTGAAGGATTGAAGCAAGAAGGGAGAGAATTTCCGGCTGAGGGCGGCCTCGTCTTTGCCAAAGTAGAAATCACTTCCCCTTAAGGATAATTCGCTATGCCCAAAAGATTTTTCCTCATCGATGGTCATTCCCATCTCTATCAGGCCTTTTATGCCATCAAGAACCTGACCAGCCCTCAAGGCGAACCCGTGAATGCCGTGTATGGTTTTACCGCTATGATTCGCAAACTCCTGCGGGAAAAGCAGCCGGATTACATCGCCGTGGTGTTTGATTCCCGCGGCCCCACTTTTCGCCATCAGGAGTTTGAGGATTATAAGGCCACCCGCAAGCCTATGCCCGAAGATATGGCTCCGCAAATTCCCCTCATAAAGGAGGTTCTGGAGGCCTTGGGGATTGCCGTTTTCGCCAAGCAAGGCTTTGAGGCCGACGACATCATCGGAACCCTGGCAAAGTATGCCGAAAAAGAGGGCGTAGAGACCCTTATCGTCACCCGAGACAAGGATGTGGACCAACTTCTTTCGCCTCTGGTAAAAAAATACGATAGCAAAACGGACCAGGTCTATGACCAGGAGGCGCTCAAAGAAGAAAAAAGAATAGAGCCGCGGCAGGTGACAGATATGATGGCCCTGGCCGGGGACACTTCAGATAATGTGCCCGGAGTGCCGGGGATAGGGCCGAAGACCGCGCTCGAACTCGTGCGCGAGTTTGGGGACTTGGAGAGCGTTCTCTCCCACATAGACAAAATCTCCGGCAAAAAGCGCCGCGAGATGCTGGAGGAATTCTCCGAGCAGGCCCGCAAATGTCTGGGCCTGGTGAAGATAGATACCGATGTGCCTCTGGAGGTTGATTTTGATGAGTGTCGCTTAAAAGAAAGGGATGATGAACACCTCAAGGTAATTTTCCGCCGTCTGGGCTTCAGGAGATTCTTGAGCGAATTGTACGAAGAGCCGGTGCTTTTTCCTCCTGAGGAAAAGGCGCGTTACAATCTGGTGGATACCCCGGAACTTTTCCAGGAATTCTTTGCCCAACTGAAAAAGACTGGCGCCTTTTCCTTTGATATTGAAACCACCAGCCCCTCGCCGCTTCAAGCGGAGCTTGTGGGCATTTCGCTTTGCTGGAAGGAGGGTGAGGCGCATTATCTGCCGGTAATGGCTCCGGCAGGCGAAAAGCATCTCAAACTTGAGGAGGTCCTGAGCGGACTTTCGCCCATCCTCGGCGATGAGAAAATTCCCAAATACGGCCAGAATATTAAATACGACCTCCTGGTTTTGAGAAATTACGGTGTGGAGGTGAAGGGAGTGGAATTCGATACTATGGTGGCCTCATACTTAATAGACCCGGGCAAGAGGCGCCATAATCTGGACGATTTGGCAAAGGAATACTTGCGGCAAAGGACCATACCCCTGACTGAGCTCATTGGGGAGAAGAAAACGGGCTCTCTGGCCGAAGTTTCCACCAGGCGGGTGGCGGAATATTCCGGTGAGGATGCGGAGGTGGTGTTTCGGCTGGTGGGGAAGATGCGGCCGAGGTTGGAGAAATTGGAACTGGCGGCTCTCTTGGCCGAAGTGGAGATGCCTCTGGTGGAGGTGCTGGTGGAAATGGAATGGAACGGTGTGGCCATAGATAGCCAGATTCTTGCCCGGATGAGCGAGGAGATGGGCCAGGAGATGGACGGGCTGCGCCAGAAAATCTATGCCGAAGCCGGCGAGGAATTCAACATTGATTCTACCCAGCAACTGGGCCAGATACTTTTTGATAAACTCGGCCTCCCCCGACTCAAGCGCACCAAGACCACCTATTCCACCGAAGCCTCCGTGCTGGAGCGTTTAGCGCCGCTTCATACCTTGCCGGGTCTCGTGCTTGAATATCGCGGGCTTTCCAAACTTAAATCCACCTATATTGATGCGCTTCCCAGGATGGTCTCTTCCAGAACCGGCCGCATCCACGCTTCATTCAATCAGACCGTAACCGCCACAGGCCGGCTTTCCTCCTCCGACCCCAATCTCCAGAATATCCCCATTCGCACTGCACTGGGAAGAACGATTCGCCAGGCCTTTGTGCCCGGCGAAGAGGGGATGTGTCTATTGACTGCGGATTATTCGCAGATAGAACTGCGCATCTTGGCCCATCTCTCCCAGGATGAGACTCTCCTTCAGGCCTTCAGACGCGGGGAGGATATTCACGCCTTTGTGGCCAGCGAAGTTTTCGGGGTGAGGGCAAGTGAGGTAACCCCGGAGATGCGCCGCCGCGCCAAGGCCGTGAATTTCGGCGTGATTTACGGTCAAAGCCCTTTTGGCCTGGCCCGTGCCCTGGGCATCTCCCTGGAAGAAGCCGCTCACTTCATAGACGCCTATTTCCAGCGTTATCCGGGTGTGGAGCGCTTCCTGGAGAATATTCTTAAAGAGGCCCAGGAAAATGGTTTTGTTACCACTATGCTCAAGCGCCGCAGATTTATTTCCGGCATAAAGAATATCAAGGGAAGAAACCGCAACCTGGCCGAACGCACGGCCATTAATACCGTGTGCCAGGGCTCGGCCGCCGACCTCATTAAAGTAGCGATGAACAATATCCATAAGCGCATAAAAGAAGAAACCCGGCCATCCAGGATGATACTCCAGATTCACGATGAACTGGTATTTGAGCTGCCTGAGGAGGCGGTAGAAGAAGAGCAAAGGATGATAGAGAAAGAGATGGCCGAGGCCTTGCCGCTTTCCGTGCCGGTGAAGGTGAATGTGGCCGTGGGGAAGAATTGGCTTGAGGCCGGATGAGAAGAAGTCCGCCGTCTGCCCCTCGGGACCCTGAGGGCCCCTTCGGGGTCCGAAGGGCAGGCGACCCTCAGCGGCTAAATAGATTTTCGGAGAAATTTTGCGAAAAAAGGTGGTTATTGGGCTTTTGGGTGGGGTTGGTTCGGGGAAGACCCTGGTGGCCGGGATGCTGGGCTCTCTGGGAGCGGCGGTGATTGATGCAGATAAAATCGGCCACGAGGTTCTGAAAAATAGAACGATTAAGGCCCAAATCCGCCGCCGCTTCGGCAAGGAGGTCTTTACGCCTAAAGGCAATATTTCCCGCACCAGGCTCGCCCGGGCGGCCTTTGCCAGCATAAAAGACATCAGGGCCTTAAATCGCATCACTCATCCGGAGATACTGAAACGAATGAAAAGAGAGATAGCCGAAGTCAAAAAGGCGAGAGAGGCTAAGGCCGTCGTGCTTGATGCTCCCTTGCTCCTTGAAGCCGGGCTGGCGAGCCTTTGTGATAGATTGATTTATGTCCAGGCCGGTAAAGTTTTGCGCAGGAAACGCACCAGCCGCAGCCGAAAATGGAACCCGGAGGATTTCCGCCGCCGCGAGGCTATGCAGATGCCTCTGGAAAAAAAGAGGCGGCGGGCCTCTTTGGTTATAGATAACTCCGGCACCCGGCCAAAGACCCTGGCCCAGGTGCACAAGATTTGGCAGGCGCTAACCGGCACGAATAATCCGCATAATCCGCGGTCTTGAAGAGGAGGAAAAAATGGAAGAAGAAGTGAGGGAAAAAAGTCCTCAAGAGATTGAGGCCGAAATTAACCAGAAGTATGAAGAGGTGAAACGCGGCGAGACGCACATCACCAAACTCCAGAATATGACTATGGCCCAACTACTGAAGACGGCCAAAGAAGAAGGGGTGTCGGATTATTCCGGGCTCAAGAAACAGGACCTTATCTTCAGGATAATGAAAAACCGGGTGAATCAATCGGGGCTGATGTTCGGCGAAGGGGTGCTGGAGATATTGCCCGAAGGCTTCGGTTTCCTGAGGTCCCCCAACTACAATTATTTCCCCTCTCCGGACGACATATATGTCTCGCCTTCGCAGATAAGGCGCTTTGGCTTGAGGACCGGATGCGTGGTTTCCGGCCAGGTGCGTCCGCCCAAGGAACGCGAGAACGAACGCTATTTTGCTCTCTTGCGCGTGGAGGCCGTGAACTACGAAGACCCGGAACTTTTGATGAGTAAAATCGGCTTTGACAACCTCACCCCGCTTTATCCTGATGAGCGCTTAGTGCTGGAGACGGAGCCCGATGAAATCTCCACCCGGGTGCTGGACCTCATAGCCCCCATAGGCAAGGGCCAGCGTGGGCTCATCGTCTCGCCACCCCGGGCTGGCAAGACTATGCTTCTGCAAAAGATTGCCAACGCCATCACCAAGAATGATAAGGAGTGCCATCTCATCGTGCTTCTGGTGGCTGAAAGGCCCGAAGAAGTGACCGATATGGAGCGCTCGGTGGAAGGTGAGGTTATCAGTTCCACCTTTGATGAGCCGGCCGCCCGGCATATCCAGGTGGCCAATATGGTGCTGGAAAAGGCCAAGCGTATGGTGGAACACGGTAAAGATGTGGTGATACTGCTTGATTCCCTTACCCGTCTTGCCCGGGCGCACAATCAGGAAGCCCCGCATTCGGGCCGCATCCTCACCGGCGGTGTGGATTCCACCGCGCTCACGCCGCCCAAGCATTTCTTCGGCTCGGCCCGAAATGTGGAAAATGGCGGCAGTCTCACCATTATGGCCACCTGTCTCATAGATACCGGTAGCAGAATGGATGAGGTGATTTATGAGGAATTTAAGGCCACCGGAAATATGGAGGTGCATTTGGACCGGGGGCTCTCCAACCGGCGCATCTTCCCCGCTTTTGACATCACCCGCTCCGGCACCCGCCACGAAGAACTGCTCCTGGACCCGGAGGAACTCAAACGCGTCTGGCTCTTGCGCCGCGTGCTCAATGAGATGAACCCCATTGAGGCTATGGAACAACTTATAGAGAAGATGCGTAAGACCAAGACCAACGCCGAATTCTTGATCAGTTTGAAGGTGTGAAAGTATTAAGGTGGGCTTGCGGGGAAAAGCCGCACTATTATGGGTTCAACTCTGTCTGATTTGAATTAGTGAAGAAAGATTTGATAGATAACATAGAAAATAAAGAGTATCCCACAGATGGTCATAAGCAGCCACAGAAAAACTTGCATTTTCTGATTCCTTAGAAACATCTTTTCTCTATCCTGAGCAGTTTGCATCGTTTTTCTGTATTCTTCCTGTTGTTGTGAGTATTCTTTCAAAGCCCTATCCTGTCGTTCAAGGTGATTGTTCCACTTTTGCAAGGATTTCTTGTGATGTTCCGTAAGTTGTTCTAATAGGCCTCGGATTTCAGTCAGAAGTTGGATAATTTTATCGCCATTATCCAAGTTTCCCTCCATTCCATTAGGTTAAAGGCATCGGCTCGTAGCATATGTGCTGCATTGTCCGAAGTCTGTCTCAGCCATCAACACCTTTCCAGAATTTTTTCGGCTAAAAGTCGGCGACGCTGAGTGATTGCATCGTCCTTTGGAGGTCGCCTCAAGTATTGCTCACATATCGGCGATGCGTATCGCATCTCCTCAACAGCGGACGCAAGAGCAATTTCACTCAAAGTGAGCAGTGTGTAGTGGAAAGCAAACCGGCGCCATCTCCCATTGCCGATACGGTGATGTTTCAATGCTTCTATACCAGCGGCCAGCCAGCGTTCGCCTTCAGCATCTTTGAGTCCGCCGACAGTCAAATGGCGCCAAAGCGCAGAGGTGCATCGCCCACAACAATACATCCCAGACCATCGTCTTCCAGCATTAATATCTCTATTCCTCGCCTTTTCTAAGCGTTGCGCCATCCCCAGGCTTGCGCGCCTCAAAGAGTCCTGGACGCTTTTAAGAGGCGCGTTCAGAAGGATCAGCACCCGACAGGCCTCCTCTCCAAGAATATGGGCGATCCCGGCGCGACTGCTAATCTTTTCCCCGGTGAAAAGTCTTATCCCTTCCCTGAAATCGTCTTCGGTCGGCGCGAACATCTGGGCATACGAGCCAGCCTTGCCCTGTCTTTCGGCAATCCACTTGGCGGTTTTTCCCCTTTGGGACTCGGACAAAGACCGCCCATAAAAAAAGGCTTCGTTTACCGTGTCAAGTGTCGCAGATAGACTCCTGGTGTTAAGTATCTTCACGGGTATCTCCTGACCGAGATTTCGGAATCCATTCTGAGAACGCCGGGATGAAACTTCACTTGCCTATTTTCTTTTCCAACTTGGCCACGCGCTCTTCCAGTTTCTTCAGGTCCTTCTTGGTGGCCATAGGCGATTTTTCCAGGGCCTTCTTGATGGCCTCAGACATTTTGGTGTGAAGTTCCTTTCCTTCTTTTTCACCTCTGCTCACGAGTTCGGTGAGAAGGCTCTTGCCCTGCTCTTTGGTGATTTCTCCTCGTTTTTCCAATTTGTCGAGCGCCTCTTTGACCTTCTCAATCGTGAGGCTGGCGGCGCCGAGCGAGGCCTTTACGGCCTTATCCAGAATCTCAGACATCTTTCCCTCCTGACCGCGGATTACGCGGACAAACAGAAATTATTGCACTAAACTCAACAATTACGCGCAAACAATGCAACCATTTTATTCATAATTATAACCCGAAGGGCAAAAATTGCAAGTTCTTCTTCTGCGTCATCCGTGATTTGTATCGCGATATTCGCGCAGGGTGCGGGCAACGAAGATGCTCACGATGGAGAATCCCGCCGCCAGAAGAAAAGCCATCTCAAACCCCAGATGCTCGGAGATCAAGCCAGCCACCAGCCCCGTAAAAACCAGCGGCAGGGCAAAGAGGTTGGTGAAGCCGATAAAGGTAGGCCGGCGCCGTCTGGGTGCTATCTCCAGCATATAAGCGGCTGAGCCTATGATTTGTCCGCCCGATACCGCACCTGAAACAGCAAAGGATAGAACCAGGAATAACACCTGAGAGTTTATGGTGCCGAAGATCTGGCCGAAAAAGTCTATTTCCCGCAAAGGTATGCGGGGGGCGAAAAGGGCGAAAACCGGGGCAAAGAATGCGACGAGAGCGATGCCAATAAGTAACATCCTATTTCCGTATTTATCGGCGAAATGGCCCCAGAATATGCTCCCTGTTAACTCGCTTAAAAGCACCACTATCAGGAACAGGCCCGTGGCCGACCGCGGCGCCCCTAACCGCTCTATGGCAAAAGGCATATAAAAGGCCCAGGTCATCATACCCAAGGCAAAGCATATCCTATAAAGGATAAACCTGCGCAAATCGGGATTTGTTCTGAGGAGCAGCATCCCCCGCAATACATATTTTTTGAAAGGTTCTCTGGCGCGTACTACCGGCTCAACCGGTTCGCGTATGAGGAGAAAGGAGGTGCTTGAGGCAAAGATGGCCAGCGCCCCACCACTGAAAAGTATGCCATAGTTATAGGGAAAAGCAATGGGGCTTTTTTCGCTGAATACATATAAGACGAGCATCAGCGCGGGCACAGCGAAAAGCCCGCCTGAACCCCTTCTCCAGCCCAGCAGCCGGCCTCGTTCTTCCAGGGGAAATAGTTTGCTGATGATTTCAAAGAAGGGGACGCCAGAAAGACCCGTGCCCAGAGAGGAGAGACTAAAGAAGATTACGAAGAATATGAAAATTCGTCCGGGCTCGGCCCTGGCGGAAAGCAAAACCCCCACGCCTATGCCCGTCCAGGCAGAGATCCGCATAACCGCGCTTACCAGAAAAGCCGGCTTTTTCCTCTCCTTATGTTCCACAAACCAGGGCACTATACCCTGAGGCAAGAGCCATCCGGCCCAGGAGATTACCGGTAAAAGTCCCACCATAACCTTGGAGCCGGTCAGATAAAAGACAAAGCCGGAAAGAACTACATCCATGCGACAGAAAATCATAGAGAGCATAAAGGCCGCTCTTTTAGCCTGATGCTCTTTTCTGCTTCTTCTTCAGACATAATTAAGTCCGGGCACTACCGAAGGAAGAGGGAAGATGCGCTTAAGAATCTTGGCCAGTTCCTTGTCTTTGGGAACGGGCGCTTTTCGGCGCGGTAAGCCAAAAACGAAATGCAATAGACTTTCCTCATCCGGAAGCACGAAGCGTTTTCGCCCCAGACTAATGTAAAATCCCTTATCGTCTTTGCCGAATTCCATCGCCCGTGCAGTCTCTTGCCCTATTCTGGCTTCAACAAGGGGGAGCAAATCCTGCATCAGGCGGCTGAAATTGATTATTTTAACGGTGTGGCCCAGAAGGAAGTCTTTTTTCCCTTCAAGCCCCAAATTCCTCAGGTTCAGGAGAAAATCCTCATCATATTCGGGCACGGTGAAACTGAGACCATCCAGTTTATAGCGGGAGATGACTTCATTTAAGGATGAGATAATGGCACTACGCGCCCCGGCATATTCGGATATATATCCTACGGTCTTTTTTTCTTTATTCTGGGTAATTCTCAAAATCACATAGGCGAGGTATTGGC